>CAYTPO010000025.1:0-5736 GCA_964439815.1 uncultured Thiotrichales bacterium
GCGACAGCGACAGCGACAGCGACAGCGACAGCGACAGCGACAGCGACAGCGACAGCGACAGCGACAGCGACAGCGACAGCGACAGCGACAGCGACAGCGACAGCGACAGCGACAGCGATCAGGATGATACCAGTGCCGACGATTCTCAACCCCCGGAAGAGAAAAAGTAACCACCAGATTCATGCAAACTTCAGCCCCTGATCCCGGCAGCGGGATAAGGGGCATTCGTCACACAACCGCCAGAACTGCTAGAATCCCCCGCTTCGTCAATCCGGCCATCGATCCCCTATGACTGACAAGCGCCACGTCCCCCGCCGCAATACCATCCTGCTGATTCTTGACGGTTTCGGGCTGAATCCCAGCAAGGAAAACAATGCGGTCCACGAAGCCCGGACTCCCCGGCTGGACGAGTATTTTGCCAAGTATGCGCACACGGCCATCGATGCTTCCGGGCGCGCGGTTGGCCTGCCCGTGGGTCAGTTTGGCAACTCCGAGGTCGGCCACACGATTCTCGGCTGTGGCAGCATCATCCGGCAGGATCTGGTGCGCATCAATGATGCCATCGAAGACGGCAGCTTCTTCCACAATACGGTTCTGCTCGACGCCATTCAGGAGGCCAAATCCCATGATCGACCGGTGCACCTGGTTGGTCTGGTGTCGGATGGCGGCGTTCACAGCCACTGCTCCCATATTTCCGCGCTGATCAAGATGTGTCGCAAGCACCATGTCACCCCGGTGATGCACATGATCTGCGATGGCCGAGACACCCCGCCCAAGTCTGCCATCCAGTACCTTGAGCCATTGGAGAAGAAGCTGCGCAAGGCAGGTGGGCATATCGCAACCATCATCGGCCGCTTCTATGCAATGGATCGGGACAATCACTGGGATCGCACCGAGGATGCCTGGCAGCTCCTGGTCAATGGCGTGGGGGAATCCGTGGAAACTGCCACGCACGCCATCCTTCAGGCCTACGACAACGGTATTACCGATGAATTCATCCAGCCGACGATCCTGAAGAATGGCGAGACCATCAATGAGAGCGATGTCGTCATCTTCTTCAACTTTCGCAACGACCGCCCCCGGCAGCTCGCCGAGTCGCTGGCCATGGACAATTTCGACCAGTTCGATCGCGGCGACTTCGAATCCTGCTACCTCACCTGCCTGACCGAATACGATACCAAACTGCTGGCCCCCATCGTGTTCCCGCCCGAGCGCCCCAAGATCACGCTGACCAAGGCCGTCAGTTTTGCGGGTTACAAGCAGTTCCACTGTGCGGAGACCGAGAAGTACGCGCACGTTACCTACTTTTTCAATGGCGGACGCGAAGAGGCCTATGCCGGCGAAGATCGCCGCATGATCCACTCTCCCGACGTGGATACCTACGACCAGACTCCGGAAATGAGCGCGATGGCCGTGGCCGATGCCACCATCGAGGCCATACGCTCGGGTGCCTACAGTTTCATTCTGGTGAATTTCGCCAATGGCGATATGGTGGGGCATTCGGCCAAACGCGAGCCGATCATTCAGGCGGTCGAGTTCATGGATGCCCAGGTCGGACGCGTGCTCGATGCCGCCGTCGAGAACGCGTATTCCGTAATCGTCACGGCTGATCATGGCAATTGCGATGAGTATGTTGACCCCTATACCGGCGAGCCGCATACCCAGCACACGGCCTACCCGGTACCACTGATGATCGTGGACGCTTCGTTCTGGAAACTGGCAACCGGTGGCGGCTTGAGCAATGTTGCCCCCACCGTGCTGCGCCTGATGGGGCTGCAGGTACCGGAAACCATGCAGGGTGATTCGCTGTTACTGGAAGAGATCGGCCCGATCGTCTAGGAGGCTGTCCGAGAATAGGAGTCGTAGCGAGGGAAAGTCATTTTAGGCCATTTTTTTCACTGATTTGAGGAGAATATTGGCTATATTTGACGAAAATCAGGGGGAAAAAGGGCCAAAATGGCTTTTCCGCAGTAGGCTTCCTATTCTCGGACAGGCTCCTAGGAGCCTGTCGCCCCCCTCTTTCAGGGGGTAATCAGCTCCTCCAACCCCTGTTCGCACTGAACCGCGTAGTCGGCCACGGTGCCTTCCGGAAATTCCTGCGCCACCAGCCAGATCTGTGCAATGTCCTCGCTGATGTTGGGTAGCTGTTCCAGCGTATTGCGAATGCGCTGCTGGTCGAAGAAGGCGAATGGTTCGTCAAAGAAGATGAATTGCCGCCCCGCCTCGATGTTCTTGATCAACTCCTGCGTCATCGCCAGCCGCAGCGACAGCATGATCTGTCGCTGTGTGCCACTGGAGGTTTCGTCGAAATCCATAAAGTCGCGTTTCTCATTGGAAAATACCCGCACATCCAGATTCTCGTCGATCTTCAGGTGTTTGTAACGCCCCTGGGTGAACACCGGCAGCGCCTCACCCGCCAGCATCAATACTTCCTGATTGAAACGGTGCGAAAGATGATGTGATGCGGCTTCCAGCAGGCTGACAGCCGTTTCGTTGACGTTGACCTTGTGCTGGTGGTCATTCAGCTTGCGGTTGAGATTGACCTGGATCTTCTTCAAGCCATTAGCATGGGTCAGGCGCTTCTTCTCCCGTGCTATCTCCTTGTCCAGCACCTTGGCATGCTGACCAATCTCCTCCTCCCGTTTGACGGTCTCGCCCTCAACCTGTGCGGCCATTTCCTGAACTCGGGCTGGCGTGGCCCGTAGTGCCGCCACGCCGTCTTTCAGGCTGGCAAGCTCGCCAAGGAGTACGCGGTAATCGCGTTCCACCGGCTTGATTCCCTTCTTCCTGAAGAATTTCGCAACACGCGCCGGAAAGGTCACATCCCCCTTGCCGAATTCGGTTTCGGTTTTGTCGAGATCGTCGAGCAGCCCTTTTGCCTGGTACGCGAAACGGTCTGCCTTGAGGTTCATCCGCCAGACGCCGAACAGCATCAATGCAAACAGCCCGGAAAATACCCATGCGGCTGGCTGCAATAACGGCTGCAGACTCTCTTTCCAGGAAGGCATCGTGCTCTCGAGCCAGGAAGAGAGCGCTACTGCCTGGGGTGATTCGGGAATCAGATTCAAGGTGCCCCAGATGACCCAGAACAGGGCGGCAAAGGTAAAGGCCAGAATGGAGAGGATAAAGAACAACTTGCTCAGGCGCTGCGACTTCCACGCTACCGGTGCAGCCCGCTGGTAGGTGTCGGAGGCCGTCTTCAGGCCCGACAGCAGCTCGGATTTGTGTGCCTTTTCGGTGGTGAGTTTCTGGTGTGTGGACTGCAGCGATGGCAACCACTTCTCGTTGATCCGCATGTCATGAAAACGGTTGGCAACATCATGATAATCCTTGCGTGTTGCGTCTGCGGTACTGTTTTCCTTTTCGGTCGCCTTGAGCAATCCCGCCGATACCTCGGTCAGTGGGGCAATGCCGGCCATGACCTTGATGGTGTGGCTGTGAGGATGTGGTGTGGTCAGCTCCCGCTGCGCCAGATAGAACGACTCGATGAATTCATCGTAGCCAAAGCCATTGAGTTCACGCAGTCGTTTGTTGACATCATCCGGCCCCTTGGCCAATACCATGCCCTCTTCGACACGCAACAGACGCGCACCGTAGCCGCCCTCATCGTCCAGATATCGCGTGACTTCGTAGCGCTGTCCATCCCTGCCCCTGAATTCGATATTGACGGAACAGCGGGCGGCGCCCCAGCGAATCAGTTTTCGAGGGTCGAGTAGATCCAGCGTAAAGGTGCGGCCAAACAGGCCGAAGCAGAGTGTTTCGCCAATCGTTGTCTTGCCCGACTCGTTCTGACCACCCACGGTAATCAGCCCCTTCTCGGGCAGATCGCGGATATCGAGATTGCGGTATTTGAGGAAGTTCTCCGACTGGATGCGGGTAATAATCACTGCATGCCCTCCATTTCCAGGCCACCCAGCTTGCGTAACACCAGCTTGACCGCCTCGGTATAGACTTCCGGGTCAAAATCGATATCAGCGTTACTGCGACGCTGTAGCTCTTCCTTGCAGAATTTGGCAAAACTGGCTGCAGTTCCCGTCAGTTCGAGAGAATCCAGCCAGGAGAGATCGATATCAGAGGACATGGCATACCACCCGTTGTTATTGGATGGAGTGAGGATGCCTGTTTGCGGGATTTTTTTCCAGTCAGCGCCTTGTCAGGGCGCTGACCAACAGCCGTTCAAACCTCGGATTCAGGTGAAATTCTTGCACTCACTAAATACCCGGACCTTGCAAACCTTGCATTGGTCATGATCGAGTTTCTTGACGATCTCCCGAATGGCCTCTTTCTTCTCGTCAAAGAAATGCGTATTGCCAATCTTGCGGATGAAATGGGCGCGGCTGATGAAATCATAGACCCGTGGTTTGATCTCGGCAAAATACAAACCGCCACCGAGGTCTTCGAGACGCTGCGCCTCCTGAACCAGCATCTCTGCACCGCTCATGTCGATGAAATTGACGCCAGTACAGATGATGAGAATATGGTGGTAGCCATCACGCTCACTGATTTGATGCAGCTTGGTCTGGATATGGGTAGCGGAACCGAAGTAGATCGACATGTCGATACGGATGATCTTGAGCTGCGGGCACTGAATGATCGGCTTCTCATCCAGATTGGCGAGGTAGCGCTTGCCGGTATCCGGTTCGGTACCCGGCCCCAGCTCCACCACATCCGGAGTGGATGTTCGATTGAGGAACAGCAGCAACGAAAGCAGTACACCCAGATAGATCGCAAATTCGAGTTCGAGAAACAGCGTGGCAAAGAACGTGGTCAACAGCACCGCCGTTTCCGACTTGCTGATCTTGAGGATCTCCTTGATGTGGTGGGTATCTATCAGGTTGTAGGCGACCAGCAGAATGACGCCGCCCATGGCCGCAATCGGCAGATAGGCTGTCAACGGAGCGACCAGCAATACGATCAGCGCCAGAAAGGCGGCAGCGAATATCGCTGACATCGGTGTCTTGGCACCCGCAGTGTAGTTGATGCCAGAGCGTGTGAAGGAGCCGGAACCCGCGTAACTGGAAAAGAAGCTGCCAACGATATTCGACAACCCCTGCCCAATGAATTCCTGATTGCCATCGATGCGCTGATGCGATCTGGATGCAATGGAGCGGCTGATGGATACAGCCTCGATCAGACCCAGCAAGGCGACTGCAAAGGCCTCAGGCGCCAGTAATCTGATGGACGAGAGTGAAAAATCCGGACTGGATATTGGTGGCAGATGTCGTGGAATCTCCCCCACCAGTGCAACCCCATGCTCACTGCCATGCAGTATCAGCGCCACCACACTGCCCACGATCAACCCGGCCAGCAGGTTGGGGATGACCGGGATGAAGCGCTTCACCAGCAACGCCGTCAGCAGTGTCACCGCCGCCGTGACCAGCACGTAATAGTTGACGTTCCCGAGATGATCAAACAGCGTCATCCAGGTATGCAGAAACGACTCGCCGCGTGGTACCTCCACACCCAGTACGTGCTTCATCTGGCTGGTGGCGATCAGTATGGCCGCACCGGCGGTAAAGCCCACCACCACGGTATGCGAAACGAAATTGACCAGTGCTCCCAGCCGCGCCAGACCAAAGGCCAGCTGGTAGATCCCGGCCAGAAAGGTAATGGTCAGCGCCATCTGGATGAACTCTGGAGAGCCCGGCTCTGCGTGATTGCTGACAGCAGAGAAGATGACGATGGAAATAGCGGTGGTCGGCCCCGAAATCAGGTGCAACGAGGAACCAAACAGGG
>CAYTPO010000026.1:0-2869 GCA_964439815.1 uncultured Thiotrichales bacterium
CCTGGGAGGCTGTCCGAGAATAGGAGTCGTAGCGAGGGAAAGCCGTTTTAGGTCATTTTTTTCACTGATTTGAGGAGAATATTGGTTATATTTGACGAAAATCAGGGGGAAAAAGGGCCAAAATGGCTTTCCCGCAGTAGGCTCCCTATTCTCGGACAGGCTCCTAGTCGTTACCAATCTATCTCATCAACAGGTCAGGTAGCTCCTGCACATGCTGGACGACCAGCTGCGGGAAAACATCATGTGGCCATTCGGGATGTTCCTGAGGTGTGACCCAGGCCGCCATGGCACCACAGTGCAGTGCGCCAATCACGTCACGATCCGAGTCATCCCCCACATGCAGCAGATCACCCATGGCAACGCCTGCCTTGTCTGCGGCCGCCTGGAAGATGGCACTTTCAGGTTTGGCCACTCCGGCCTCGGCTGCCGTGATTGCAAAATCGAAATAATCCCCCAGCCCCACCTTGTGGATATCGGCGTTGCCATTGGTAATGGAACCCAGTACAAAGCGCTGCCCCAGCTGCTGCAGGGTCTCACGAACGCCCGCAAACAACGCCACCTGGTTTCGGGCTTCCCAGAAGACCTGAAACCCCTCCTCAATCACCTCGTTGGAGGCTCCGGTTTCAGCAACGATGTCCGCCAGCCAATTCTTGCGCAGCCGCGTCAGGTCGAAGGCATGATGCTGATTGGCTTTCATGTACGCAATCCGCGACTCGATCAACGCCTTGTAGGAATAACGGCGCGTCACCTCGGGGTGGTGTGTTTCAAGCCACTGGTAAAAGGTTTCCTCGGCGCGAAGAATGACCGGCTTGCACTCCCACAGCGTATCATCGAGATCAAAGGTAATGCATTTGATCCGATCCCGGCAGGGCGCGATTCTGCTGCTATTGTGTCGGCGCATAGCCCTGCACGGTCACGATGACATTGCGCTGGTGAGGCGCGGTGCGATGCTCCCACAGGTAGATTCCCTGCCAGATACCCAGCCCGGGTTCGTAGCCCACCACAGGGATGGTCATTTCCGAAGAGGCCAGCATGCTGCGAACATGTGCCGGCATATCGTCCGGCCCTTCATCCTGATGCCGATACCGTGGATCACCATCGGGCACCAGATCCTGCATGAAGGTTTCCAGATCATGGCGCACATCGGGATCGGCATTTTCACAGAGGATGATTCCGGCGCTGGTATGCTGGACGAAGAGGTGGGCCGTACCCATCTGGATATCACTATGGCGAACGATATCCGTGACCTTGCTGGTGATATTGTAGGTACCCCGTCCACGCGTAGGCACCTGTATGCTCGACTGATACACGCGCATTACAAGACCTCGTCACCCCCCATATAGGGGCGTAGCACCTGCGGAATCACCACCGAGCCATCAGCTTGCTGATAGTTCTCCAGTATCGCCACCAGTGTCCGTCCCACTGCCAGACCAGAGCCATTAATAGTATGCAGCAACTCCGGCTTGCCGGTTTCCGGGTTACGGTAACGTGCCTTCATCCGTCGCGCCTGAAAATCGAGGAAGTTGGAGCAGGAGGAGATTTCCCGATACTTGCCCTGCCCCGGCAGCCAGACTTCCAGATCATAGGTCTTGGACGACGAAAACCCGGTATCTCCGGCACAGAGCAACACCAGCTGATACGGCAGCGCCAGTTTCCGCAGGATGGCTTCTGCGTGAGCCGTCAGTTCTTCATGCGCCTGCACCGAATCCTCGGGCCTGACCAGCTGCACCATCTCGACCTTCTCGAACTGATGCTGGCGAATCAGACCACGCACATCCCGACCATAGGACCCGGCCTCGGAGCGAAAACAAGGTGTATGGCAGACCATTTTCAGCGGCAGATCCTCCGCATCGAGAATCTCGTTACGCGCCAGATTGGTGACTGGCACCTCCGCCGTGGGAATCAGGTAATAACCATGCTCGGAGTCGACGCGAAACAGATCCTCCTCGAACTTGGGCAACTGACCTGTACCGCGCAAACTGTCGCGATTGACCATGTAAGGCACATAGACTTCGCTGTATCCATGCTCACGCCCATGCGTATCGAGCATAAACTGGATCAACGCCCGATGCAGCCGCGCCATCTTGCCGCGCATGACCACAAAACGGGATCCGGCCAGTTTGGCACCCGCCTCGAAGTCCAGTCCGCCGTCACGCTCCCCCAGATCGACATGATCCTTTACCTCGAAATCGAAGGTCTTTGGCTCACCCCACTGACGAATGACGATATTGTCTTCCTCACTCTTGCCATCCGGTACATCGGCATCGAGCAGATTGGGCACGCCCGCCATCAACTCCCGCAGATTTTCCTGCAATGCCGAGAGCTCGGCCTCGGCTGCCTTCAACTCATCCCCGAGTTTGCCAACCTCGGCCAGCAGCGGCTTGATGTCCTCCCCCTGCGCCTTGGCCTTGCCAATGGCCTTCGAGCGGGTGTTGCGGTCATTCTGCAGCTGCTGGGTTCTGATCTGCAGCGACTTGCGCTGCTCTTCCAGCGCCTCGAAAGCGGCAGTATCGAGCTGGAATCCGCGGCGCGCCAGCCCGTCGGCGACGGCTTGCAGGTCGCTGCGTAGTAATTTGGGATCTAACATGGTGTCCTTGATATCGTCAGTGAGATTCGCCGGCGAATGTTATCACATGATCCGGCTGCACCAGGTCAGCCAGATTGGCGATGGCCCGGGTAACCTTTTCCGGCGTATCGAAAAACTCGATGACCAGTGGCAGATCCAGCGAGATATCGACCAGTGTGCTCTGATGCACCATGCCGCTACTGCCAAATCCACTGATGGCACGAAACATCGTCACCCCCTTCACCTTTTCCTGATCATGCAGCCGCTGCATCACCTTCCTGTGCACATGCTGCCCTTCGGTGA
>CAYTPO010000027.1:0-9622 GCA_964439815.1 uncultured Thiotrichales bacterium
TACGCAATGCGGCAAGGCAATGAAGCCCAGGCAGCGCTGATTCGCGAAGCCATCGAGAAGGGGGGGCGCCAGTACATCGACGATGTGCAGGAGGTCATTCGGGCAACCCGGGCAACCGATTACACGCGAGAAGTGGCCAAAGCCGAAGCCGACAAGGCCCAGGCCGCACTGGCCTCGATCCCTGATTCCCCTTACCGGCGGGCGATGGAAGTATTGGTAGCCATGTCGGTTCAGCGAGACCATTGAGTCTTCAAGCAAACTTCTACGGCGTCCTGTTGGGAGTGGTGGCGTATTACGCTGTCGCTAATACGCCCTACGTTGCTGCGTTGTGGAATAAGCCCGTAGGGCGCAATAGCGATAGCGTATTGCGCCAAGAGCAGCCAAGTCATCAAGCAAATTCCGCGTACGGCGTTCTGTTGGGAGTGGTGGCGTATTACGCTGTCGCTAATACGCCCTACGTCTCCTGTGTTGTGGAATAAGCCCGTAGGGCGCAATAGCTGATAGCGTATTGCGCCAAGAGCAGCCAAGTCTTCAAGCAAATTCCGTGTATGGTGTTCTGTTGGGAGGGGTGGCGTATTACGCTGTTGCTAATACGCCCTACGTCTCCTGTGTTGTGGAATAGGTTCCGAGTTCAGCCAGCTGGCGATCATGCAGGCGTGTCAGTAACACTAACGCAGCAATCGCACCCAGCAGGGCATACCCCATATCGGATTGTGTATCCCACTGATATCCCTGCGTACCGAGAAAAGCGGTGGCGGAATCACCGCTCAACAGCGCTGCCCACCATTCGATCAATTCATAGAATGCACTGAAGCCGAGGCAGAAGCAGATAATCAGAAATGCCAGCCAGCGCTGGCCGTTGACGACATGCTTGCGCAGCAGGATTTCACGGGCAAGGATGGCGGGAACAAACCCCTGTGCGAGGTGTCCGACCTTGTCATAATTGTTGCGCGTCCAGCCGAACAGCTCTCCCAGCCAGTCGAACAGCGGCACTTCAGCATAGGTATAGTGGCCACCAACCATCAGGATGATGCTGTGCAGCAGAATCAGGGTGTAGGCGAGGGGAGTGAGCGGAAAACGGCGGTAGGTGAGTACCAGAACGACCAGCCCAATCAGGGCGGGTGTTACTTCTAGTACCCAGGTAAACAGATCCCTGGGATGGATTGCAGACCAGATCAATACGGCAAAGTAGATTCCCAGCCAGAGATATTTCTTCGCGTTGGCCATGTTATTGCTCCGATCCATTGTCGACCCGGTTGTGTTGGCAACCGGGTCGAGGAGTGGGGATCAGCCCTCCAGAATGAACGTTACCTTCAGGCGAACCCGGTATTCGGTAATCTTGCCATTCTTGCCGCAATGAACACTGTGGTCGGTGACCCAGGCGCTTCTGACGTTCTTCAGGGTTTTGTTGGCGCGCTTGACGCCGTTCTTGACGGCATCTTCAAAGCCTTTTTCCGAGGATGCGATGATTTCGGTGACTCTTGCTACGGACATGGTGTTTCTCCTGTCATGGTTGATTGTTGGGTGATAGAAAGCCGGCGTCAAAGACGCCTTCCGGAAGGGCAGGTTCCATTACCTCCGGGATTGGCTGTGCAGGGGGGTCCTCTGTGATCGGTAGTGCTTCCGTGCCGCAGTATTGCGCCCTGACTTGCAGTGCTTCGGGCATCCATTCCCTGAAGTTTTGAATACGGGTTTCCGGGCTGGGGTGGGTGGAGGAAAACTCGGCGACGCCACCACTGCTGGCTTGCTGCATGCGCTCCCAGAGTCTGGGGGCTTCGCGGGGATCGAAGCAGGCTCTGGCCAGATACATCAGCCCGATGTAATCGGCCTCGGACTCATGCTTGCGGGAGAAGGGCAGCAGAATGCCATACTGCCCACCAGCGCCCATGGCGCCCATCACGGCTCGGCGCGTGCCGAAGTCCATGTCACCCATCGCCACGCTGGCGGCCATCGAGCCGAACTGTACCAGCTTCTGGTAAGCCATGCGCTCGGCTCCGTGACGGGCGATGGCATGGGCAATTTCATGGCCCATGATGGCGGCCACACCATCCGCGTTTTCGGCAATGGGCAGAATGCCGGTATAGAATGCGACCTTGCCGCCCGGCAGGCAAAATGCATTGGCCTGGTCGGAATCGATCAGATTGAATTCCCAGTCGAATCCCGGATCTTCGTCTCTGGCTGCGGCTGCGATTCTGGCGCCGACTTCACGGATGACATCGAGATTGTGTCCGGAGTGGACCAGGCGAGACTGGCTTTCGATTTCTGCCCAGGATTGCAGCCCCAACTGCATCTCTTCCTGGCGACTGATATCGACCAGCTGGGTGCGGCCCGTCAACGGTACGGTTTCCTGATGGCTGAAGTAGTAGAAGGCAAAGTAGCCGGCAAACAGCAGAACCGGGATCCAGCGCAGGCTGAACCCGCGACGGCGTCGGCGACCCCAATTGCGGCGGGTATATTGATGGGAAGAATAGCGCATGTCGTTGTAAAAGCTCGGAGATTGGTGCAAGTAAATCACGTGTTGCAGCGAAAGTGAAAGCGTGTACAGTCTGCCGTGCTGGTGTTTGAGGTGAAGAGAAAGGTGATTCGTTGTGGCCGGGTGCCGATTGAATAGGGCCGGTTGCCTACAAGCATCTGAATTGTATTGAATATTTTGCGGTTGGCGATGGCAGGTAGTTGTGGCGGCTGGCGCCGTGGTGACCGCTGATGGAGTGAATGTGATGTTTTCAGGAACGTTATTTATTGTTTCGGCGCCCTCCGGGGCCGGAAAGACCAGCCTGCTCAAGGCGTTGAGTGAGCGCATGGGCGACCTGCGTCTTTCGGTGTCGCATACCACTCGCCAGCAGCGGCCGGGCGAGCAGGACGGGGTCGATTATCATTTTGTCTCCCCGGAGGCATTTGATCGGCTGGTCGAACAGGGTGAGTTCATTGAACATGCCCGGGTGTTCGGCAATGCCTATGGCACATCCCGCGCGATGATCGAGGGCAGCCTGCGTGAAGGGCAGGATGTCATTCTCGAAATCGACTGGCAGGGCGCAAGGCAGGTTCGGGCGGCCATGGACGATGTGGTGTCGGTGTTCATACTGCCGCCGTCACGCGAGGTGCTGCGCGAACGCCTGCAGAGCAGAGGCCAGGACAGCAGTGAAGTCATCGAGGGGCGAATGCGCGATGCCAGGGAGGAGATGTCGCACTACGCGGAATACGACTACCTGATCGTCAATGATGTGTTTGAGGATGCGCTCGATGAGCTGGAACAGGTTTTTCGTGCCAGCCGTCTGCGGCAATCCGTACAGCGGGTCCGTTTGGCGGATGTTATCGAGGATTTGTTGGTTGAAGGATAGACAAAGGTTCCTTAACTCATCAGAAGCTCATACAATGGAAATACTGTTTATTTTATCGGAGTGATAATGGCTCGAGTTACTGTAGAAGATTGCATGGAAAACATTCCTAACCGTTTTGACATGGTGCTGTCCGCGGCCCGACGTGCGCGCCAGATTTATGCCGGTGCCCAGCCTACGGTAGAGGAAGAAAACGACAAGCCCACCGTGATTGCGTTGCGCGAGATTGCTGAAGGCAATGTCGGTATTGAAGTTCTGGAGCAACCCGAAGAGCTTTCCCATGCCGATTCCGACATGATTTCCTTTTGATGGTTGGTTTGTTGCGATCAGAAGTTCAGGAAAGTGTCTAAAGACCCCCCAGGCGTGAAGCCGGAAGAAACCCTCCCTGTCATACGGCATGCCCCAGAGCCGGAACGATTTCTGGTCAGCGATCTCTGCGCGATTCTGGAGTCGTATCTCAAGCCTGAAGAGGTCAAGACCATCTACCGCGCCTATCTGGTTGGCGCGGATGCTCACGATGGTCAGCTCCGCGCCAGCGGTGAAGCCTATATCTACCATCCCCTCGCAGTGGCGCGCATCCTGGCAGAAATGCACATGGATGCGGAGAGCATTACTGCGGCCATTCTGCACGATGTCATCGAAGATACGCCGATGGAGCGTGAGTACATCAGCGAGCAGTTTGGTGAAGATGTCGCCATGCTGGTCGATGGTGTCAGCAAGCTCACGCATCTCAAATTCGATTCCCGGGAAGAAGCCCAGGCGGCCAACTTTCGCAAGATGATGCTCGCCATGGCGAGTGATCTGCGGGTGATCCTCGTCAAGCTGGCTGACCGGCTCCACAACATGCGCACAGTCACGGCGCTGCGGCCCGACAAGCGTCGTCGCATCGCCCGCGAGACGCTGGAAGTCTACGCGCCAATTGCGCAGCGTCTCGGCATGAGTGCGATTCGCCGCGAGCTGGAGCGGCTTGGATTCGAGGCGCTCTATCCCATGCGTTATCGCGTGCTCGAAGCGTCGGTCTTGAGGATCAAGGGGCAGCGCAAGGAGCTGGTGCGCAAGGTCGAAGCTTCCATCGTCCGGCGCCTGGAGGAGTATGACATTCAGGCACGTGTCTACGGGCGGGAGAAGAATCTCTGGAGCATCTATCGCAAGATGCGTGACAAGCATCTGTCGTTCAGCGAAGTCTTTGATGTCTTTGCAATACGTATCGTCGTCGAAAACAAGGACACCTGCTATCGCGTGCTGGGTGCAATACACACGCTGTACAAGCCGGTGCCGGGTCGCTTCAAGGACTATATCGCGATACCCAAGGCCAATGGCTACCAGTCGCTGCATACCATTCTGTTTGGCACCCACGGGATTCCGATCGAAGTGCAGATCAGAACCACGGCGATGGATCAGGTTGCCGAAACAGGGATCGCCGCGCACTGGCACTACAAGAGCGGTGATGAATACAGTACGGCCGCCCAGCGCCGCGCCCACGAATGGCTGCGCACGGTGATGGATCTGCAGCACAATACCGGCAATGCGCTGGAATTCATGGAGAACGTCAAGGTTGATCTGTTCCCCGATGAAGTCTATGTATTCACGCCTCGTGGCGAGATCATGGAGCTGCCTCGCGGAGCAACCGGGCTGGATTTTGCCTATGCAGTACATACCGATATCGGCAACTCCTGTGTTGCGATCAAGATCGATCGTCACCTGTCGCCGCTGAGCACACCGCTGCAGAATGGTCAGACGGTCGAGGTCATTACCGCACCCGATGCGCGACCGCGATCGGTGTGGCTCAATTATGTGGTCACCGCCAGAGCGCGCCACAACATCCGCAATTACCTGAAGAACATTCGTCGCCATGAGGCCGTGGAGCAGGGGCGACTGCTTCTGCAGAATGCACTCTCCTACATGGGTTATCGCAAGACCGATCTGCCGGAGACGCTGTCAGCCATGCTCGAAGAGATGGGCTACAAGAGCGTGGATGATCTCTACTGCGATATCGGTATGGGGGAGCGGTTACCTGCGGTCATTGCCGGCAAACTGCTGGCCAGCGCTACGGATGAGGATGCTGATCAGACCGAAAAGCCGCTGATGATCCAGGGGGCCGATGGTTTGGTGCTCAACTTCGCCAAGTGTTGCACGCCCATACCGGGCGACCCGATCGTTGGCATGATGACAGCCGGCAAGGGCATGGTGATCCACCGCAGTGAATGCGCCAATGTGCGCAAGGTGGCCGATAGCAGCCGCATCATGTCGGTTGCGTGGTCGCCCGATATGGATCAGGACTTTCCTGCCAGCATCCGCCTCGTCACCAAGAACCAGCGTGGCGTGCTGGCACGGATTGCATCGCAGATCTCCTCGCAAGGTGCCAATATCTCCAGTGTCACCATTTCCGATGATGACACCATGGCATCGACGATTCACATGATTGTCGACGTAAAGAATCGCAAGCATCTAGCTGATATTCTGCGCAAGCTGCGTGGTATTCCCGAGGTGGTCAAGCTGATGCGGGCGCTTGGATAAGCGGTTGCGTGGCAGGATGCGGTAAAATGCGACCCTATTTGATCCCCTTCAACCACAGCAGGAGACAGCCATGGCACGAGAAATCATTCAGACCGACAATGCTCCACAGGCGATTGGAACCTATTCCCAGGCGGTAAGGACCGGCAATACCGTGTATCTGTCGGGGCAGATTCCACTGGTGCCGGAGACCATGGAACTGGTGGAAGGAGATATCGAGGATCAGATCCGGCGTGTGTTCGATAACCTCAAGGCCGTGGCTGAGGCTGCTGGTGGCACGCTGGCCGATATCGCCAAGCTCAATATCTTTCTGGTAGACCTGGCAGCCTTTCCCATCGTCAATCAGGTCATGGCCGAGTATTTCACCGAGCCCTATCCGGCGCGCGCTGCCATCGGCGTGGCGCAGTTGCCCAAGGACGCTGCCGTCGAGATGGATGGGGTAATGGAACTCTCCTGAATCGCGGGTGCGGCAGGTTCAGTCACCGGGATTGACTGCCGTGTCGGGCTGATCAGGCGTGAGAGCCGTTATGCCGGTTGCGATGGCGGAGGTTCCATTGGGTCCATTGAATGGCCATCCAGATCCGGTGCGGAAAATTGCGGAGTATGGAGGGTTGATGGTAGATCCGTCTGACCCACCACGAGAGAATTGCCAGCCAGTGCTCCGGTTGCGCGAGATAGTAGGGCTTTACGGAACGATGGCTGAAGGGCAGATGACTGGCAAGCGCGGCTTCCGCCCGTGGGCAACCCGGTCGTTCAGCGCCAAAATCTTCCTGCCCCGGGCTGACGACCAGCAAGGGCCGATGGAGGCTGGTCAGTTTGCGTCCATTTTCCAGCAGGCACTCCGAAAAGCGGACTTCGCCATCACGAATCGTTTCATCGCTGTTCAGGGCATGGATGCCGGGAAAATTGTCCATCATCGGGATGCAATCACGAATCCTCGTGAGTATGCCAAAAGCCTGGAGGTGAGGGCCAAAGTCCGGATGCTCGGCGCAGGGTGGTAGCCAGAGTGTGCTGGCCACTGCGCCGATATCGGTGTCCTGACGGATTTTTGCCAACATTTTCTGATACCAGCCATCAATCAACGGCCCGGTACCGCTGCGGTTGTTGAAGAATAGAAAGTCGGTATCGGCTGCTTCAGGCAACAGGTTGTTCAGATTGACATACAGTGCCCGCCAATCGCGCCCGGGCTTGCTGAAAAACTCGACCTTCCTCACCTTGTATTTCGGATTCTTCTCCAGCACCTTGACCAGGGAACGCAGGGCAATTTCATCAGCCTCTGTCCTGGGCTGTTCCTGATTGACAGCGATATACACTTCCACCAGGTCAACGCCAGGATCATGACTGGCGTACTGGCGAAAGTTCACCAGATCCCGCGTATAGCGAGGATTTTCGTTGACCGTTGCATATGAGAAAAAATACCGTGTGTCCGCCATTACCGCCCCTGCCATTATTGTCCTTGCCCCTGACAGTGAAAGTAGAGCCAGCTTCCATTCAAGGGAAGGAAACGAAGTGGTTATTGTGAGGAAGCTCCCAATTCAATCGAGAAATGTGTCAGAAATGTGACGCCGAGGCAAGTGAATCGAATGGGGCAACCCCCCAGAATCAGCGGGGTTGTCGATTGAAGTGGGTACTTCGTCATGCCGAGTCCTTGACGGCAGGCCTGTGGGTTGCTAATTTGGGAAATATATCCCAATTATTCAAAAGGAGCATCGTGATGAATCTGCGACGACTGTTTTCGGCCTCTCTGGTATCGCTGTTTATCGCGGGCTGCTTTCCAGGTAATGACAACAACACCGGATCGCAGGCCGGTGTCGGTGATGTGGACAAGAATCGCGCGCCGGGTGTATTGGTCAAGGCGGATGAAGCCGAGCTGACTGCCTACTTTCGCACAGCGCTTGCCAGCGATGCCAATGAGGGTTCTGCCAACAAGGGCTCCAACCTGGAGCTGGCAGGCGCTCCTGTGGCGGCCGATGCTGCAAGTTCTGCGTCCGGTGGGGCTGCGGGCGGGTTGGTTTCCTCGACCAATTTGCAGGAGTTGGGGGTTGATGAGGCCGACCAGATCAAGGTGGCGCGTGATGGCAGGACGATCTATTCGATCTTCCCGAATTCCGACCGCTACTATGGCGGGCCGCTGCCTGTTGATGGTGGCAAGCAGGCACCACCGGAGAAGTTCGAGGAAGGTATTCGCATTATGTCGGTACAGGACGATGGCAGCCTGACCGAGGTGCGCCGAGTCATGATCGAAGAGGGGGATCAGCGGCAGAAGGGCTTGTATCTTGTCGAAGCTCGGAAAAAGCTGATTGCCGTTGGCGAGTCGGGGGGTAATGTCTACGCTTACTGGTTTCGACCCTACTGGTTCAGTCGGCAGAAAACCCAGCTCAGATTCATCGATATCAGCGAGCCGGCCCAGGCATCGGTCACGCGCAAGATGGAATTCGATGGAGCGCTGGTGTCCAGTCGCCGGGTAGGCGATGTCCTCTATCTGGTACTTCGACATTATCCGGATGTGCCGCGCCCCCTGGGGCAGCCGGTCACCACGCAGGAGGAAAATGGGAATGAAACCTCGCTGACTACCGTAACTGCGGAGAAGGTGCTCCCAAAATACAGTGTCGATGGCTTGGATCAGGGGCTGCTGGTCAAGCCCGATGCCTGTTATGTCAATCGGAATGCCGCCAGAAAGTCGGCGGATATCATCACGATCGTGGCCGTTGATCTGGCAACGGATAATGCCGCCATCAGCAGTCGCTGCTATGTGGGTTCCAGCGAAGCGCTCTATGCTTCTCCCAACGCACTCTATCTGTCATCGACGCGGCATGACTATGATTATTCCGCCACCACGTTTGCCTATGATCCGGGTATGACGACAGATATTCACAAGTTTGCCTTCGACGGCATGGATATCGAATATCGTGGCTCTGCCGAGGTCAAGGGGCATCTGGGATGGGATCAGGATCGCAAGTCGTTCCGCTTCAGTGAGTCGTCCGACGGTTATCTGCGGGTGATCACCTACAACGAGCAACGCCAGTTTCTGTTTCAACCCGTGGATATCGCGGTTGGTGGTGATGTGGGTGACGAGGTGGCCGTTGCACCACCTGCCGATGGTGGCAAGGCAGCTGAGCAGCAGTCTCCGGTATTGCTGACCATTCTCAGGGAATCCGACAGTCGGGAAGCGCTGGAGGTTGTCTCTACACTACCCAATGCAGCCCACCCGGAATTTCTCGGCAGGCCGGGAGAGCAGTTGTACGGAAGTCGTTATGTGGGTGATCGCGCCTACCTGATCACCTTCCGCGTGACCGATCCGTTGTATGTGCTCGACCTTTCCGATCCTGCCAATCCCTACAAGGTGGGAGAGCTGAAAATCAGCGGGTATTCGGACTACCTGCACCCAATCAACGAAAATCTGCTGCTTGGTGTTGGCAAAGAGGCCATCCCGGCAGATGGCAGTATCTTTGGTGACTTCGGTGGAGCCTGGTATCAGGGTGTCAAGCTGTCTCTGATCGATGTTTCCGACCCGGCCAATCCGAAGGAAGTCGACAAGCTGGAGATCGGCAAGCGTGGTACACAAAGCCCGGCGCTGCACAATCATCATGCCATCACCACTTTGCAGGTGGGCAGGCAGTTGCGGGTTGCCCTGCCGGTAGCGCTCCATGATCAGGACATGCCGGGCTACGGTGGAGATCGCTTGGCACCCAACTACTACTATGGTTACACACATACCGGGTTGTACCGCTTCAATGTCGATATCGACAGCCAGACGATTGATGCCACGCCCA
>CAYTPO010000028.1:0-8908 GCA_964439815.1 uncultured Thiotrichales bacterium
ATCCCGGTGGCCTGGATGCCGGTTCATCCGGCAACACGGTGGGTGCGGCAGCAGATGGTATCGCTGATATCAACCTCAGGTGAGCGCTGAAACTTGGGTATATAATTGGTCTCCAACCTTATGACTACGGGAATGATCCCAATCCTCATGAATCAAGATCCCATTTATGCATTCCAGCTATCCACCTTCCGGCAGGCACTGGCGGCCTGGAAGCAGGAACAGATCGCTGCCTACCCTCATCAACAGGAACTGATCGAGACGGTTTCACACGCCATGGAAGACTTCATCTCATCGAAGCAGGTACGGGAATTCAAAATGGTCATTGATCCAGCCTCGACGGATGACATCTGACCTGGGAATTCCTTCGGACTTGCCGGCAAAAGGCAGCCAAACAGACTGCATAACAGAGCCTCTACCTGAGGAGACACAGCGCAGCCGAATCCATGTCCATGACGATTCCTGTCGGTTCTATTGTCGCCATCAGGCAGCTTGCCGCACCATTTTTACCCAATCGGTAAAAATTAAATGGCGGAAAATGACCCAAAATTAAAGCCTCTCATATCAATCATTTATCACCCCCTTTTTCGCTGTAACGATATTTTATCAACTACTGTTAACTGCATCACATTGGGTCTATACTCAGGTTCAATTGAACCCCGTTTCATGTAAACCGCTTTTTCACCTTAAACAACAAGAGCAGAACTTCATGGTGGCGAACGAGATTTTCAATGGCTGTCGCAGCTTCCCTTCTCTTTCGACCTACCCTTCTCTCACTGTTTATGGTCATCAGGTAAATCGCACTGATGGCCAGCATCATGGCAACCCTCAAAATCTTAGGAGAAAATCAATGGTACAAAACAAACTCGCCCTAACCAGCGCTGTCGTCCTCGCACTGGGAACAGCCGCCATGTCGGCACAAGCTGCCGAAGTAGAGATTTCCGGTCAGGTCAGCCGGGCAATCATGCTGCCGGACGACGCCGCAGGAAATGAATTGCAGCATGTCGATAATAATATTTCCGGTACCCGGGTTCGTGTAAAGGCCAAGCAGGCACTCGAAAACGGCATGAGCATGGGTGCTCGCTATGAAATGCAATTCCAGGACAACAAGGGTTCTGCCGTCAATGGTGGTGCAGTCAACGAAAAGTCCAACAGCACACTGGATGTTCGCTACAGCGATATCTATCTGAGCGGTGATTTCGGCAAGGTCAGCCTGGGCAAAGGCGACGGTGCCAGTAATGGTACAACCGAGTCCGATCTGTCAGGTACCTACATGGCAGCAGCTGCCAACATGATGGATCTGTTTGGTGGTCTCGAATATGAAGTCGGCAAGAAAATGGGTAGCGTCTATGCCATGTATGACGGTTACAGCCGCAATAACCGACTGCGTTATGACAGCCCCAAGATGGCAGGCTTTTCCATTGCCCTGAGTAGCGCCGAAGGCAGCACTCGTGAAATTGCACTCCGTTATTCCGGAAAGTTTGGTGACAACAAGGTCAAGGCTGCTTTCTTTGCCGATGATGCTGGCGACGGCTCTCGCAAGGATCGTACTGGTGGCTCGATTGCCTTCCTCTCCGGCATGGGTTTCAACGCACTCGTTGCCTTCAGCTCCCAGTCTGCCACTACTGGAGACGATCCCACGACAGTCTGGTTCAAGTTGGGGTACAAGACCGGTAAACACGCAGTGTCCATCGATTCTGGTGGAACCACGGATCTCGGACCTGATGCCAACACCTTGGGTGTTGCCTATGCCTACCGCCCGGCCAAGGGTATTGAAACTTATGTTGCCTATCGCGCATTTGAAGTCGATACCGCCGCATCGGCTGATCCAACAGTATTTCTGGTGGGTAGCCGCTTCAAGTTTTAGGAGGTTGTCGGACTTAACCGTTTGAAGCGAAAATCACTTGGGGTGAATTAAGTCAGTTTATCGTACGAGGAGAATAGCAGCGCTATTTAACGAACAGGATAAGCTGACTTAATCGCCATCCAGAGATTTGCACCCCAAGGGCACTTCCTGCGGGCGCAGCCAAACAGCGTTAAATCCGATAGGCTCCTAGGCTGGAAAAATGGCAGATAGTGATTACCTGAATCCGGGGCTGGATCATGGATTTGGTTATTATTTGCCCAGTGGTGCCCCATTCATTGCAACGCATGCATGGGACGTTACCTAAAGACAAGGTTTTATGAAGTATTTTCTGATTGCTGTTGTTCTCCCCCTTTTTCTGCATGGCTGTGCCAACATGGAAATTGCGCCCGCTGACGATCAGTGGGAGCGTTCCGAAGAGGCAATGCCCGGCATCGTCACTGGAGACGAGGGCAAACTTGTCCTGAAGTACGATGGAAAGAATAATCACTCTGCTACGACTGCAGCTCCCGAAGCAGCAGAAATCAAAGACTCAGGCACACCCTCCGATTTCCAGGAATTCAAACAGTGGCAGGCCTGGAAAAAAGCAAGGAAAACACAGTCCGGGGAATACCTCGAATTTCGCCAGTGGCTGGAATTCAAGACGGAAAAGTCGGGTTCCGGAGGGCATTGACACTATGTTCCGGATCTCTGTTTTTCCACACCTGACCGCACCGGTCTCATACTCCGGCATCAACATCACATCCCAAGAGGAAACAAAATGACAGGTAAATTCTACACAGGTCTCATTACAGCGGCGGCACTTGCCAGCACGCTTTTTACCGGCAGTGCAATGGCTGCCGAACAGCGATTCATTACCATTGGCACCGGTGGTGTCACTGGTGTCTATTATCCCACCGGCGGCGCCATTTGCCGCCTCGTCAATAAAGGCAGAAAAGAGCACGGCATTCGCTGCTCGGTCGAGTCTACCGGTGGTTCAGTCTACAACCTGAACACCATCAGGGCTGGCGAACTGGACATGGGTGTTGCCCAGTCCGACTGGCAGTATCACGCCTATCACGGTACCAGCAAATTCGAGAAGGCTGGCCCTTTCAAGGAATTGCGTGCTGTATTTTCTGTACATCCCGAGCCTTTCACAGTGGTTGCGAGAAAAGACGCCGGCATCAAGAATTTCAAGGATCTCAAGGGCAAGCGGGTCAATATCGGTAACCCGGGGTCAGGTCAGCGCGGCACGATGGAAGTGGTCATGAAGGCGCTGGGTTGGGACAAGTCCAGCTTCAAACTGGCCTCCGAACTGAAGTCTTCCGAGCAGTCCAAGGCGCTTTGTGACAACAAGATCGACGCCATTGTATTTACTGTCGGCCATCCAAGTGGTTCCATCAAGGAAGCAAGCACTTCCTGCGATACGGTTCTGGTCCCTGTTACCGGTCCTGAAATCGACAAGCTCGTGGAAGAAAACGACTACTACAGAAAGGCCATCATTCCAGGTGGCATGTATCGTGGCACTGACACGGACACACCCACCTTTGGTGTAGGTGCTACCTTTGTTTCCTCCACCAACGTCCCCGATGATGTCATCTACTATGTCGTCAAGGCAGTGTTTGAGAATTTCGACAGCTTCAGGAAACTGCACCCTGCCTTTGCCAACCTGAAAAAGGAAGAAATGGTCAAGGACGGTTTGTCCGCACCACTCCATCCTGGTGCCTTAAAGTACTACAAGGAAGTCGGCCTCATAAAATAGGCATCCATCCTTGGTCAGGGGGAGAATCATTTCTCCCCCAACCCTGAATTACTTCAGCCAACAGATCAAGACCGGAAAACCATTAGCGCTCCATCGAGTCAAGTTTGATGGATACAGAGCAGGGATCAAGCAGCCAAGATAAATCAGCGGGGAACCCGACATGACAGAAAAAACCAGCACTGCCGACGATATCACGGACGAACGTCTCGATAACCAACTGGAGGAGATGATCGCGGAGTCGGATACGGGAGGCCGGCATCCCACCAATCCACTCTCCATCAAGATTCTCTTTCTTGTACCACTGGTCTGGACATTGTTTCAGCTCTGGATCGCTTCTCCCCTCCCCTATATTCTCAATTTCGGATTATTCAACGGCAACGAAACACGAGCCATCCATCTCGCCTTCGCTGTCTTTCTCGCTTACACCGCTTTCCCGACTTTTCGCTCTTCACCACGCAACTATATCCCCATTCAGGATTGGGCAGCAGCCTTCATCGCCGCGTTCTGTGCAGCCTATCTATTCCTTTTTGCCGAACAGCTGGCAGATCGCCCTGGCTCACCAACCACACTCGATCTCGCTGTCGCTATTGCCGGCATGGTACTGCTGCTCGAAGCCACCAGGCGGGTACTTGGTCCGGCACTGATGCTGGTTGCGGGTGTCATTCTGATCTATACCTTTGGCGGCCCGTACATGCCCGATGTCATCGCCCACAAGGGTGCATCGATATCCAAGGCGATGTCGCATTTCTGGCTGGGTTCCGAAGGTGTCTTCGGAGTCGCGCTGTCCGTTTCCACCGATACAGTATTCCTGTTTGTCCTGTTTGGCGCGCTGCTGGAGCGCGCCGGTGCAGGCAACTACTTCATCAAGGTAGCCTTTTCGCTACTGGGGCATATGAAAGGGGGGCCAGCCAAGGCGGCTGTCGTCTCCTCTGCCCTGACCGGCCTGATCTCCGGTAGCTCGATTGCCAATGTCGTAACCACCGGGACCTTTACCATTCCACTGATGAAGCGTGTCGGATTTGCCCCTACCAAGGCGGCAGCCGTCGAGGTAGCTTCCTCCACCAATGGCCAGCTGATGCCCCCCATTATGGGTGCCGCGGCATTCCTGATGGTGGAATATGTTGGCGTTTCGTTTGCCGAAGTGGTCAAGGCCGCATTTCTCCCGGCATTCGTCTCCTATGTTGCTCTGGTCTATATCGTCCACCTTGAAGCCATGAAGGCGGATCTGAAAGGCCTGCCCCGCAGAATTACCACCGCACAATTACTGCTCTCGCTGGTGACGATCATTCTCGGTGTCATCGTGATCGCCTTTCTGATGAGTTATGGCCTCAGCTTCCTGAAAGCCACCCTGGGAGACAACTGGCTGTACGGCGCCGGTGGAATTGCCGTGATTGCCTACTTCTATCTGCTCTATGTTGCTGCCGGTGTCGAACCACTGGATCATCCCGACAAGGAGATGACCGAGTTGCCCTTACCCGGGCCAACCGCCAAATCCGGCCTCTACTTCCTGCTGCCAATCCTGGTGCTGGTCGGCTGCATGGTGGAAAAACTCTCGGCAGGTGTTGCCGCATTCTGGGCTACCATTGCCATGATGCTGATCATCATTACCCATCGTCCCCTGCTTGCCATGATGAGGCGACAAGGCACTACCGGACAAGCCACTTCAGAGGGGTTCAACGATCTCAGTGACGGTATGGTTACCGGAGCACGAAACATGATCACCATCGGTGTCGCCACAGCGGCCGCCGGTATTGTCGTTGGCGGTGTCACACTGACCGGCATCGGTCAGGTCATGACGGAGTTTGTCGAGTTTGTATCTGGCGGAAATCTGCTGATCATGCTCTTCTTTACCGCAATCATCAGCCTGCTGCTGGGTCTGGGCCTGCCCACGACCGCCAACTATATCGTGGTATCCACGTTGATGGCGCCAGTCATCGTGACGCTGGGTGCACAGAGCGGCTTGGTCGTCCCACTGCTGGCGGTTCACATGTTTGTCTTCTACTTTGGCATACTGGCGGATGACACACCTCCGGTGGGGCTGGCCGCCTATGCGGGGGCCGCAATTGCCAAATCCGACCCGGTCAAGACCGGCCTGCAGGGTTTTGTCTACGATATCAGAACTGCCATTCTGCCCTTTATGTTCATCTTCAACACAGAACTGCTGATGATCGGGGTGGATTCACTATGGCATATGGCACTGGTCTGGTTTGCAACCATTGTCGGCATGCTCACCTTCTCGGCTGCTACCCAGGGATTCATGCTGACGAAGAACCGGATCTGGGAAACCGCCTTGATGGTTCTACTGGCTTTCATCTTCATGCAACCCGGTTATTTCATGGAGAAGATTGCACCGGCCTATGAACTGCTGCCCGCTACTGAAATCTATGATGTGGCTGCCGCGCTCGATGAAGACACGGAACTGCGCATGATCACCCGGGGTGAGAACCTGGTCGATGACAAGATGGTCACCCAGACTGTCCTGTTGCCGATCAAAAGCCAGGGAAGCGGAGAAGATCGTCTGGCAGAGGCCGGTCTGGTACTCGTCAATGACAATGGCAAGATGTTGGTCGATGACCTCGTTTTCGGTACGCCCGCTGAAAAACTGGGCCTAGGTGGCAAGGACAAGTCACTGGGTACCAAGGTTGATCTCGGTTGGGAGATACTGCAAGTCTACCGCCCAACCAACGCACCTGCAAAACACTGGATCTATCTGCCCGCACTGCTTCTGCTGATGTTGATCATCACGTTGCAGAAACGCAGACGCGGCGATGTCCAGACCCTTTCCGCCACCCACTAGCCTGAGGCGACTACCGTGTACAAGAATATTTTGATTTACATTGATCAGGAAAGAAAACGCTCATGGGAGCATGTGCTGCCTGAGGCTATTTCCATTGCGCGGCAGCACAAGGCCAATCTGAACGTGTTGTCGATCGTGCCGGATTTCGGCATGACTGTCGTCGAGCAGTTCTTTCCCGAAGGTGCCGATGAAAAACTCAACCAGACCGTCATGAAAGGGCTGAAGCGCTTCATCAAGGAGCATCTGCCCGATGATATTCCGGTTAGGCCCATCGTTGCCGAAGGGAGTGTTCGCGAGTCAATCCTGAAAATTGCCGACAAGATATCCGCCGATTTGATCATCCTGCCGCCCAAGATCAGGAAGAGCCCATTGGCCGAACTCGGCGCGACCGCTGCTCATGTAGCGCGCCACGCCAGATGTTCGGTGCTGATCGTGCGGCCCCCGGTCGATTGGCCAGCGCAGGATAAAGGAGGGAGCTGAGCCAGCGCCCTGAGGATATTTGTACCCAAGAGGAGCCCGTCGGACTTAACGCTGTTTGGCTGCAAAGCCCGACAGGCTCCTGACATGGCCCGGTGCAAACCGCAAGCAACTTTCATGAAACCCTGCCGTCAAACCAGCAGGATTTCGGTTTCGGCCGTATCCCGGTCTATCGTGAACTGTACTTCGCAGTACTCATTCTCCTCGCAAACCGTGGTTGGATCATCGGCGCAGCAACTTCCGGCGATAATGCCGCCATAGAAAATCCCGGTCCTTACGATGATCGAACCTTCCCTTTCCGCCGAATTCAGTATCACGACCGAAATTTCACTATCACTCACATAACTGCTGTGTGAGAGACCCTGTTGCAGTGGCAGCAGGGTGCGGTCCAGGCGCCTGATTTCTGTTTTCATCGTCTCGGAAAATCCCGGGGAAGACCAGTCATTGAGTGCTTTTTCCAGTTTTACGTTCATACGGATTCCAGGTTCGGTTTTGTCCGGTTATATTGCCTGATTCCGCTCGGACATCCGAATCGAGATTCCATGCGTATTTCATCAGGCTCCTGGTATCGCAGATATCGCACCCCGACATTCAAACAGAAAATGACAATGAATCGATCCATTATCTCAGGCCCGAATCCGAAACTTGACCACGATGCCTGGCACAAGCGCCTGATTTCCCAGCAGATCAGGAAATATCCGCTTAGCCTGTGGGTGAAACGCAGATTTCCCGGAACCACCGCGAACCCCCTATCTTGCACCCGTCATCCCCGTTCGAACCACGGAATCAGGTCAAGCAGTCTGCTTGTGCTACTGTTGCTGTTTTCCCTGACTGCCGCCGCTGCGGGCTCCAGTCAATCCGGCAATACCCGACAACAGGAAGTTGCCTGGCAGCGCTGGACCCCGGAAGTCTTTACACGGGCACAGCAGGAACAGCGGCTGATACTGGTCGACCTGGCCGCCGAGTGGTGCACCTTCTGCAAGAAGATGGACAAGACCACCTGGCGAGACGACAAGGTACTGGGCAGCATCGACAAGTATTATATCCCGGTTCGCGTCCAGGATGAGATTGACCCCGAACTTGCCGAAAAATACCGCGGTTATGGCCGACCGGCCTTTGTCGTGCTGAATGGAGAGGGCGTTGAAGTAGCGCGCAAGCGCGGCTATCTGCCGCCACAAATGATGCACTGGATGCTCGAAGGGATTGCCGAGAATCCCACCCCCGAGGCCAACCAATGAATCGTCGCGAATTTCTGATCCTGACCACAGGTTTTGCGGTTACCCCCGGCCTTGCAGCAAAACCCCTGCCCGCTGTCACCTTCACCCCCGACAAGCGCATCGGGCTGGACAGCCACCACTGGCAGGTTGTGGATCGGGCACTGGACCATCTGTTTCCCTCCGAATCGGACGCCCCGGGCGCCCGTGATGTGTATGCCACGGCCTGGCTGCACAATGCTCTGTTGATGCCGGATATCGATCCTGACCATCGTGAATTCATGCGGAATGGTGCCCTGCAGCTCGAAGAAACCAGTCTGACACTGGAAAAACACTCATTCATCAAGCTTGATGCCGCACGGCGCGAAGCCGTATTGCGGAATCTGGAGCAGCAACCCAATGGCGAGGCCTGGTTGCGCGAAACCCTGCGCTACATTCTGGAGGCCATGCTGAGTGATCCGGTCTATGGCGGCAACCCCGGTGCAATTGGCTGGAAGTGGCTGCAACACCAGCCCGGCTTTCCTCGACCACCCAAGAACAAGCGGTATTTCCTGTTATGAGCAAAGACTTTGATATCTGCATTGTCGGCAGCGGTGCGGGCGGTGGTCCAATTGCCTATGAGCTGGCCTTGGCCGGCTATGATGTTCTGGTGCTGGAAAAAGGGAAATGGCTGCAAGAAGAGGATTTCTACAAGGATGAGATGGCCTGCTGCATCCACGAGGCCTATACCCCGAATCTCAAGGAAGAACAGCACGTCGTGGAAACCGAAAAGGGTGATGGCTGGCGGGTGCAGAAGACCTCCGAATCCGGCTGGAACC
>CAYTPO010000029.1:0-13136 GCA_964439815.1 uncultured Thiotrichales bacterium
GGCTGTGAAGTTAGTCAGACTGTGACTTGCAAGATGTTGAAAACACACAATAAAAAATCCTACGCCAGGTATTGCGCTGAGTGCCTGCTTTTCATGCTGTTTGCCACCTGTGATTGGTTGGTACACTTTTTGCAATTCCTCCGACAGAAAGATGAGATCGAGTTCAATAATCTGAAGGAGAAACAAGACATGAAAAAATTGACCGTAAAACCCCTGTGTAGTGCGATGTTCGGCCTGGGCATGTTGCTGGCGGTGCCGGCTTTTGCTGCCGATACGGCGTTGCCTGAGAAACCACAGCAACAGTCGGCCGAGACAAAATCTGTGCAAGCGCAGATAGAGCAGCAGTCGAGCAGCAAGGAGGCGGAAAAGCGCAAGAAGATCATCGAGGAAGCGACGATGGCGCTGCAACAGACACACAAGGCGCTGAAGGCGCTGGAAGAGGGCAAGAAGGAGGATGCGCTGGCGGCACTGGAGCTGGCGACCGGAAAGCTGGAGCTTTTGCTGTCGCGTGATCCCAAACTGGCGCTGGCACCTCTGAGCCTGGATGTCACGACTTACGATCTGCTTGCGGATCCGGACACCGTCAAGGCGGTGGTCAAGGAGGCGAAACACTACCTGGATGAAGGTGAGGTGCAGAAGGCACGTCCGCTGGTGGCCAATCTGGCCAGCGAGATCATCTTCACCACCACCAGCATTCCGCTGGCGACCTATCCCGAAGCGATCAAGGCCATTTCACCGCTGATCGATGCCGGCAAGATCGATGAGGCAAAAATGGCGTTGCGGGCCGCGCTCAATACGCTGGTGATTACCGATGAGATTATTCCGCTGCCAGTGCTGCGGGCGGATTATCTGCTGCGAAAGGCCGAGAAGCTGGCTGAGAACATGGAACGCAGTGAGGGCGACAATAAGTTGCTGGATGTTTTGCTGAAGGATGCACGTACCCAGTTGAAACTGGCTGAGGTGTTGGGTTATGGCAGCAGAAAGGCGTTTAAGCCGCTTTACGAGCAGCTCGATCAGATTGCCAAGAAATCTGCCGGCGGCAAGGGTGGAAAGGGCTGGTTTGATGAAATCCAGAAACTGCTTGCCGACATGTTCTGATTTGTCGCTTAAGTAGCGGAATGTGTTGCCGCCCCGGTCCGGCCAGAGAGGCCGGGTTGGGGGCTGGCTGTTTTGAACAGGTAAGGAGGTTAATAAATGTCTACACTACATCAATTGAAAGAAGGGTTTAATGATGCGTGGGATCATCTGGTGGATGGTTGGCAGCGTCTCTATCGGCGGGCAGCCGGTGCCATGACCCGGTTCACGCCGGGCAGGAAGACGGGAGAGCTGGCGACCACCGGGGATTCGCAGGCACTGGCACTACGTAATGTTGGCTGGGGCGTGCTGGCCGCCGAGGTTTTTGACGATGATGATCGCGTCGTGGTGCGACTGGAAGCCCCTGGTATGAAGAAAGGTGACTTTGATCTGCAGGTGATGGATGACTATCTGGTTGTGCGTGGCGAGAAGCAGATGGAGTGGGAGCGCGATGAAGGTGACTATCATATAACCGAGTGTGCCTACGGGCGGTTCGAGCGTGCGGTTCCGTTGCCGGCAGAGGTCGATGCCGACAAGGCAAAGGCAAGTTATCGCAAGGGTATATTGAGAGTCGATCTGCCAAAGACCGTAGCGTCACGGCGTAACAGGATCAGTGTATCTGTGAAATAATGACGACAGAGACATTCCCGAATCCGAGGCTTAAACACGGCGAATGGTACAAACTCTTGATTCCACGGCGGATTGAAAAATACCCGCTTGACCTATGGGTGAAGCCCGGCGTATTTGCGACAAGGCGGGATCAACTGCGTGGCAAGACAGCGCGCTCAGGACTGAAATGAGGTGTGAAATGAAACTTAAAATAACTTATGACGGCGCAGTAACAGCAAGACATGACGGACTCGATACGCTGGTTTCCGACTGGGCACAGCAGCATCTGGAGCCGCTGATGCAAGGTATCGGATATGCCGAGAGCGAATTGTCGGTAGTGATCAATCAACAGAAGAAGGGTGCCGGGAAATGGGTGGTGAAACTGCACATGCATGTTCCTCCGCGCAAGATCATTGCCGTGCATGGCCAGGGGGCTGAACTCAAGCCGGCGCTGGATGCTGCATTGAAGCGCCTGCTGCGCAAGGTGGAGCGACATGTTTCGCGGGTGCGTCATCAGGAAACCTACAAGCGCAAGGCACGGCGCGCGCGGCTGCGCGAACTCAAGACCCGCATGGCGGCCCTGCCTGCCGAAGTGGCTTCCGAAGCCAGCGGTAGTATCGAGTCGCTGCTGCCACGTCTGCAAAAGGCCATTCGCCGCGAACTCGCCTATCTGCGAAGCCAGGGCGATCTCTCGCCGGATTACCCCACGGAGCAGGATGTGCTGGATGAGGTGGTTGCCCAGGTACAGAGCGATTGGCCCGCGGGAATCGACAGCCATGCGGCCTACCTGAAGCTGCTGCAGGCGATGCACAATGTGCTGGACAAGGAGGTGCGGAGTAGTCGTCTGTTTGGCGAGATGGCATCGCTCGAATCAGTACCGCCTGCTGATGCCGAGGATCAGGCCGAGGCCATGGTCGAGGAGGAGGTACAGGAATTCTGGCAGCCGGATGAGCTGTTACGCCTCGAAGACGTGATTTCCGATGTCGAAGCCATCGATCCGGAGGTGGAGGCCGAAGCAGCCGAGGAGGCTGAAGAGGAGGCTTCCGAGGCGGCCTTCATGCTGGCACTGATGAAGGATCTGCCGATTCTGTGGCGCCGTGCACTGATGCTGCAGACCTTTGAAAGGCTGGTTGAGGAAGAGCTGGCCGAGTTGTTCGAGGCAGATGTCGCCAGCGTGACCGTGTGGATCGATGCCGCCAATGGCTACCTTGCGGCACGGGCGCAGGAAGCTGGATTCGAAGTGCCGGCAGATCGTCCGTTGAGCGTGCTGGAGCAGGGCACGAAATAGACCGCAGCTATTTTTATCTGTGGTGTTGATGTGCAGCGATTCGGGCCACATAGTAGTCGGTAGTGACCGTTGGGCTGGAGCAGTGGAAATGCTGCCCGGCCCGTGAGCAGATAATAATCAGACAGCTTGAGGCGAGATGGAATACAAAGACTATTATGAAATCATGGGCGTCAAACGTGACGCAACCCAGGATGAAATCAAGCGTGCCTACCGCAAGCTGGCGCGTAAGTACCATCCGGATGTCAGTAAGGAACCTGATGCCGAGGTGCGATTCAAGGAGGTCGGTGAGGCCTACGAAGTACTCAAGGATCCGGAAAAGCGGGCGGCTTACGACCAGTTGGGGGCCAACTGGCAGGGTGGGCAGGATTTTCAGCCGCCACCGGACTGGGATCAGGGTTTTGAATTCCGTGGTGGTGGTTATACCCAGGCCAGCGCCGAGGATTTCAGTGACTTCTTCGAGACCCTGTTCGGTCGAGCCGGCTATGGTGGCGGCGGTGGTGCCTATACGGCAGGTACCGGCCGTGAATACCATGCCCGGGGACAGGATACCCATGCCAAGGTACTGATCGACCTGGAAGATGCGTTTCAGGGCGCCACTCGCACGATTACCCTGAAGCACTCGGAAATGGGCGCCGATGGCCGGCCACATCTGAAGGAGCGGACGCTCAATGTGCGCATCCCCAAGGGTGTGCGCCAGGGCCAGCAGATCCGGCTGGCGGGTCAGGGTGGTGCCGGCATCGGCAAGGGGGAGGCCGGGGATCTCTACCTGGAAATCGAATTCAAGCCGCATCCCTTCTATCATGTCGAGGGGCGGGATATCTATCTCGATCTGCCGGTAGCGCCTTGGGAAGCCGCATTGGGTGCCAAGGTGAAGGTGCCAACCCCGGTGGGTGCGGTGGATCTGAAGATACCGGCCAATTCGACCGGTGGACGCAAGCTGCGACTCAAGGGCCGCGGTATCCCCTCGAAGCAGCCGGGGGATTTGTATGTGGTGCTGAAGATCGCCCTGCCGCCGGCTGATACCGAGGCAGCGAAACAAGCCTATCGCGAGTTCGAGAAGGCGACCCAATTCAATCCACGCGCAAGCCTGGGAGTGTAAGCCATCATGACGAGTGAATTACTGAACCTGTTGACCGGCGATCTGTTTGAGGATGAAACCGAGCTGACACTGGCAGAGTTGTGCCGGGTATGTCGGCTCCCGGCAGAGCGTGTTTTCGAACTGGTGGAAGAGGGGGTGATCGAACCACTGGGGCGTGAGCCGGCCAGCTGGCATTTCCAGGGCATGAGCATTCGCCGGGTTCGATGTGCGCAGCGGCTGGAGCAGGATCTGGGGGTGAATGCGGCGGGAGCTGCATTGGCACTGGATCTGCTCGAAGAGTTGTCGCAACTGCGCGCCCGCCTGCGACGGTTCGAGCGGTAGCCGCGTGCTGCCGGCCGGCGTCGATTCTTTTACATGGATGCAGCACAGCTGGCGTAACCGCCTGCAGTCCATCGTCCTGTTGCTGGTCATGGCCGGCTTTCTGATGCTGCTGGGCATGTTGCTGTGGGGGCGCGATGGGATCTGGATGATGCTGACAGTGGGTGTGGTCGGGGTGTTGATGAATCCTTCGATATCACCACGGCTGGTCATGCGACTGTACGATGCCCGGCTGTTGGCGCCGGAGCAGGCGCCCGATCTGCACGACATCCTGCTGGCATTGTCGCGACGTGCCGGCCTGCAGCAGGTGCCGGCGCTCTATTACATCCCCAGCAGCATGCTCAATGCCTTTGCCGTGGGCAACCAGCAGCAGTCGGCGATCGCCGTGACCGATGGTTTGCTGCGCCAGCTGGATCGGCGTGAACTGACAGGGGTACTGGCGCACGAAATCAGCCATGTGCGCAACAACGATCTCTGGGTCATGGGGCTGGCCGACATGTTCAGCCGTACCACCAGTACGCTGTCACTGATGGGGCAGTTTCTGCTATTGCTGAATCTGCCACTGATTCTGCTCTCCGGTGTGGTGATCAGCTGGTTTGCCATCCTGCTGCTGGTGTTTGCACCGACCCTGAGTGCGCTGGCACAGCTGGCGCTATCGCGTACCCGTGAATTCGATGCCGATCTCGGCGCAGCATGGCTGACCGGAGATCCAGAAGGGCTGGCGCTGGCATTGGCAAAGATCGAGAAGATCCAGGGTGGCTGGATGGAGCGGATTTTTCTGCCCGGTCGGCGGGTGCCGGAACCCTCCATTCTGCGAACCCATCCGGATACACGGGAACGTATCGCCCGTCTGCTGGCGCTCAAGCCGGGACCGGGGAGTGATGCAGGATTGGTATTGCCGCATGATGCGGGTTCCACCACCCTGCCCAAGGGGTTGGGCCTGCCGGTGGCTCGCCCGCCATCGTGGCACATCAGCGGGCTTTGGCACTGATGCGCTCTTCCAATAGCAGACGACCGACCAGGGAAGCCTTTGCATGTTGACCATCCACCGTATTCGACAGGGCCATATCGAACCGGTCGACGATAGAGAAATCGATCCCGACTCCAGCGACAGTTTCTGGCTCGATCTGCAGGATCCGAGTACCGCCGATCGTGAACGTATCGAGCGGGCGCGGCGTATGCATCTGCCGGTCATTACGGATGTCAGTGAGATTGAGGCGACCTCGCGGTTTTTCGTCGATGAGGCAGGAATTCATCTGCGCGTCTGGTTTCTCGACCAGAGCAAGGACATGCTGGTGCGTCACCCGGTCGCCTTTGTGCTGGCGCGGCATTGCCTGATCAGCATGGCCTGGGGTCGGGTGGCGGTCTTCGAGGCGCTGCGGGCCGGGCACAAGCTGGGGCACCAGACCGACTCGCCCGCCGAAGTGCTGGTCAAGCTGCTGGAGCTGCATCTCGATGAAATGGCCGATTTCCTGGAGGCCTTCTATGATGAGATCGAAGGCCACTGGCGCTGGGAAGAGGGCGTTACCCAGGCAGAGCTGGAGAATCAGCTGCATGATCTGGTGCAGATGGAAAGTGACAAGCACAAGGTACGCTTCGTGCTGATGGATCTGCAGCAGGCGCTGGCCGGCCTGCGCCGTGAGGATGCGCTGCCGCAGGCATTGATGCCGCGGTTTACCGCACTGCAGCGGGATCTCGATTCACTGCTGGTGCATTCCGACTTTGTCTCGGAAAAGCTGGATTTTCTGATGAACATGCTGGTGAGTCGACTGACGCTGATCGACAACCGGGTAACCAAGATCCTGTCGGTAGTTGCGCTGGTCTTTCTGCCACCGACGCTGATTGGTGCCATCTACGGGATGAACTTTCAGCACATGCCCGAGCTGGATGAGCCCTGGGCCTATCCTGTGGCGCTGCTAGCCATGCTGGCTTCGGCCGTGGTGCCCTATCTGATTTTCAAGTGGAAGCGCTGGTTGTAACGGGTTACCTGAATTGCTGTTGCCGAAATAATGTTCCGATTGTAACTACTTGCTGAGTAGTTACCCCGTCTTATTCATGGTGGCGGCTAAAGCCTATGATAAGTAAATGAAAACAATGACAAACCCTTGGCAGTCCCGTTTCACCCAAATGGTGAGAGGCTTCAGCCTATCACGGCCCTGGCTTGTTCTGGCACGCCTGCGCTTGCGCTTCACTCAAGTTGTAGCGATTGCTACAAATTTCGCTCAAGCGCGGCGCGCAGACGCACCAGTCCAGCGCCAGGATCCGCGATCCACCATGAATAAGACGGGGTTACTTCCGACTAAACCTTGAACCAGGAAACACCGATGAAACAGTCACAATACTCACGAGGCAAGGATGAGCCGGATATCGAGCTGAACGATACGACCCGACAGTCGTTCTGGCAGAATCCGCAATTCAATTTCATTCTCTACCTGCTGTTCATTCTTGCCTCCTACCTGTTCTTTCAGCAGATGGAGGAGACGCGGCGCATCGAGATTCCCTACAGCACATTTCTGGAGCATGTCGAAAAGCATGAGGTGACGGAAGCGCTGGTTACCGACAAGGCGATTGTCGGTACGCTGAAGGAGACGGATCCAAAGACGGGTGAGCCGAAGAGATTCATCACCATCCCGCTGTGGAACCAGGAGCTGGCCGACAAGCTGGCGTCACAGGGGGTCAAGTATACGGTGCGTCACCAGAGTGACCGCCTCAGCAATTTTTTCTTCAACTGGGTGCTGCCTTTCGGCTTTCTGTTTCTGCTCTGGAGCTGGATGGCCAAACGCATGGGCACTATGGGCAAGGGCTTCCTGAATATCGGCAATCGGGTACGGGTTCATCCCGACTCACGGCCCAAGGTGACATTCGATGACGTGGCCGGCTACGAGGATGTAAAGCAGGAGTTGCGGGAAACGGTAGAGTTTCTCAAGGATCCCAGCAAGATCCGGGAGCTGGGTGCCCGCAGCCCCAAGGGGGTTTTGCTGGTGGGGCCACCCGGGACCGGCAAGACGCTGTTTGCACGCGCCGTGGCCGGGGAGGCCGGGGTGCCATTCTTCAATATCAGTGGCTCGGAGTTTATCGAGATGTTTGTCGGTGTCGGCGCGGCGCGGGTCCGTGAAATGTTCGACGAAGCGCGGCAGAAGGCACCGTGCATCATCTTTATCGATGAGATCGATGCCATTGGCCGTTCGCGTTCCGGTGGTCCGGTCATGGGTGGGCATGATGAGCGGGAGCAGACATTGAACCAGCTGCTGACGGAGATGGATGGTTTTGACTCCTCCACTGGCGTGGTGGTAATGGCCGCGACCAATCGGCCGGAAATCCTCGATCAGGCGTTGCTGCGAGCGGGACGGTTCGATCGACGTATTCCCGTCGACAAGCCGGATCTGGTGGCGCGAGAGGGAATTCTGAAGCTCTATGCCGGCAAGATGAAACTGGCCTCCGATGTCGATCTGAAGGTCGTGGCCCAGCGCACACCGGGTTTTGTCGGTGCCGATCTGGAGAATATCTGCAATGAGGCCGCCATCCATGCGCTGCGTGAAAAGCGCGGTCAGGTGACCATGATCGATTTTGAAGCCGCCATTGATCGCGTGATAGCTGGTCCCGAGGCGCGACAGCGGGCACTCAGTCCCGAGGAGAAACACCGCGTTGCCGTACATGAGTCGGGCCACACCCTGGTGGCTGTGGCCGTGCCGACGGGTGAGCCGGTGCATCGGGTCACGATCATTCCGCGTGCCATTGGTGCGTTGGGCTTTACGCTGCAACTACCGGTCGAGGAGAAATCGCTCTCCACAACCGAGGAGATGAAGGACCAGATCGCCATTCTGCTGGGCGGGCGGGTGGCCGAGGAGCAGGTGCTGGGGAGCATTTCGTCGGGCGCATCGAATGACCTGGAGCGGGCTACCGATATTGCCCACAACATGGTGGCGCGTCTGGGAATGAGCGACAAGCTGGGGCCGGTGGTCTACGGACGACAGCAACAGCTGCAGTATCTCGATTCGGCGCAGACTATGGAAGAGCGCAACTTCAGTGAGGAGACAGCCAGAATGATTGATGCGGAAGTGCGGATGCTGGTGGAAGAGGGGCGGGATCGCGCCCGGGAAATACTGCGGCGTTGTCGGCCGGTACTGGATGAACTGTCGGCTGAGTTGGAAGCGAGGGAGACACTCGATGGTGATGATGTATCCCGGATTGCCGCTTCCTGTGCTGACAAGGGAAAGGCGTAATGGTAGCGGAGTGTGTCGCGCGGCTGCCGTCGATATACAAGCCTACTGGTGAGTTGTATATTAAACTCGAATTCGAGGCTTGATCGAGGTGCCTGGCACAAGCTATTGATTCCACAGCGGATTGAGAAATACCTGCTTAAACCCCGGATTCAAGTGGAAGACAAGGGCTTGGGAATAGCCTGGGTCCGTGGGGGTTGTTTGTAATGGCAAATGGCCGATTGATTCAGAATACGAGGATAAGATTTGATGAGAACAACAGGAACATTGGCTGCAATTGCGGCGATTTCAGTGCTGGCCTTCATGCCATTGGCTTCGTTTGCCGATGGTGCCGCCATCGCCAAGGATAAATGCGCGGCCTGTCATGGTGATGACGGCAATAGTGCGGATCCAAAGGTACCCTCGATTGCCGGATTTTCTGCAATCACCATTACCGATATGCTCGAAGAGTACCGTTCTGGTGACCGCAAGGGTGACAAGTACAAGCCGGAAGGCGGTGATGAAACCGATATGAATGCGGTCACCAAGGAACTCAGCGAGGCTGATTCCGAGGCCGTTGCCGAATTCTATGCGGGCAAGAAATTCAAGATGCAGACTAATGAGGTCAATGCCAAGCTGGCGAAGAAAGGCAGGAAGATCCACGACAAGAAATGCGAGAAATGCCACTCCGAAGGCGGGTCATTGCCGGATGATGATGCGGCGTTGCTGGCCGGTCAGTGGAAGGACTATCTGGTCAAGGAGTTTGGCAAGTTGAGCAACGATGAGCGCCCCATGCCCAAGAAAATGAAGAAGAAATTCAAAAAGCTCAATGACGCGCAGAAAGCCGCGCTGATAGAGTTCTATGCAGGTGGCGGCAAGTAGCGCGAGTCGGTTTGCTGGTGCTATGCCGAGGCCCCGATCATTCGGGGCTTTTTCATGGGCAGGAATATTAGAAAACCCTAATATTCCTGCTTGAGTTGTAGTGTCGACAGACCGGCGGGATAGAATACCGGCCACGGAATTTCAAGCCAAATCGTAACTACTCAGCGGGTGGTTCAGATAAGCAGTCGCTGAGTAGTTACCAAAATTCAAGGATAACGTCATGAGTAACTATGTATTTTCTACAGAGATCAACCAGCCGATCGATACGGCCATCGAAACCCTGAAAGCGGCGCTGATGAAGCAGCATCTGGGGATTGTCAGCGAAGTGAATGCTGCCGCCATCATCAAGAACAAGCTGGGTGAGGAGATTCCGGCCTATCGTATTCTGGGGGCCTGCAATCCGAAGATGGCCAAGACGATGATTGAGGAGACACCGGAGATTGGTGTGCTGCTGCCTTGCACGATCGTGGCGCGTGAAGTGGACGGCAAGACGATCTTTGATTTCATGGATCCGGCCACCGTGCTGGGCCTGGCGAACAGCGAAGCGGCCAACGCCGTTGCAAAGGAAGCGACCGAAAAGCTGAAAGCGGCCATCGCTGACCTCGGCTGATATGCTCCATGGCAACCCGGTTCTTCGGGTTGCCAGCCATACATGGTGGCGACCAGTGTAACCCCGTCTTATTCATGGTGGATCGTGGATCCTGGCGCCGTTCTGGAGCGAAATTTGTAGCAATCGCTACAACTTGAGTGAAGCGCAGGCGTGCCGAACAAGCCAGGGCCGCCACCTTGAATAAGACGGGGTAACTACTCGGCTCACCTCTGAAATCCATCATCTCTGCGTTAATAAATGGTCATTTATACTTGTAAACTCACATTTTTTCGTCTTGATCTGAAGGGTTTCAAAGGCAATCTGAGCAGCTACTGCTTATGTGAACTACTCACTGAGTAGTTACCGACCAGTCTTACTTGATGGCTGCATCCGTCAGTTTGTCCAGCGCGCCAGAGACCTTCTCGATAGCGACGCACTGGGAAACCTTGTACAAGTCTTTCAGTCCTTCCGGGTTGTGGTAGAGCAACCAGGTCTTGCCGTCATAATCGGTGTAGGCCAGCACCCGCAGTGGCAGATCGAGCCCGGCGGCCGGGTCATGCTTCATGATGCGGGTACCTGCCATGGGATTGCCGAAGATCAACACCTCAGCCTGTGACATGTCCATATCGACCGTCTTGGCATTGGCCTTGTGGTCGATGCGTGCAAAGACGGTCATGCCCTTGTCCTTGATGATTTTCTCGAACTTGTCCATCGTTTCCCTGGCGGAATAGGGGCTGGCCTTCTTGACCAGATCGGAATCGGCAAAGGCGGCGGAGGTCAGGCCCAACAGGGCCAGCAAAAGCAGGATACGTTTCATTAAAATGCACTCTTGTTGTGGATAGGTGGCTTTCATCCCTACACAGGCATCTGAGTCATACTCGCTACGATGCTGTTTTTGGGCGGAAGCCAAATAAAAAGCCAACTGTTCATACGCCGAAATCGATGATTTCGTTGCAGCATATGCAAATAACCCCTGTTTCAATTCAGCCCGTCTTATTCATGGTGGCGGCTAAAGCCTATGATAAGTAAATGAAAATAATGACAAACCCTTGGCAGTCCCGTTTCACCCAAATGGTGAGAGGCTTCAGCCTGTCACGGCCCTGGCTTGTTCTGGCGCGCCTGCGCTTGCGCTTCACTCAAGTTGTAGCGATTGCTACAAAATTCGCTCCAGAGCGGCGCCCAGACGCACCAGTCCAGCGCCAGGATTCGCGATCCACTATGAATAAGGCGGGTTCAGTCGTCATTCAGATGCTGGTTGCTAGATTACTCCTGACCAACCGGAGTATGAACATGCAGAACAAGAAAAAGTATGTGTCGTTGTTGTCATGGCCCTTGCTGATGGTGGGGGTTGCCCAGGCTGCCGAGCCGCGATTCTCGCTGGATGTTGGCTATGATTTTGGTGGTGCCGAGGTCGGTGAAGTCTATTTCAGTGAAGGGACGACTGCCGTTGTCAGGGCCAATGAGGGTATGAATATTGCAGTGGGCGTGGCGCTGCCACTGGGTGGAGGCCTGGACCTGCAGACCAGTATCGGTCTGCAGTGGTCGGAGCAATCAGCAGAAAACGGCAGCATGACCTGGCAAAGTGTTCCGTGGCAGACGTTGCTGGTTGCCAATCTGGGGACGCTCTCTGTTGGTGGTGGTGTGGTCTATCATTTCAACCCTGAGCTGGAGACCGATGGCGTGTTGCGATCACTGGGGCAAGTGCAGTTCGATGATGCGCTGGGATACCAGGCTCAGGTAGCCTATGCCGTGACCGAGGGTCGGCGTGGGAGTGGTTTTCTGGTAGGGGCGAGGTATACGACCATCGACTTTACCGCTGGCGATGCCACCATCAGGGGTGACGCCGCCGCAGTTTTCGTGAAGTTTCTGTTCTGATCGCTATGGCGTTTCCTGGCTGGCTTCCAGCGCCTTGACCAGCTTGGGAATCTGCGACAGGGCAGGTGCACCATCCATCAGTAGTGCAATGGGCATGACTTCGAACACCTGCTGCCGTGTGGCGCCAAACTTCAGGGCGTTGGCGGTGTGCAGCTTGATATGACGTCCGGACTGTTTGACCAACCCGATGCCCAGTGCCACCAGCTCGACCTCATAGTGTTTCAGGTCGCTCTTGCCGAGCACGAAATGCAGCCATGACTGCTCCCATGACTCCCACAGATCCTCGTCGTCCCCCGGGCCTGGCGTGGCCTTCAGAAACAGGTAGGTGCGCTTGATCTGCTCGATCTCGGCCGGTGAGGCCTTGAGTTTTTCAGCGGCCTTGCGGTGAATCTTGATGCAACGCTTGCACCCCTTTGCCAAAGCGATGCCAAAGGTAATCAGCTCTTTCGTCTGGCGATCGACCGAGCCTTTTTTGGTGCTTTCCTGCGACAGTTCGCCGATAATCTCCAGAAATTCACCCAGTCCGTAGGTTTTTGCGCTTTTCAGAGACGCGAGAAAGGAATCTTCCATAATATCTGCCACCCGCTGTGGTTCCTGTAATTGATGGTGGAAGTCTAGCGGGTATGGGGCCAGCAAGTGTTGAGGTAGGTCATGCTCTTGCTGTGGGGGTGGATTGGCCGCCAATGAACAGGTATGCAATGGGACAGGAAATCACGCACGAGCATTTTACCGAGCAGGACCGCGAGGCATTCCGGCAGCGGCTCGAGGCAGAAACAAGGTTGCTGCGCGAGCAGTTTGATGCCGGGCTGTTTTCCAGTGAGGCGCCGGTTGCCGGATTCGAGATCGAAGGCTGGCTGGTGGATGACGCCATGCGGCCCAATCCTGTCAATCAGGAATTCCTGCAGCAGCTGAATAACCCGTTGGCAACGCCGGAGCTGGCTCGATTCAATATCGAGCTGAATATCGAGCCCCTGGCGCTGGGCGGCTCAGTTCTCAGTGCCTTCGAGAAGCGTTTGCAACAGCTGTATCAGGCGGCCGATGAGGCTGCGGAGAAAGCGAATTCCCACTTGCTGCTGACAGGGATTCTGCCGACGCTGAAGGCGGAAGACTGCAGTCTGCGGAACATGTCGTCGATGAAGCGCTATGCCGCACTGAATGAGGAGATCGCCAAGGCCAGAAGCAATGCGCCGATCGAGTTGGATA
>CAYTPO010000030.1:0-2121 GCA_964439815.1 uncultured Thiotrichales bacterium
CGAAATAGGTGGTCAGCAGGCGTCTGGGGCCGGCGCCGCGCAGCGCCTCGTAGGCATCGCGGAAAGCCTGCTGCCAGTCGGGACTCAGCTCGGTGACGAGAATTGGCTCGTCGATCTGCAGCCACTGCACGGCCTCGTCGGCGAGGCGCTGCAGCAGCTCACGATAGACCGGCAGCAGGCGTGGCAGCAACGCCAGCCGTGACGAGCCGTCCACCGTCTTACCCAGCCACAGCCAGGTGAGCGGGCCGATGATCACCGGCTTGAAGGCCTGGCCGCGGGCGCGGGCCTCACGGATCTGCTCGATCAGGCGTTCCGGCTGCAACGAGAAACGGCTGTCGGCCGACAGTTCCGGGACGATGTAGTGATAGTTGGTATCGAACCACTTGGTCATCTCGCCGGCATGCACGCCGCCACAACAGACATCGTCACCGGGAGCGCGGCCACGGGCCACGCGGAAATAGGCATCCAGTTCACTGCCTCCTTCCGCTGTTGCCCGTTGCGGCACGCAACCGAGCAGGAAGCTCATGTCCAGCACCTGATCGTAGAGAGAAAAATCGCCGACCGGCGTCCAGTCCAGCCGCGACTGGAGGCGCGCCTGCCGCTGGCGCAGCTCCAGGGCGGTCTGCCGCAGCGCGGCTTCGTCGATCTCGCTGCGCCAGTATCGCTCCAGCGCGAACTTGAGTTCCCGTTGATGTCCGATGCGCGGAAATCCGAGATTGTGGGTGGTGGTCATGATGGGCTCCGGTTCTGAAAGTGGCGCGATTGTATTGGCTTACAGACCTGAGTAATAATGATCAATTATCAGCAAACGATTAGACATATTTATCAATGATCGATCTCAGCCAGCTGCGCATCATTCAGGCCTTGCACCGGCAAGGCACCCTGACCGAGGCCGCGGCCACATTGCATCTGACCCAGCCGGCACTGACCCACCAGATCCGCGCCCTGGAGCAGCGCCTGGGCACCCGGTTGTGGGAAAAAGCCGGGCGGCGCCTGCGCCTGACCCGGGCCGGCGAACTGTTGCTGGAAACCGCCGAGCATGTATTGCCGGTACTGGAGCAGGCCGAGCGCAACCTGCGGGCGCTGGCCGAGGGACGGCAGGGCCTGCTGCGCATTGGTGTGGAATGCTTTCCCTGCTACCAGTGGCTGAGCGGGGTCATCGGCGCCTTCCTCGGGCAGCTGCCCGAGGTCGATATCGATATCGTCAACCGTTTCCGTTTCGATGGCCTGACCGGTCTGGCGCAACGGCATATCGACCTGCTGGTCACGCCGGATCCGCAGCCGCAGGAGGGTATCCGCTTCGAGCGGCTGGCCGGTTACCGGCTGGTATTGCTGTGCGCGGCGGACAGCCCGCTGGCCCGGCTGGATCATGTCGAGCCGGCGGATCTGGCCGCCGAGCGATTGCTGCGTTTTCCGGTGCCGGTCGAACGGCTGGATGTGTTCACCCGTTTCCTGCTGCCGGCCGGCCAGACCCCGGCGGCGGTCAAGGAGATCGAATCGCTGGAACTGATGCTGCAACTGGTCGGGCTGGGCCGGGGGGTTTGTGTGCTGCCCTCCTGGCTGGCCGCGCAGCAGGTCGCTGCGGGGCGGGTCAGGGCGCTGGAACTGGGTGCGGAAGGGCTGCACAGCAGCCTGTATCTCGGATTGCGTGAGCAGGATGCCGGTCTGGGCTATCTGCAGGCCTTCATCGCGCTGGGCAAGGAACTGGCGGCGAGCAGCTTCAGGGAGGGCTGACAGCAGCGCGGGTCACTGCCGTTCGAGCCAGTCGAGGATGAAGTCGGCAATGGCCCGGGGCTGGTTGATGTCGAGGAGGAACAGGGGTCAGGTCTTGAAATCAAGCACCCTCCTCACATGCCTTCACCGCCCTGCTCACAGTGGAGTAATGGACCCCAAAGTATTCGGATATCTCCTTCATCGTATACGCTCCTGATCGATACGCTTCCGCCATTGCCTGTTTCTTGTCAGGGTACTTCTCTTGATACCAGCTCAATGGATTCGCCATGGGACGGCGTTGCAAACGATTGATCTCATCGAGTTGATCTTTCCTCGACTCATCCAGCTTGCTCTTCATGCTTTCGACGAAGGATTCATCACCCAAGTACACCTGATTTCTAAGCCCTT
>CAYTPO010000031.1:0-9800 GCA_964439815.1 uncultured Thiotrichales bacterium
CCGACTTGCAGTCGGCAGGGCCGAGTACAACTCGGCGATCCGGGGGGAATCAAAAGTGGTCGTTTACCGCTGCAGAGTCGCATTCCCCGCCTTGAACGGGTGTTCCTCGGGGATGCGCCGAGTAATTGCAAAATGTGGCGAACAGCACAAAACCAATCGTTGACCCCTTGATACAACTGTCTGATTTCAACGAGAAAATTGTTAAAGATTATGTAACTACCCAGTAAAGCGTTACGAAGTCGCTCGGTTTTGGATCGCCGACTTGCAGTCGGCAGGGCCGAGTACAACTCGGCGATCCGGGGGGAATCAAAAGTGGTCGTTTACCGCTGCCGACTCGCATGCCCCGCCTTGAACGGGTGTTCCTCAGGGGTAACTACTCAGCGAGTAGTTCAGGTAAGCAGTAGCTGCTCAGATCGCCTTTGAAATCCGTCAGCAAGGCGAAAAATGTGAGTTTACAAGCGTAATTGACCTTTTTTTACGCAGAGATGATGGATTTCAGAGGTGAGCTGAGTTGTTATGAAAAAATCAGCTTCCGGATTTCTCTGCTGAATTGGCAGGCTTGGAATGCCGGCGTTGTCCACCGGAGCCCTGCTTGTGCCCAGACCTGGAATGGGAGCGCCCGCTGCTGTTGCGGGAGGATGAATGATGTCTGCCAGAACCCTGGCGTGGCCTGCCCTTGCCACCTGCAGGGCGATGCCGTTCGATCCTGGCGGCAGGTTTGATCTTTTCGGGGAAATAGTCGGTCGCATTCCCCACCGGAATCTTCTGTTCGATATAGGCCTCGATCTCCGGCAGATAGAATGAGGTGTCTTCACAGGCAAAGCTCAACGCCACACCGGACTGTCCGGCCCGGGCTGTACGCCCTATCCGGTGAACATAGTCCTCTGCCATCTGCGGCAGATCGAAGTTGAAGACATGCGAAACATCCGGGATATGCAGGCCACGTGCAGCCACATCGGTTGCCACCAGCACATTGTATTTTCCTTCGCCAAATTCACCCAACAGACGCTGGCGTTTTTTCTGCGGGACATCTCCCGACAGGACTATCGCCTTGAAATCATTGCCATTGAGCCACGCTGTTACCTTTTCGGCGGCATGCTTGGTATTGGTGAAAACAATGCTGCGACTGGGCTGTAGTTTCTGCATCAAGCCAATCAGCAGCGGGATTTTCTCATCATTGGCGGGATAGAAAACCGTTTGCTCGACCTTGTCAGCCGTCACCTGCTCCGCCTTGATCTCGACCTTGACCGGGTTGTTCATGTGCTCGTAAGCCAGCTCCATAACCCGGTAAGACAGCGTTGCGGAGAACAGCATGCTCAACCGTTTTTCCGGCTTGGCACAGCGACGCAGCAAAAACCGCAGATCCTTGATGAACCCCAGATCGAACATCCGGTCCGCTTCATCCAGCACGACGACATCCGTTTCGCGCAGGTCGAATATCCGCTGTTTCAGGTAATCGATCAGACGTCCCGGCGTTCCAATCAGGATATCGGTACCATCCTGCAGCTGCTTGCGCTGCTTGTCGTAGTCCACGCCGCCATACACCAACCCCAGGCGAAAGCCGCAGGTACTGTTCAACTTGACCGCATCACGATGAATCTGAATGGCCAGTTCACGGGTGGGGGCCAAAATCAACGCTCGTGGCTGATTGGGCTTGCGACGCTCACTCGGCGGATTGACGATCAGGCGGTTCAGCGTGGCAATCAGGAACGCTGCCGTCTTGCCCGTTCCGGTCTGCGCCTGTCCCGCGACATCCACTCCCTTCAGGGCCGGTTCCAGCGCCTCGGCCTGAATGGGCGTACAGAACTCGAAGCCCGCCTCCCTGATACCCTGCTGCACGCACTCCGGCAGGTCAAAATCGCTGAATCGTCGCTCGGATAAATGTGTTCCGCTCATGAGTTAGTCACCTGGTTGATACCACTGTCATTAGGATATATGGACTTGTCTTTCGCAATCGGCTAGTCTCAAACTCAAACCAACGAACCGTCGAGGAGACTGGACGTGAGTGAAAATATTACTGCTTTGAGCGATAGCGGCTTCGAAGACGATGTACTGAAAAGCACCACACCTGTATTGGTCGATTACTGGGCCGAATGGTGTGGGCCCTGCAAAATGATCACGCCAATTCTAGAGGAAATTGCCGAAGAATACAGTGATCGTCTGAAAGTAGCCAAACTCAATATCGATGAAAACCCCGAGACCCCACCCAAATACGGCATCCGCGGTATCCCTACACTGATGCTGTTCAAAGACGGACAAGTCGAGGCGACCAAGGTCGGTGCATTGTCGAAGTCCCAGCTTACTGCCTTCCTTGATCAAAATATCTGATGAACGGTCATTGAGCCGATCATACAACCCCCATAACCGCTGGACGGGGCACTAATTTCATACTATAGTGCCCCAAGTTCTCCGGCTTTTAACGCCACCCCGGCGTCAAAACTCCTAAAAACATCTTTTATAAAACAATTCCGTTGCGCACCCATGCGCCTGCCTAAATTCTATTCTGATATCCAATACCCACAGCTATGAACCTGACTGAACTAAAAGCAAAACCCGTCCCCGAACTATTCAAGATTGCCGAATCCCTGGGCATCGAAAATGTCGCCCGATCCCGAAAACAGGAGGTGATCTTTTCTATTCTCAAGGCCCTGGCCAAGAAGGGGGAAGATATTTCTGGCGATGGTGTACTGGAGATCCTGCAGGATGGATTCGGCTTCCTGCGCTCGGGAGACAGCTCCTATCTGGCCGGCCCGGATGACATTTATGTCTCACCCAGCCAGATACGGCGTTTCAGCCTGCGCACCGGCGACACGATATCGGGAAGGATTCGCCCCCCCAAGGACAATGAGCGCTATTTTGCCATGCTCAAGGTTGACCAGATCAACTATGAGCAACCTGACAAATCCCGCACCAAGATCCTGTTCGAAAACCTCACACCCCTGCATCCGGAAGAGCGGATGCGGATGGAACGCGGCAACGGCAGCACCGAAGACATCACCGCAAGAGTACTGGATATCGTCTCCCCCATCGGCAAGGGGCAGCGCGGCCTGCTGATAGCACCTCCCAAGGCGGGCAAGACCATCATGCTGCAGAACATTGCCCAGAGTATCGCCGCCAACCACCCCGAGTGCTACCTGATCGTACTGCTGATCGATGAGCGCCCGGAAGAGGTGACGGAAATGCGGCGCATGGTACAGGGTGAAGTCATCTCCTCCACCTTCGACGAGCCGGCCACGCGCCATGTTCAGGTCGCGGAAATGGTTATCGAAAAAGCCAAGCGACTGGTCGAGCACAACAAGGATGTCGTCATCCTGCTCGACTCCATTACCCGACTGGCAAGAGCCTACAATACCGTAGTGCCCTCCTCCGGCAAGGTACTGACCGGTGGTGTCGATGCCAATGCACTGCAACGCCCCAAACGTTTTTTTGGTGCCGCGCGGAATATCGAGGAAGGTGGCTCACTGACCATTCTCGCCACGGCGCTGATCGATACCGGTTCCAAAATGGACGAGGTCATCTACGAAGAGTTCAAGGGCACCGGCAACATGGAAGCCCACCTCGATCGCCGCATTGCGGAAAAACGCATCTACCCGGCCATCAACATCAACCGCTCCGGTACCCGCCGCGAAGATCTGCTGACCGACAAGGAAGAGCTGCAGAAACTCTGGATCCTGCGCAAGTTCCTGCATGGCATGGATGACCTGGAAGCCATCGAATTCCTGCTGGGAAGGCTGCAATCCACCAAGACCAATGCCGAATTCTTCGACACCATGAAGCGCTCCTGATCCCGCAACGCATTCATCAGCTTAAATGCCCGGAATATATCCGGCTATCAGGATTGCGGTTCGGATCAAGGCAGCTGTGAGCCAGCCTGATCAATCCTCGAAGGCGACCAACCGGTAACGATTAAAACAATGCGAGTAGTTCGCCTTTGCTGCAGCGGTTCAAATCGCTGCTGAAATTCGTCAATCGAAAGCCTTTAACACCTGAGCATGTACATGCTCGGCCAGCGGGCGTCGCTCGCTGTATTGCCCGGCGTCGACCGGTGGAAAAAACGTCACCTCGGCCCGGCTTCGCTTCTCCCCCAACACCGTCCATAAATTACTGAAAAAGGGTTGCTGATCGATAAAGGGCAAGCGCTCATGTCGGCTGCCGTCATCATGGAAATACCGGATCGCAACGGGCTGAACCTTCAGCGCATGATCTATCGCCGGGGCAAAAAGACGCGGATGAAACCGCTTGACCGTTACTCCCGCTGTCGTCATGGCCTCGGGAAAAACCAGAATGGAATGCCCCTGATTGATATGCTCGGCAATCGCCCGCGCAGCCTTTTGCGAGGCATTCTTGCCACCACGCTCGATGAACAGCGTACCAGTGGAAGACGCCAGCCAGCCAATGATCGGCCACTGCCGAATCTCTGCCTTGGAGAGAAACCCCAACGGCGCCAGACTGCCCAGCAACGGAATATCCAGCCATGAAATATGGTTGGATACCCACAACGATGCGCTGTCAGCCGGCTGCCCATGAACAACCAGCTCCACCCCCATGATCCGCAGGATCTGGCGATACCACCACTGCCTGGCCTTCTGGACCCGCCCCCCTGGTATGCCGTGCTTCATGTCCGGCAATAGCAGGAGCGTCATTACGCCACCCAGCAACAGAAAGACAACCAGTGACAGCAGCCTCCAGAGGCGCCGGATCATCTGCATGGCTACTGCTCCCGTGCGGCGGCGCGATAACCAATATCCTTGCGGTAGAACATGCCGTCCCAGTGTATCTGCTCAACCAGCGCATAGGCTCTGGCCTGCGCGGCACTGACCGATTCACCCAGGCCGACGACACACAACACCCTGCCACCGGCTGTTACGATCTGACCATCCTTCTCGGCGGTGCCCGCATGGAACACCTTGGCATCTTCATCGTCATGGGCCGGCAGACCCGAGATCACATCGCCCTTGCGATAGCTTTCGGGGTAACCCCCTGCCGCCAGAACCACACCCAGCGATGCCCGCGCATCCCACTGCGTCTCCTGCTGATCCAGCTCACCATCCAGCGCTGCCTCAATATGCTCGACCAGATCCGATTGCAGTCGCATCATGATGGGTTGGGTTTCCGGATCACCAAACCGCACATTGAATTCCAACACCTTTGGCGTACCATCCTCGGCCACCATCACACCGGCGTAGAGAAACCCGGTAAAAGGATGGCCCTCATCCGCCATGCCTTTGACCGTTGGCATGATGACCTCATCCATGATGCGGTCATGAATCTCGGGCGTGACGACTGGCGCCGGGGAATAGGCACCCATGCCACCGGTATTCGGCCCCTTGTCACCCTCATCCCGCGCCTTGTGATCCTGCGAGCTGGCCATCGGCAGCACATGCTTGCCATCAACCATGACAATGAAGCTGGCCTCCTCACCCGTCAGGAACTCCTCGATGACCACGCGATGACCCGCCTCGCCAAAGGCATTGCCCGCCAGCATGTCCTGCACGGCATCGATGGCCTCCTGCTCGGTTTGCGCCAGAATCACGCCCTTGCCTGCCGCCAGGCCATCAGCCTTGACCACGATGGGCGCGCCCTGCTCGTGGATATAGGCCACCGCCTCATCCTGATCGGTAAAACTGGCATAGGCCGCGGTAGGAATTTTATGGCGCGCCAGAAAATCCTTGCTGAAAGCCTTGGAGCCTTCCAATTGCGCACAAGCCTTGTTGGGACCAAAGCATCGCAGCCCCTCGGAGCTGAAGATATCCACGATACCCAGCACCAGCGGCACTTCCGGCCCCACCACCGTCAGATCAACCTCCTGGCCCTTGGCAAATGCCAGCAGCTCCGGGACATCATCTGCAGCAATGGCAACATTCTCAATCTTCGGCTCCAGCGCCGTTCCTGCATTACCCGGTGCAACAAACACCTGCGCCACCCTGGGCGAACGGGCAATCTTCCACGCCAACGCATGCTCACGGCCACCGCCGCCTACTACCAGAACCTTCATCTTCTCCTCACCACCTGCTGCTTGAACAAACCCGCATTATCCCCCACCCGCGGACGGTTGAGAAATGATTCGCCGGAATAATTCTGCCGGCATCAACAGGTTACTGGAACTTTTTTTGTGAAGCAGTCAACGACGGCATCATCCAATAATAGCCACGCCAAAGCACGCTGACTTAGAATACGCGGATTCATTCGGGCGTATCCCGCAGCAGAACAAATAAGGAATGAGCATGAAGAAAGTCGCGGTTTTCATGGGCACACGCCCGGAAGGTATCAAGATGGCCCCGGTCATCAAGGCACTACAGCAGGCAGACGGCCTTGAGCCCATCGTCATTTCCACCGGCCAGCACAAGGAAATGCTGCAACAGGTAGTCGACATCTTCGACCTCAGTGTCGACCATGATCTGGAAGTCATGCAACCCAACCAGACACTGGCCTCGCTGTCTGCCCGGCTGATGGAGCGCGTCGATCACCTGCTCGATGAAATCGAGCCCGACATGGCGCTGGTTCAGGGTGACACCACCACCGTACTCATTGCAGCTCTGGCCTGCTTCTACCGCCGCATCCCGCTGGGCCACGTCGAAGCCGGGCTGCGAACCGGCAATATGCAGTCGCCCTTCCCGGAAGAAGCCAACCGCCGTACCGCAGCGCCCTTGATGAACCTGCACTTTCCACCCACATCACTCTCTCGGCAGAACCTGCTCGACGAAAACATCACAGCCGACCAGATCCATGTCACCGGCAACACCGTCATAGACGCACTGTTTCTGGAGATCGAAAAACAGAAGACCGCCGAAGTTCAGGCCGAAGTCGATCTCGCACTGGAAGGCCACCTGCCCGAAAACTGGCGCGAACTGCCTTATGTACTGATTACCGGTCATCGCCGTGAAAACTTTGGTGGTGGCTTCGAACAGATTTGCGACGCACTGAGCCGCCTCGCCCGCCAGTTCCCGGATCACCAGTTCATCTACCCCGTTCACCTGAACCCCAATGTACAGGAGCCAGTCAACAAACTGCTCTCGGGACTGGACAACATCCACCTGATTCCACCACAAGGCTACCGCGCCTTCGTCTCCCTGATGGCCCATGCCAAACTGATACTCACCGACTCCGGCGGCGTCCAGGAAGAAGCCCCCTCACTGGGCAAACCGGTACTCGTCATGCGTGACACCACCGAAAGACCCGAAGGCGTCGAAGCCGGCACCGTCAAACTCGTCGGCGCCGATGCCGATGCCATCGTCAGCAACGCCGCCAAACTGCTACTCGACAGCAACGCCTACAACGAAATGGCCAGCGCCAAAAACCCCTACGGCGACGGCCAGGCCGCAGACCGCATCATCGAGGCACTGAACAGCTACTTTCAGCTCGCAAGATCCGCTGCCTGATCAAGAATAAAGCCAAACAGGGCCTGGCGGTTCTGTTTGGCTTTAAGCTGAAATCAGCGTATAGGCGCATGCGCCCGCTATCTTCTTTCGAGATAGGATGACGCCCCCTTTATTATGACCAGATGCGCCGTACTCAGCGGCCAGGAGGCTGTCCGAGAACAGGAGTCGTAGCGAGGGAAAGCCATTTTAGGGGCGGCATGTCATCTGGCGTCCGAAAAGTCTGCAGAACTTCAAACACCAAATTCGTGAAATAACGAACCGGACGTGGGGAGTCAGCTGGCACTATCGGTATGACAAACTCATGCGATATGTCGTTGGCTGGATGAACTACTTTGCACTCGTGATATTTGATCCTGTTGAGAAACTCGACCACTGGAAACGTCGGCGTATCCGCATGTGCTATCTTTACTGATTTTTACTCCTGCAAAATCTGTATTTCTACCCTCCATGGCGGTCAAGCGATGGCGGAAACCTCGTACCCGTATTCGCAAGCTCATTTTGTGGGCGTGTCGGTAAAAGCAGCGATCAGTATTGGACTGCGTTCAAAGGGGCATTACCGTCGGGCTAAAAGCGCAAGGACTGGTGTCACTCAAAGAACAGCGGGTCAGGTTCCGTTATCCAAACAGCTAATGAAACGCCCTCGGCTCCGGCTTCCTGCTTCGCCCTACCTCCTGCATCCATGTAGTCGTGTGCGCAGCCGCATGCAGGGTGTTGTGGGGGCTGGAGGTTAGAAACCTCCGGCTACCCGATTAGCTGTATTTTCTTTCTCTACCTTCCCGAACTCCATCTATTATTTCGGATAAGGTGACGCCAAGATCAACCCCATCAACATCAAGTGGGGACTGCTTTGGCGTAACGGGCTTGATATAAAATGCCTCTCCATCCCGTTTTTTGACACAAACAACGCCCTCCTTTTTTGCTTCCTCCAGAATGGATGCAAAGTGCTGTCTTGCCTCGGTAAAACTATACTCTCTCATGACCCTGTCTCCAGAACTGAAATTCCCATCTTTTCTGCTATGGCTTTTAACCGTTTGTCCAGGGTAAGCAACGATGCACTCATTTGCTGCGCGCATTGGATAAGATAGACGTCATAGGCATACATATCGTGTGTATGGGAGATTTCCAGTGTTTTCTCAAGCGGCACATCAATAAACTTGATTGGTATTTCACGATAAACGGCAAGAGCCTGTTTCGCTAGCCCAATATCAATTTTCCTTCTTTTGAACATGGCAGAAAAGGCATTGCCGATTTCCCAATGAACGGAAACCGGCGAGCATAGCGAGTAACCTTTCGTTACTTCGACTATTTTGTACTTTGACTACTCATTACCAATAACAGCAATCAGTGCTGAGGTGTCTATTGCGATATACATATGATACCGCCCGTTTGGTACATATGTACAACAATAGACCGTGTATCGGTTTTTGCACAGCTAACGCCTGAGCTGAGCGACAAAAACGAAGCGCTGCGCAGCTTTATTCGGTCCGAGTCTATGGCATTGTTAGCTGCTTTTATATACTTCACTGCGATGTGCAATCTTGACCACCGTTACAACCAGCTCCGTATTCCGAATCTCATATACAATGCGATAAACTCCCTGCCTTACCCTGTATCGCTCCTGCCCTGAAAGTTTAATGGAACCTTCTGCTCTTGGATTTTCACGAAGTGAATCAATACGTTTCAATATATATTTTACATCCCGATTAGGGATGCTGCGGAGATCTTTGGAAACAGATTTTTTAAATGCAAGGCTATAGCTTGCCATGCGACTCTAAATCTTTCAGTAATTCTTCGTAGGTTAGAGTCGGCTCATTGGCTCTTTCCTCGAAAGCTCCCAGATCCTCTTGATCCTCGCGCAAGGCAATACGCACGGCTTCATTAACCACCTCAGAAACTGATATATTGGCAGTCGCTGCCTTCATTCGTAAGGCCTGATGAATATCCGGTTCAAAGTAAACCGTTGATCTTTTTGATAATTCGCTCATAACACCAATACCTCCACCCAAAGGATAGCGTTATAACGCTATAACGTCAACTTTGTTGTTGCAGCTAACGCCATGCTGAGGGCCATCTTCATGGTCTTCTCAAAAATCCGCTAGATACAAAGCACCAAGCACTGGTCTTTTCAACTCGAAGTAAGCAACAGACTCCAGATGCTCAGCTTCTGCTGCGGGGTGGAATACATAGCTCACCGCAAGAGCGCCTGAGCCTTTCGCCTTACTTCATCTGCTGGTACAGGCTGAACAATACCCTCATCGAGATCCTTGGCGCGGTGTTTTGCTTCGACCAACCAATCTTCCGAAATTTCAGATTCGGAAGGTAAATCCAGACTGAGCAATAGTTTTTGTGCCAATTCCGCCCTATCTTCCTCGGGCAGATGGAGAACATCATCTTCGATCTGTTTCAGTTTCATGTTAAGGA
>CAYTPO010000032.1:0-15200 GCA_964439815.1 uncultured Thiotrichales bacterium
CCTTCTATTATTTTGGCTGTTATGGTGAATAAGGCGGGGTAAATCTTGTGTATGTGATGATCAGGCTTGGCCAGGGAGAAGAAGGTACTGTGCCGCAGGCGGACCAGGATCCAGCGTTTGACGATCTGCACCGCCATCTCAGCCTTGTCTCTGGGTTTGCTGGCTGCGCAACCGTAGTAGATCGCCATCTTGGGTACATGGCGCGAATTCCGTGTGACGGCAGCCTTCAGATTGTCGGGGACCAGCAGCAGTGCCGGCGCCTCGCCGAAGACGCGTAGCATGCGCTGATGCGAGGTGATCCAGTCAGTACCGGTATCGGCATGAAGCAAGCAACAACAAGGCTCTTGCTGGTTGAAGACGACCATGAGCTGGCCGGCATGATCGAAGGCTTTCTCTTCGAGAACAGCTTTGCTGTAACCTGGATCGACAACGGTTCGGAAGCACTGCACTTCATCCGTGGAGACAACTATCTGGCCATCGATCTGGTGATCCTCGACATCATGCTTCCGGATGTCAACGGCATCACACTGTGCCACCATGTTCGCCGAAACAGCAAAACACCGGTGCTGATGCTGACGGCCTGTGACGACGAAATGAGCGAGATCGACAGTCTGGAAACCGGTGCCGACAGCTATCTGGTCAAGCCTGTGCGTCCTCACGTCCTGCTCGCGCATATCCATTCCCTGTTGCGGCGAACCGGCAGACGGCAGGAAGCCCACGGCCACAGACTGGAAGTTCAGGACATTGCACTGGATCTCGACGCGATGACGGCGACCGTGGGCGGCCATCGGTTGGAACTGACCACCGCCGAATGGCAGTTGCTCGAATATCTGATTCGCCATCCTGGTGAAACGATCAGTCGCGACCGGCTTTGCCGCAAGCTGCTCGGTTTCGAATACGATGGAATCAATCGCTCTATCGACATGCGCATCTCATCGTTGCGCAGGAAAATGGGTGACGACAACCCGCCATTTCGCTATGTCAAGACTATTCGTGGCAAAGGATACCGTCTGGTCTGTTGATACCAATTGACAATTGCTGACAGCAGCCCGCCTCCTTTTCGGTGACAATTCATTCGCAAACCGGACATCAGCCAATGGCATCACAATGACTGTTTTCTCCAGAACCTATGTTGTCCTGATTTTTCTGATTCCAGTCAGTTTTCTTCTGGCCCTCAACGTCGCTGACAATCTGTTCGAGACAGTGGACCGGAAAGAGTTCATGCGTAACAGCCTGGTGGAGGCACGGCTCATCGAACAACACCTCGATTCGCATCTCGTCACACGGTGGAGTCGGCTGATTGAAGCCTATCAGCCGGTTTTCGACAGCCGTATCTCACTGGTGAGTGCCGGGGATCTGGCCACTATCCCCCAACTGATGGATATCGACAATACGGTCACCGACAACTGGATGACCCGAACCGCGAGTATCGACGACTGGTGGTTGCTCCACCGCTTGTCCGATGAATACTATCTCTGGATTCAGGAAGACGAGCGCATCGAAGATATTCCGGTCGAGGAGTTCCTGGTCATCCTGATCCCCCTGCTGGCAATTCTGCTGCTGGTTGCCGCTGCCATTGGTTACATCTCCCGCCGTATCGCCCGACCACTCACGGCCCTCGCCAACACCACGAATGCCATTGCCGAAACCAGACTCGATGCCCGGGTAAAAGAGGAACGGCTGGAGCCTCTGCGCACGCTGACCCAGCGTTTCAATCACATGGCGGGGCGAATCGAATCGCTGGTGCGGGAACAGCAGATCATGATCGGTGCAATCCCCCACGAATTGCGAACTCCCATTGCCCGCTTGCGTTTCGCACTTGACCTTACCCGTGACCAGGATGACATCGGCACCTTGCGGAAACAAATCGAGATTATCGACGGCTATACCGATGACATCGAACAGATCATCGAGCAGACTCTGTCACTGTCACGCACCATCGACCGTCAACCCAAGCGGCAAGAATTCAATCTGGAGCATCTTCTGGAAACCCTGGCCGGTGGCGACAACATCAGTGACAAATCGGTCCGCTGGCACTGCAGCTGCGAACACCCCGCAGTGGGCGACCCTGATCTCGTCATGCTCGCCATCAGAAATCTGCTGAACAACGCCATCCATCATGCTCACCGACAGATTGATGTGTATGGTGAAACGACGCGCGAAGGGGCATTCATCATCACGGTGGACGACGACGGCCCCGGGATTCCGCAAGTACAGCGAAAGGCAGTATTCATTCCCTTTTTCCGTCTCGACGACAGCCGCTCACGCCGGACCGGTGGCATGGGGCTGGGACTGGCTCTGGTGCGCCTCATCGCCGACCGGATCGACGGCAACATTGTGGTGTCGAATAGCCCGCTGGGCGGTGCCCGTTTCGTATTCTCCCGTGGCAACCATCGGGCCACCGGCGAAACCGGCTGACAATAGCTTACAAAATTCCTTTTGGAGCGGTCAGCCGACCCCGAATAACATGACGGGACTCTGGCAAAAACCATAAAACAACAACTTTCTGGATCATCTCAATGAAACGCTCACACTTGGCAACTGCCCTTCTGCTCTTTGCAACCCTTTCAGCGTGTCACGACAGTAACGACAACAACGCAGGAGGATCCGGCCCCTCCACTACCAACCCCGCTTCTTTCACCTCAACGTACAAAAAAGAAGCATGCAGCAATATCTTACCCACACAAATCGCCGCAGAATTTAAATCTGCCAAACTTGAATGCGGCTTCATCACCGTGCCGGCCAACTGGACAGTTCCCGACGGGGACACCATCTCACTGGCTGTCTATCGCTTGCCATCGACATCTGCAAAGCCGGCCCCTGACCCGGTCATCTATCTCGAAGGAGGGCCGGGTGGCGCCGGCATTTCCACCCTCGAAGATTTTGCCATCGGCCCGGCAAGCTATCTGCGTGAACGGTCCGACGTCGTGGTCGTGGATCAGCGGGGCACCGGATATTCCCGCCCTGCATTGTACTGTCGCGAAGTATTCCAGGCAGAAAAGGAAGACGGCGATATCGCAGCCGCTCACAAGGCCTGCCATGACAGACTGGTGACAAAAGGGATCAATCTGGCCGACTACACCAGCCACAACAACGCCCTGGATATCAATGCAGTACCCAAGGCGATGGGGTACACCGAATGGAATCTCTATGGGCTGTCTTACGGCACCCGGCTGGCACTGACGGTTATGAGAGATGCGGCAGAAGGTGTCCGAAGTGTCGTGCTCGATTCGGTATTCCCTCCGCAGGTCAATGGACTGAGCGAAGCATCCTATCCCCGCTACTGGAGCATGGAGCAGATCGCCAGGAATTGTGAAGCAGACACCGCCTGCCGGGCAACCGGAATCGACCTCAAGACACAAATAGAACAAGGCATCGAACGATTGGCGGCAAATCCTGTTACTTTGCCCGACGGCACACGGTTTGCCACATCTGAGTACCTCGGCATACTCGGGGATGCTATCGCCAACCCTGAGGTCGGTGACGTCATAATGACCATCGCCAACGGGACGGATGACGATATCAGCCAGCTGACAAAAGAACTCCTCTCCGATGAAAATGAGGAGGAGGCAATAGATCTGACCAATGAGCGAGTCATACCGATCTACCCATTCGTCGCTGATGTTGCTCAGGGCATGGCAAGTGCGGTTGTCTGTGCCGAAGAGTGGCCCTATCCCGAGCATAAGGTCAGCCCGGATCTGGCCAGCCATTTCAGCCAGACGACTCAACAGGCTGTTAACAAAATGGTCGCTTCCGATCAGTCCTATCAATGCAATTCCTGGGATATCCCAGCCGCCGGACTGCTCGAAACCCAGGCGGTCAACAGTGACATTCCCACCCTCGTCCTTGCAGGCACCGCAGACATTGCTACACCACCCGAATGGGGCAGGATTGCCGACAAAACCCTTTCCCGCAGCCAGTACACCGAATTTCCCGATCTGACCCATGGGGTACTGGGCGTCAACGACTGTGTCAACACGCTGACCCGACGGTTTCTCGACAACCCGGAAACCAAGCTCGACCAGTCGTGTATCGCCGGCTTGCCCAAAGTGAGCTATTTTGGCGAGACGGACAACCAGAACCAGCCCTGAACCGATCTGCAAACCCGAACCTGGGGAGTACATCCAATGAAAACCACACTGTTTGGCTCAACCGTCCTCCTGCTGTTGCTCACCGCTTGCGCCACCACCAGCCCGCCGGAACCAGGCCGGGCGGAGGTGTCCGCCGAGCGTCATATCCAGCAACGGCTGGAAATCGCCAACACGATGCGCTACCAGAAGAGAATCGACCCGATCGCCCACGAGGTGCTGCGCGGCGGCCTGCGTTTCTGCGACGACGAAATCACCTATGCCACCGGACTTCGCATCGCCAACCGGGCTTCCTTCCCCAAGGATCTGCGTGACGCCGCCAGCGCCGAACTGGGGCTCGGCAGTGAACTGGAGGTGCTCTGGGTGACGCCGGGCACCCCGGGCGCAAAGGCCGGCATCGAGGCAGGGGACAAGATCCTGGCGATCAACGGCAGAAAGATGCCCACCGGCCAGGACGGTCTGGAGGCACTGGACGAGGCACTGGCCAAGGCGGCCCGGAAAAAGCGGCCGTTGAAGATCACAATCCAGCGGCAGGGAGAATCGCGGGAGATCGGCCTCGACACCGAACCGGCCTGCCACTACCCGGTGATCGCGCTTCTCGACGCCACCCCCAATGCCTATGCTAACGGTTCGATCATCGCCATCCATTCCGGCCTGATCAACATGCTGGCGAACGACCGGGACATCGCCATCGTCATGGCCCACGAGCTGGCCCACAACATCAAGAACCATCCCACCAAGGGAATCTTCACCGGATTGCTCGGCATACTTGTCGCCGTCACCCTCGATGACGAGGAGGCGGGTCAGGTGGTGTCGGCGCAGTTCTCTCCCCCGCTCGAAGCCGAAGCCGACTATGTGGGTCTTTATATCTGTGCCAATGCCGGCATCGACATCAACGGCGCGGAAAACGTCTGGCGACGGTTTGCCGCCGAATTCTCGGGCGCCAAGGAGAAATCCCTGCTCGATACCCATCCACCGACACCGGAACGTTATGTGGCCCTGAGAAAGACCGTCGGGGAAATCGAAGAGAAACGTCGCCGGGGTGAAGCGCTGGTTCCCAACGGCGCCCGGGATTAACCGAAGTTACCTGACATGGATCACTACCCTGTTAACAGGCCTGGGCCTCAGTCTGAGCCCCCATACTCTGTTCGGGGATGGAGACCATGCAGGTCTCACCCGGCTTTTCAGTGAGCAGCCCGGATATTTCATCTTTCTTAGAGTCGACCCGAAAAACGGATCTACTCCATCACCAGTGAATAGCCCGAGCTGCGCCCACTACAGGATTTTTTGTAAATGCGCCATGCTCGATCAGATTGAGGTTGTTGCAGTAAGCCCTATCCTGTGAACACTTTGCAGCTCATGCCTGTTTCGAGGTCGTGAGCTTGCCCTCGAAACCATCCAGCAGCTACCCCTGTTCCCGGGACACACGCGCGAGCAAGCTGCAGAGACTTGTTTCATCACAGGTAAAGACAGGCCAAACAAGCGGCCTGTGGAAAAATCCGGGCCTGGTACTCTTGTCGCTGTATCTGGTACCTCGGTAAGGAAAACGTCGATACTGAACTCGGTGTGCGTATTCGTGAAGTATCGAATGAGGAGGCATTCGAAAACTGTGTGCTTCCCGCATAGCCGGTGCAATCAAAAAATTCTGTTGGGGAGCGGATGCGTCCAGGCCAAGAAAGTTGCGTCTAACGGGAGTTAAAACCACTTCAAAACAAACCACTGTTTAGGTACAACGGGTAGCCAATCATTGGTTAATATGACGGAGAGGGATGGATTCGCGCCATCCGGGTGCTCACTTCTGCGGGGCGCTATGCATCCAAAACTGATCCATTCAGTTTTGTCGAACCCTCGATCGGGTTTAAATCCCTCCCAATCAACCTATGGCGGACAAAAAAAACCCGAGCAAGAGTTAATTGCTCGGGCTTTATCATATGGCGGAGAGGGAGGGATTCGAACCCTCGATACGTTACCGTATACACACTTTCCAGGCGTGCTCCTTCGGCCACTCGGACACCTCTCCAGAACTGCTTCGATTCAGCCATTGCGGCAAAAACCGAGCGCGCAAGACTATCCTAGAATGCATGGACTGTAAAGGAGCGGATTCGGCCAAGCCGAGCGCGGCACAGGTAGATCACCTGACGGGCCGATTCAGGCCTTGCAGCTCATGTCCTGACCGCAGCATATGGGGGATTTGATCTTGCCGTGGCCATTGGGGCATTCGGAGATCTGCACCTCGGTGCCATCATCCAGTTTCAGTGTGCCATTGACCAGTGGAGCGTCGCATTTGCCACAGGTTGCGTTGACACTCATGCCACAAATTTCGCATTCGTAAGTTGCCATCTCATGTTTCTTTGGTTTGTTTTTTGCTAATAGTTATCTTTTCGGAATCCCAATATAGCAACCGGTTACTGCCCTGTACACGCTGACAAACCCCGATTTTTATTGATGGAATAGCCTGTTTGCTTTGACATACCGACCGGTATGGATTATAAAGCACCTACTCTAGGATACATAAACATCATGACATCCAGCCAGTCACCATCCACCAACGAACAGATCCGCTCCTTCATGTACTCCTGGGAGCCGGATGACTGTCGCAATCCCTCGCTGGATACTCGTTACCGGATTCTGATTGCTGCCTTCGAGGAGATTCACAGGGTTGGCTATCAGGCGGCCAGCATCAGCCATATCCTGCAGCGCACGGGCGTGACGAAGGGGGCGCTATACCACCATTTTCCCAGCAAGAAGGCGCTGGGTTATGCCGTGCTGGATGAATTGATTCTCACCAAGGTGCAGGATGTCTGGATCACGCCGCTGGCTGATGGCAATCCGGTCGATGTCATGATTCGCACCATTGAGATGAGTGGTGAGGAGATTACCGACGACGATATTCGGTTGGGTTGTCCGCTCAATAACCTGAGCCAGGAGATGTCTCCAATCGATGAAGGCTTTCGCAAGAGAATTGAAGGTATCTATTCAACCTGGCGAGAAGGTATCGCTTCCGGACTCAATGCTGGCAAGAAAAAAGGCCAGATCAAAGCCGATGTCGACACAGAAGCGATGGCCATCATGCTGGTTGCCGGGCTGGAAGGGTGTATTGGTGCCGCCAAGAGCGCTCAGAGCAAACAGGTGTTGCTGCATTGCGGGGGGAGCCTGATCTATCTCCTTCATTGCCTGAAAATCACAGCAGACAGATCAGACAAACCTGAAACAAAAAAGGAACGTAACTACTCAGCGTGGAGTTCACATGAACCGTAGCTGCTCAGGATTGCCTTTGAAATCCATCAGATCAAGGCGGAAAATGTGAGTTTACAAGCGTAAATGACTATTTTTCAACACAGAGATGATGGATTTCAGAGGTGAGCTGAGTAGTTATCCTGTCTTATTCATGGTGGATCGCGGATCCTGGCGCTGGACTGGTGCGTCTGGGCGCCGCTCTGGAGCGAAATTTGTAGCAATAGCTACAACTTGAGTGAAGCGCAAGCGCAGGCGTGTCAGAACAAGCCAGGGCCGTGACAGGCTGAAGCCTCTCACCATTTGGGTGAAACGGGACTGTCAAGGGTTTGTCATTGTTTTCATTTACTTAATCATAGGCTTTAGCCGCCACCATGAATAAGACGGGGTTATAAAGGAACAATAAAATGGTTACACAATATGCAAGGTGGATCTTACGCTGGCGCTGGCTGGTGGTTGCTGCCACGATTCTGGTAACGGTCTTGCTGGCCTCCGGAGCGCGCTTTCTGGAATTCACCAATGATTACCGTGTATTTTTCAGCAAGGACAATCCCCAACTGCAGGCCTATGAAAATCTGCAGAACAATTATTCCAAGAATGACAATGTACTGATCATGCTGATGCCCAAATCGGGTGATGTATTTTCGGAGGAAACCCTGCAGGCAGTGGTCGAACTGACAGAGAAGGCCTGGCAGACACCCCACTCGCTGCGCGTCGATTCCATCTCCAACTTTCAGAATACCTTTTCCGAAGGTGATGATCTCATCGTGACGGATCTGGTCGAGGAGCCGGCTTCTCTTTCCCCCGAAGAAAGGGCTGCGGTGGCGGAAACAGCCCTGCATGAACCCTTGCTGGTCAACCGCCTGATCGCACCGGACAAGCATGCAACCGGCATCAATATCACTATCGAATTGCCCGGCAAGAATCCCATCATCGAAGTGCCGGAGGTGGTCAGCTATGTCCGCCCGATGGTTGAGGCAATGCAAGCCAAATACCCGGATATCGAGTTTTACACGACGGGTGTCATCATGATGAACAATGCCTTTCCCGAGGCTTCGCAACATGATGGCAAGACCCTGCAACCCCTGGCATTGCTCGCCATCATTCTTGGTCTGATTCTCTTTTTACGCACCTTTACCGGCGCCTTTGCTGCGGTGCTGGTCATCATCCTCGCAGTATTGATGGCCATGGGGAGCGCTGGCTGGGTGGGCATAAAACTCACTCCCCCCTCCTTTTCTGCGCCAATCATGATCATGACGCTGGCGGTTGCCGACAGTGTACATTTTCTGGCGACCATGCTGTTCCAGATGCGCAAGGGAATGAGCAAGAATGATGCAATTGTCGAAAGTCTGCGGATCAATTTTCATCCGATCTTTCTTACCTCGCTGACCACTGCCATCGGTTTTCTGAGCATGAATTTCAGTGATGCCCCCCCATTTCGTGATCTTGGCAATATCACTGCTGCGGGCGTCACCTACGCATTTTTTCTAAGCATTACCTTTCTGCCGGCGATGATGTCACTGCTCCCGGCCAAGGCACGCCATGTACCCGAAGGCAAGACGCATGCAATGGACAAGATTGCCGAATTCGTCATTCGCAATCAGAATGCTCTGCTATGGGGGATTGGCGGCCTGGTCATCCTGCTGACGGTACTGGTACCCCTCAACAAGATCAATGATACCTTTGTGGAATATTTCGATGAGTCGATAGAGTTTCGCCGCCACACTGACAAGGTGGCTGACAATCTGACGGGGCTGTATTTCATCGACTACTCCCTCGACAGCAAGCAATCTGGCGGTGTCAGCGATCCGGAATTTCTGCAGAAGATCGAAGACTTCGCCAACTGGTATCGGCAGCAGCCGGAGGTCAAGCATGTCAATGTCATTACCGATATTTTCAAGCGGTTGAACAAGAACATGCATGGTGACGACCCGCAGTGGTACAAGTTGCCGGGCAATCGGGAACTGGCGGCGCAGTATCTGTTACTGTATGAAATGTCCCTGCCCTACGGCCTTGATCTCAACAACCAGATCAATATCGACAAGTCGGCCACGCGCCTGACAGCCACGCTGGAAACGCTGACCACCTCCGAGACACTGGCGCTGGAGCAACGCGCAGTAGACTGGCTGCAGACGCATTCCCCGGAGCTGGTCACTCAGGGAGCCAGCCCCACGATCATGTTTTCCCATATCGGCATGCGCAATATCAAATCCATGTTGTCCGGAACCACGATTGCACTGGTGCTGATCTCACTGATCCTGATCTTTGCTCTGCGCTCCGCCAAGATGGGCTTCATCAGCCTGATACCCAACCTTGCACCAGCCGGGATGGCTTTTGGGGTCTGGGCCTTGACGGTGGGCCAGGTGGGTCTGGCATTGTCCGTGGTTGCAGCCATGACACTGGGTATCGTCGTCGATGACACGGTGCATTTCCTCAGTAAATACCTGCGCGCCCGGAGAGAGCAGAACATGAATGCAGAAGACGCCGTTCGCTATGCATTTTCCAGCGTTGGTGTCGCACTCTGGGTCACTACCATGGTGCTGGTTGCCGGCTTTATGGTGCTTGCGCAATCTGCCTTCGAATTGAACTCCTCGATGGGATTGCTGACAGCACTGACCATACTGATTGCCCTGTTTGTCGATTTTTTCTTCCTCCCGCCGTTGTTGATGAAACTCGACAGGGGAAAGGTCTAGGAGTCTGTCGGATTTAACCGTTTGAAGCGAGAATCACCATCCAGAGATTTGCACCCCAAGGGCACTTCCTGCGGGCGCAGCCAAACAGCGTTAAGTCCGACAGGCTCCTGGGAGAGGGCCAAAATGGCTTTTCCGCAGTAGGCTCCCTATTCTCGGACAGCCTCCTAGATGGGAAAGCAGTATGCAATCAATACTACGGATACCAGCCAATTTCTTACCACTTGTAATCAAGCGAGAATACAAATGAAAAAATGGATCATACTCGGACTCGGCCTGACGCTGGCAGCCAATGCGGCCCTGGCGGAAACTGCCGAGGAAAAAGGCTTGAAAATAGCCCAGGATGCCAAGGCCTACGACAAGGGTTTTGGCGATTTTACTGCTGATATGGTGATGACCCTGCGCAACAAGGCCGGTGCAGAGTCGGTTCGTCATATTCGCATTCGTACTCTGGAGGTCGAAGGCGATGGTGACAAGAGCATGTCAATCTTTGATGAACCTGCCGATGTCAAGGGAACAGCCATGTTGACATTTTCCCACGGCCTCAAGCCCGATGATCAGTGGCTTTATCTGCCGGCGCTCAAACGCGTCAAACGGATCAACTCACGCAACAAGTCCGGCCCTTTCATGGGCAGTGAATTCGCCTTCGAAGATCTCGGCTCCCAGGAAATCGAGAAATATACCTACAAGTATCTCAGGGATGAACCCTGTGGTGACTGGCAGTGCCATGTCATCGAAAGAAGACCGGCCTACAAGTATTCCGGCTATACCCGGCAGGTGGTCTGGGTGGACAAGGACAAATACCGCCTGTTCAAGGTCGATTTCTATGACCGCAAGAACAGCCCGCTGAAAACCCTGCAATCTTCCGGCTACAAGGAGTATCTCGACCACTACTGGCGCCCGTCGATCATGCAGATGGACAACCACCAGACCGGCAAGAGCACGACACTGGAGTGGAAGCACTACAAATTCCGCACCGGGCTGAAATCCAGTGACTTCAAGAGCAACAAGCTCAAGAGCCTGCGGTAGTCTGCCGGGAACATACCCTGAGCAGTTACACCCCTTGTTTCTATCGACTCGTGGAAAAGTGACCATGAAACTCCAATCTTTCTGTGCCGCTGCCCTGCTGGTAACCGCTATCGCGTCGCCCGTCCACGCCGCGGCGGAATGGCAGGGATATCTCTCCCTGGATTATCGGCAATTCTTCAAGGATGGCCTTTATCCAAAGCAGGAAAATGCCTTCCCTTCCCTCGCTTTCAAGCCGGAGTATTATCGGGAAATGCGTAATGATATTGCATTGACATTCAAGCCCTTTATCAGGCTGGATGCAGTGGATAATGACCGCAGCCATATCGATATCCGGGAGTTCTTTCTCTACTACACAAAAGACAATCTAGAAGCGCGATTTGGCCTCAACACGGTCTTCTGGGGTGTTACCGAATCCCGGCATCTTGTCGATATCATCAATCAGACCGATGCGGTAGAAAACATAGATGGCGAGGACAAGCTGGGGCAACCCATGATCAACCTCACCTACGCATTCGACAACAGCCTGGTCGATTTCTTTGTCCTGTTGGGATTTCGGGAACGCACCTTTTCGGGTGAAGAAGGCCGGCTGCGCACCCCGCTGGTGGTGGATGTCGACAATCCACTCTATGAATCCTCCGATGGTGAAGAACATGTCGATTACGCGGTGCGTTGGAGCGGCACGGTGCTGGATTACTGGGATATCGGTCTGCACTATTTTACCGGCACCTCACGAGATCCGGTATTTGTTCCCGTCATCGAGAATGGACAGCCGGTAAAGCTGGCGCCCAAGTATTTTCAGATCGATCAGGTGGGTATCGATATCCAGGCGACGCTGGAATCCTGGCTGCTGAAACTGGAAGCTATTCAGCGCAATGGTGAACCTGAGGACTATTCCGCTGCCGTCGCCGGTTTCGAATATACCGTGCCGGGTATTGCCGAAAGCAGTACGGATCTCGGGATTATCGCCGAGTATCATACCGACAGCCGAGGCAAGCAGGCCACCACGCCATTCAACAACGACCTGTTCATAGGGACACGCTGGGCATTCAATGATGCCCAGAGCACCGAAGTCATTGCCGGTGTCATTGCCGACCTGGATTTCACGACCCGCAGCTACCGTATCGAAAGCAGCCGGCGTATTGGTGCAAGCTGGAAGTTGACTGGTGAGCTGCAGGTCTTCAGCAATGTGGACCAGCAGGATGTACTCTATGGCCTGCGCAATGACAGCTTCCTCAGTGTTGAAATGGCACGTTACTTCTGATGCATCCCCTGCTTGTGGATGATGCCGTTAATTCACTGTGAGATAATCAACCAATATACCCCGTCTTGTTCAAGGTGGCGGATAAAGCCTGTGATAAACAAATGAAAACAATGACAGAACCTTGACAGACCCGTTTCACCCGAATGGTGAGAGGCTTCAGCCTGTCACGGCCCTGGTTTGTTCCGGTACACCTGCGTTTGCTATTTATCGTTGCAATAGCAAACGCATTCCCCTGCAGGTTGAGCAACAGAGGAACGACGTACCCAACGCAAAGGCAAAAATATTGGACACATCGCAAACGCCTTTGCCCAAGCTGCTTCGAACATGCCGATATCCGGGAAACAATGAATACCTCTGCAGTATTACAGATGCAGACCGAGCAGATGCCTCATTGGCTGCCAGCTTGTTGAATAGTTACAAAACCGCAAGGACATAAGATGCTTTACACCAGAATACCCGTTATTGATGCGGGCAATGCCGAACAGAAACGGGAAGAAATTCGCCAATATTTTCATACTTGCTGTGATCAGTACGAGTCTCTGTTCGAGACACTGGCGAACGATAAGGTTTTTTACAAACGGCCCAATTCCCTGCGCCATCCGCTGATTTTCTATTACGGACACACAGCCACTTTCTATATCAACAAACTGATGGTCTCCCGCATCATCGATCAGCGGATCGATCCGAAAATGGAATCGATGATGGCTATTGGCGTCGATGAAATGTCCTGGGACGATCTCGATGAATCGAGTTATGACTGGCCAGCCGCGGATGAGGTACGACAATACCGCCAACAGGTTCGGAAACTTGTCGATGAGCTGATAACCACCCTGCCTCTGACCTTGCCAATCCAGTGGGAAGATCCGTTCTGGATTATTCTGATGGGTATCGAGCATGAAAGAATTCATCTGGAAACATCATCGGTTCTGATCCGTGAATTACCTCTTGAATTCGTCAAACCCCATCCCGACTGGCCGATATGTCCAGAGCATGGCAATGCACCAGAGAATTCACTGATCGAAATCAGCGGAGGCACGGTTCATCAGGGGCGAAAGATGCCCTCGCATACCTACGGCTGGGACAATGAATATGGTGAGCAGATAACCGAGGTGGCCCCCTTCAGCGCCAGCCGGTTTCTGGTCAGCAATCGGGAATTCCACGCATTCGTGGCAGACAAGGGCTATGAGCAACAGCAATGGTGGAATGATGAAGGCTGGGAGTGGCGGCAGTTCAGGCAGGCCAGTCACCCTGCATTCTGGGTGAAAGAAGGCGATGATTTTCGTTACCGAGCCATGCTGGAGGAAATCGACATGCCCTGGAATTGGCCGGTCGATGTCAACTATCATGAGGCCAAGGCTTTCTGCAACTGGATGAGCAACAGGAGTGGCCAGCAGATTCGCCTGCCGACCGAAGCAGAGTGGTACCGGATGTATGATCTCTGTATCGACAGGGACCAGCCCGACTGGGATCAGGCACCCGGCAATATCAACCTCGAATATTTTGCCTCGGCCTCACCTGTCGATCGATTTCGGCAAGGAGAGCTGCATGACGTCATTGGTAATGTCTGGCAATGGAGCGAAACCACCATCGATGGGTTCGAGGGCTTTCAGGTGCATCCCGCCTATGATGACTTTTCGGTCCCCACCTTCGATGCCCGGCATAACCTGATCAAGGGGGGAAGCTGGATTTCCACCGGCAATGAAGCGATCCGGGATAGTCGCTACGCGTTTCGACGCCATTTCTACCAGCACGCAGGCTTTCGCTATATCAAATCAGCCAGCGATGCCAAACAGGTGTTCAATAGTTACGAAACCGACGAGCAGATTTCGCAGTATCTCGAATTTCACTATGGCGAAAACTGTTTTGGTGTAGCCAATTTCCCCAAGGCCTGTGTCGAGAAAATCTTTGCACTTACTGCACCCCTCAGGTTTGAAAAAGCCTTTGATATCGGTTGCAGTGTGGGCAGAAGCAGTTTTGAACTGGCCAGGGAAATCCCGCAGATCGATGCCCTGGATTTTTCCACCCGATTTATCCGCAATGCCATCAACCTGCAACAACACGGCAAGGTACGCTATCTGATTGCCGACGAGGGAGAACTCAACTCGCTGAAACAGGCTGACCTGGAAGCATTGGGACTGGCCGACACTGCCGGGCGTATCGAATTCAGTCAGGGGGATGCCTGCAACCTCAAGGCAGGCTACAAGGACTATGACCTGATCTTTGCCGGCAACCTGATTGACAGATTGTACGAGCCCGCAACCTTTCTGCAGGACATTGCCCAACGCATGAAGCCCGGAGGCATACTGGTGCTCACCTCACCCTATACCTGGCTGGAAGAATTCACGGCAAAGGAACACTGGCTGGGCGGCTACAAAAAGGACGGAGAAAACGTCACCACACTCGATGGGATACGGGAGGTATTGAAAGAAACCTTCAAGGAGTATTGCGAGCCCGTGGATATTCCGTTTGTCATTCGTGAAACTGCCAGAAAACACCAGCACACCATTGCGCAAATGACACTGTGGCAACGGCTAGGCTGAGGGGTTCAGAGGTTGGAGTAAAGTCGTCTTATTCAAGAAAAACGTTTATGATCTATCGGGACTTGACAAGTAACTACCCCGTTTCACCCAAATGGTGAGAGGCTTCAGCCTGTCACGGCCCTGGCTTGTTCTGGCACGCCTACGCTCGCGCTTCACTCAAGTTTTGCATTACGTTTTTTTGGCGAACAGAAAATGCGACTCGCTCGATTACTGCCTGGGAGGCTGTCCGAGAATAGGAGTCGTAGCGAGGGAAAGCCATTTTAGGTCATTTTTTTCACTGATTTGAGGAGAATATTGGTTATATTTGACGAAAATCAGGGGGGAAAAGGGCCAAAATGGCTTTCCCGCAGTAGGCTCC
>CAYTPO010000033.1:0-23126 GCA_964439815.1 uncultured Thiotrichales bacterium
GCCTACCGGGGCGTTTGGAAGGGAAGAGGATCCTACGGCTCGCCAGGCTTTGCCTGACATTGCTGAAAATTCTCTTCCCAGCTGTAGGAGCGGCTTCAGCCGCGAACCACGCTTCGACATGGTGCCAATCGCGGTTGAAACCGCTCATACTTTGATTGAAATCACTGGCCCTTGCTGATCTGAACCTTTCTTGATTTGCAGCTTATTGGTTGAGAAAGGTGAGCAGGTCGATGTTTTTATCGGGTTGCGCGCCGTTGTTTTCGATGAAGATCTGGTGCCAGATGGCGAATTGCAGGATGGTGAAGACTTCGCGGCTGAGTTTGCCTTTGGTTTGTTGAGTTGCCAGCAGGTTGTCGAGTTGTCGGGGTTGGAACCATTCCTGTACGGCGGGGTTGTTTTTGAGTGTGGGTATGAGTTTGTCGAGGAAGTCTCCGTGCAGCCATTCGCCGACGGGGACGTGGAAGCCGCGTTTTTTCTGCCAGAGGTGGTTTTTGGGTATCCACTGTTCGGCCCAGCGTTTGAGGAAGACTTTGCCTTGTCGTGATTCGATCTTGAGGTTGTCGGGCAGGGCGAGGCCGAATTCGACGATGCGGTGGTCGAGGAAGGGGACGCGGCCTTCCAGGCCGAAGCTCATGAGCATGCGGTCGGCCTTGACGAGGAGGTTGTCGGGCAGGGCGGTTGTCAGGTCGATGTATTGACGGCGCTGGATGTTGGACCAGGATTTGGGTGTTTCCCGCCAGGCGTTGATGAAGGGTTCCCGCATGGTGTTGTTGGCTGCCTTGAGTCGATCACCGAAGACTTTGTTGGCCCAGTTGTCGTGCCATTGGCCGCGGGTGCGGAAGCCTCCGCTGCCGGGGCGCAGCAGGTTTTTGGCGGCTTGCTCGATGCCGGGGCGGTAGCGGCGATAGCCGGCGAAGACTTCGTCGCCACCCTCGCCGCTGAATACTACCTTGAGTTCGCGAGCGGCATGTTCGGCGAGTATGGAGGTTGGCAGGCTGGCGTAGTCGCGCATCAGATCGTCGGCGGCCCAGATGCTGTGGGGTAGCCGATTGAAGATGTCGCGGGCATCGAGTCTGATGGCCTGATGGTTGGTGCCCAGCAGTGTGGCGATGCGCTGGGCGTCGTCCAGTTCGTCCTTCATCTCGACATTGGCAAAGCCGATGGAGTAGCTGCGCAGTGGCTTGCTCTGGAGGCGAGTGAGCGCTGCGGCCAGGATAGCTGAGTCGACGCCGCCGGAGAGGAACAGGCCAAACGGGACATCGGCGCGCATGTGCTGTGTCATGACCTCGTCGAAGAGGCTGTTGAATTCGGCCTGGGCTGTGGGAAAGTCGGTCTCCCGGGGCTGAATCTTCGTGGCGGACCAGTAACGACGCTGCTGCAGCTGCAATTGATCGTCGATGGTGATGATTTCTCCGGGCAGGATGCGGTGAATCTGCCGGAAGATAGTGTCACGGCCGGTATTGAACTGGTTCTGCAGGTATTGGTGCAGTGCGGCGGGGTTGAGTTCTGGCGTTTGTGGCAGTACGGCGAGTATGGCCTTGATCTCGGAGGCGAAGATCAGTTGTCCACCGGTTATGCAGTAGAACAGGGGTTTGATGCCGAGTCGGTCGCGTGCCAGTGTGAGTTGCCTGCGGTTGGTGTCGTAGAGTGCAAAGGCGAACATGCCGCGCAGGTCGTTGATAAAACCTGCGTTATCCACGGCATAGCTGTGGAGAATGGTTTCGCTGTCGGAGTGGGTGGCAAATCGGCGTCCCCGTTGTTCCAGTGTTTCCCGCAGCTCTATGTGATTGTAGATTTCCCCATTGGCTGCCAGTGTCAGAGGAGAATTGATCAGGGGTTGATGGCCGCCCGCAAGGTCAATGATCGACAGTCGGGTCTGGGCCATGCCGATGTGGCCGTCATGCCAGATGCCATGATCGTCAGGGCCCCGGTGCCGCAACACCTGTGCCATTTTTTGTAGGGCTGTGGGATCGACGGTTTTGCCGGTTGTGAGGATGCCTGCTATGCCGCACATTTACTGGATATATCCGAGCTGTTCCAGCGTCAGCATCATCCGGTTACCGGCTTCGACGGCGGAGACTTCGCTGGTGTCGATTATGATTTCGGCGCGTTCAGGTGCCTCGTAGGGATCGCTGATGCCGGTGAATTCGCTGATCAGCCCCTTGCGGGCCTTGGCATAGAGCCCCTTGCGGTCGCGTGATTCGCAGATCTCCAGCGGGGTGGCGACATGGACTTCGATGAATCCACCATGGGTTTCGATCATCTCTCTTACCTTGCGGCGGGTGGCGCGATAGGGAGCGATGGGGGCGCAGATGGCGATGCCGCCGGCGCGGGTGATCTCTCCGGCGACAAAGCCGATGCGCAGGATGTTCAGGTCGCGGTGAGCCTTGGAGAATCCCAGTTCGCTGGAGAGATGATGACGCACGATATCGCCATCGAGCAGGCTGACGCTGCGTTCGCCCAGCTCGCGCAGTTTGTTCATCAGGGCGTTGGCCAGTGTGGACTTGCCGGACCCGGAAAGTCCGGTAAAGAAGACGGTAAAGCCCTGTTGGTGGCGGGGTGGCCGTGCCTTGCGGATTTCTTCGATGATTTCTGTCGGGCTGAACCAGGCGGGAATCTCCAGCCCGCGATCCAGCCGCCGCTCCAGCTCCTTGGGGGGGAGGGTGAGCGGCGTGCTCTCTGCGGGCACCTCGCTGGCGGGCAGGTATTCGGCGCGCTCTTCCAGATAGCGTGTCTCCTCGACTGGCACAATCTCGATGTCCAGCTCCTCGCCATGCTGCAGCGCATAATCCTGGGCCTGGTAGGCAGAGTAGTGTGCCGTTGCTTCCGGGCTGGCGTGATCCTTGCCGATGATGATCTGTGACAGGCCGTAATTCTGGCGGATGATGGCGTGCCAGAGGGCTTCCCGGGGGCCGGCGAGTCGGGTCGCCAGTGGTATGGGGGCCAGTAGCGTGGTCTGTTCCGGGAACTGCCGCATTGTGAGTTCATAGCTGCGCATGCGGGTAAAGTCATCGACCAGTCCGGGTTGCCCGGTATCGACAATGGGATGGATCACCAGATTGGCCTGTTGTTCGCGGGCAGCCCGTGAGGTCAGCGCGATCTGGGCGCTGAACATCGGGCAGCTGGTGTGGAAGGCGAGGGTGCGGCTCCAGCTCCGCCGGCTGAACTCCTGTCGCAGTTGTGTCGGGGTATGACGGTAGCGGGCAAATGCGTAGCGGGCAGGCGGGGTGATGCCGCGCAACCGGCCACCAAGATAGATCGGGTGGCGTTCGTTATGTAGCTGGTAGACGCCGGGATGCTGCAGGTCGGTGGTGCCGTAGCAATGTGATGCTTCGTGTTGCTTGTCGGGTATCCAGCAATCCTCGGCTTGCAGCGTGGCGATCAGCAGGCCTTCCTGATCGTAGAGTGCAATATCGCAGGGAAGCGATAGGCTGGTGGCAAAGGGATCGCTGACATCGAGCACGACAGGCAGCGGCCAGAGGTGGCCATCGTCGAGTCGTCCGGTTGTGACCACGGTGTCATAGTCCCGCTGGGTCAGAAAGCCTTCGAGTGGCGAAAAGCCGCCATTGAGCAGTAGCTCGATATCGCAGAGCTGGGTGGGCGTCAGCGTCCAGGCCGGGTAGCCGACTGCGCGACGCTTCTCCTCGGCAAGTGCTTCTCCTTGCAGGTAGCGTTGCTTGAGCGTACCACCATGCGGTGGTGGGATTGCCGTCATGGGGTTGTCTGGTTGTGGAGCTTGGCAGCGTAGAGTGTGTTCTTGAGTAGGATGGCCACGGTCATTGGCCCGACGCCACCGGGAACCGGGGTGATATGGGCGGCTCTTTCACTGGCGGCGGCAAAGTCCAAATCGCCAGTGAGCTTGCCCTCCTCGGTGCGGTTGATGCCTACGTCGATAACGGTAGCGCCGGGCTTGATCCAGTCGCCGGAAACGATGCCGGGCTTGCCGACAGCGACAACGAGAATGTCGGCGCGACGAACATGTGCCTCCAGGTCGCTGGTGAAGCGGTGACAGACGGTGACAGTGGCGCCAGCCAGCAACAGCTCCAGCGACATCGGCCGTCCCACGATATTGGAGGCGCCAACGACAACGGCATTGCGCCCCTTGTACTTTTCGCCGACGCTGTCGAGCAGGTGGATGATGCCGTAAGGCGTGCAGGAGCGCAGCAGCGGCAGTCGCACAGCCAGCCGGCCTACATTATAGGGATGAAAGCCATCGACATCCTTGGAGGGCAGGATCTTCTCGATGACGGTTTCCGCATCGATATGTTCGGGCAACGGTAACTGCACCAGAATGCCATCGATGCGGTTGTCGTTATTGAGCTTGTCGATCAGCGCCAGCAGCGCCGCTTCGGTGATATCGTCGGCGAGGTTGTGTGCCTCGGAGTGAAAACCGACCTCCTCGCAGGCGCGGCGCTTGTGGCCGACATAGACTTCCGAAGCGTGGTTACTGCCAACCAGGATTACAGCCAGTCCGGGAGCGCGTTCGCCCCGGGCGGTCTGTTCACTGACGGCTGCTTTGACTTCACTGCGGATCTGCTGGGCGATGGCCTTGCCATCAATGATTGCTGCGCTCATGGCTATATAATATGTAGGGTTGAAAATGGTCGGTGCAGATAATGGCACGCGGACTCAGGCCCGACAATATTAATATGCAGGATTTTTTTTCAACAAATCACCAGCGGTGGGTTGATTGCCTCGCCGAGGATGCGTATTATTCACGCCCTCCTGAAATGCAAGTGTCGGAGTGTAGCGCAGCTTGGTAGCGCATCTGCTTTGGGAGCAGGGGGTCGGGGGTTCGTATCCCTCCACTCCGACCATTTTTCACATTCATATCAGGTGGTAAGGAAAGGGCAGAGGATAGATTCCAGTTATTATGCGCCCGTAGCTCAGCTGGATAGAGCATCGGCCTTCTAAGCCGAGGGTCGCAGGTTCGAATCCTGCCGGGCGCGCCATTTGCGCTAAGCTGGATTTCGTTTCTGCTATTGTCAATCTCTGCCGTTTTATCTATATGGTGGGTGTAGCTCAGTTGGTAGAGCCCTGGATTGTGATTCCAGTGGTCGTGGGTTCGAGCCCCATCACCCACCCCATTTCTTTCCTTAGATTTGTTTCCAGACCCCGGTGGCAAGACAGCGGGGTTTTTGTTGTGCGAGAGTGGCGGAATTGGTAGACGCGCTGGATTTAGGTTCCAGTGGGGCGACCCGTGAGAGTTCGAGTCTCTCCTTTCGCACCATCCTTGACAGGTTGTTGAAAGGTGCTCGGGTGAGCGGCTTTCAACAACCTGTCAAACCATCATGTTCCTTCCGAACGAATATCAAGCGAATTACATAGGTCGTTATAGAAATGCAAGTATCAGTTGAATCTCCCAGCAGTATCGAGCGCCTCATGACCGTACAGGTTCCTGCTGAACGTTTGAGCGACGCGGTTACTGCCCGTCTGAAATCACTCAAGGGTCGGGTCAGGATTAACGGCTTTCGTCCCGGCAAGGTGCCATTGAAGGTTATCAAGCAGCAGTATGGCGCGGGTGTCTTTCAGGAAGTCATTGGTGAATTGCTGCAAACCAGCTTTCAGGAAGCAGTAACGCAGGAGAAACTGAAACCCGCTGGCGTACCCAGTATCGAGCCGGTCAACATGAAGGAAGGCGAGCCGCTGGAATACAAGGCATCCTTTGAAGTCTTTCCCGAAGTGACCGTGGCTGATGTTACTTCGTTGGAGATTACCCGCTACGAGGCGGATATCGAAGAGGCAGATGTCGACAAGATGATCGAGAATCTGCGCAAGCAGCGTCAGACCTGGGAGCCTGTTGAGCGTGCGTCGGAAGAGGGCGATCAGGTTGTCGTCGATTTCAAGGGCTTTTTGGGAGATGAAGCGTTTGAAGGTGGCGATGCAGTCGATCTGCCTATCGTGATCGGTGAAAACCGGATGATCGAGGGCTTCGAGGATCAGCTCAAGGGGCATGTTGCGGGTGACAGCTTCGAGATCAATGTGACCTTCCCCGAGGGATATCACGTCAGCGACCTGGCTGGCAAGCCGGCACGCTTCGAGGTGACCATCAAGACGGTCAATGAAGCAAAACTGCCGGAAATCGACGATGAATTCCTGAAGGCTTTTGGTGTCGAGGAAGGGGGTGTCGACAAGTTGCGCGAAGACATTCGCGAAAACATGACGCGTGAGCTTGCGCACAAGATCAAATCGAAGATCAAGGCACAGGTCATGGATGGCTTGTTGGAGCTGCACCCCATCGACTTGCCCAAGGCGCTGATCAATGAAGAGATCGAGCGCATGCGTCAACAGGCGCTGAATGCTTCCGGACAAACCGATGGTTCGGCGCTGCCGGATGAGATGTTCCGGGAAGACGCTGAAAAGCGGGTTGCTCTTGGCCTGGTGATCGGTCAGATTATCCGCGACAGGAATATCGAGCTGGAGCAGGATCGTGTCGAAGCGGCGCTGGACGATCTGGCGGCCAGTTATGAAGATGCCGATCAGGTAAAGCAGTACTATCGTTCCAACCGGGAACAGATGAACATGCTGGAAGCCATGGTGCTGGAAGAGCAGGTTGTCGACTGGGTACTCAACGATGCCAAGGTTTCTGACGAGAAAAAGTCATTTGACGATATAATGGAAAATACGAAGTAATCTGAGGCATTAGGGAGAATAGCAATGAGCCGGAATTCATACATGAGTAACGGAGCGCTGGAAACACAGGCGCTCAATCTCGTCCCCATGGTGGTAGAGCAGACATCGCGTGGCGAGCGCTCCTACGATATCTACTCACGCCTCCTCAAGGAGCGGGTGGTGTTTGCGGTTGGTCCGGTCGAGGACTACATGGCCAATGTAATTGTGGCTCAGTTGCTGTTTCTGGAATCGGAGAATCCCGACAAGGATATTCATCTCTACATCAATTCGCCGGGCGGTTCTGTCACGGCCGGCATGGCGATCTACGATACGATGCAGTTCATCAAGCCCGATGTCAGCACGCTTTGCATCGGCCAGGCTGCCAGCATGGGGGCGTTATTGCTGGCAGGCGGTGCTGCAGAGAAGCGTTTTTGCCTGCCGCATTCGCGCATCATGATTCACCAGCCGCTGGGCGGCTTCCAGGGGCAGGCTACCGATATCGACATCCACGCCCGCGAGATCCTCAAGGTCAAGGCGGAATTGAACAACATTCTGGCGCATCATACCGGTCAGCCGGTGGAGCAGATCGAGCAGGATACTGAGCGTGATCGCTTCATGAGCGGCACCGAAGCTGTCGAATACGGGCTGATAGATACTGTGCTCAATGCCCGTACTCCCGAGGAAAAAGATTAGATCAAGTCTCGGTTTGATTTAAACTGAAATGCCTTACAGCTAATCGGCTTGATTATTCAGGCAAAAAACGGCAAGGTTGAATCAAAGTCAACAGGCAGGGCATTGTAAATGAGTGATAAGAAAGGTGATCAGGACAGTGGCAAGCTGCTCTATTGTTCATTCTGTGGGAAGAGTCAGCACGAAGTCAAAAAGCTGATTGCAGGGCCTTCTGTATTCATCTGTGATGAGTGTGTCGAATTGTGTAACGACATTATTCGCGAAGAGATGCAGGAGCAAACGGTATCCGAGCACTCCGCACTGCCAAAACCCAAGGAAATCAATGATATACTCAATGAGTATGTTATCGGGCAAGAGCGTGCCAAAAAAGTACTCTCCGTGGCGGTCTACAATCATTACAAACGTCTGGAATCCCGGAATAGTAATGATGAAGTCGAACTCTCCAAAAGCAACATACTTCTGATCGGTCCGACCGGATCAGGCAAGACCCTGCTGGCCGAAACGCTGGCAAGGCTGCTGAATGTCCCCTTTACCATAGCAGATGCCACAACGCTGACCGAAGCGGGGTATGTGGGTGAAGATGTCGAGAACATCATCCAGAAGCTGCTGCAGAAATGCGACTACGACGTCGAGAAGGCACAGACCGGTATCGTCTATATTGACGAGATCGACAAGATTTCGCGCAAGTCCGACAATCCGTCGATTACCCGCGACGTGTCAGGTGAGGGTGTCCAGCAGGCATTGCTCAAGCTGATTGAAGGCACGATCGCTTCGGTTCCGCCCCAGGGTGGACGCAAGCATCCACAGCAGGAATTCCTGCAGGTCGACACCTCCAATATCCTGTTCATCTGCGGTGGCGCATTTGCCGGGCTGGACAAGGTCGTTCGTGATCGTACCGAAAAAAGTGGCATTGGCTTCTCGGCCGAAGTCAAGGGCAAGGACGACGAGCGTTCACTGGGCGAATTGCTGGTGGATGTCGAACCAGGCGACCTGGTTCGCTATGGTCTGATTCCCGAATTTGTCGGTCGTTTGCCAGTCCTGGCAACATTGACTGAGCTGGATGAGGATGCATTGATCGAGATTCTCTCAAAACCCAAGAATGCCATTACCAAGCAGTACCAGAAGCTCTTTGGCATGGAAGATGTCGAGCTGGAGTTTCGCAAGGATGCCTTGCGCGCTGTTGCCAGACGCGCCATGGAGCGGAAGACTGGTGCACGTGGGTTGAGAACCATTCTGGAATCGGTCCTGCTCGATACCATGTATGACCTGCCTTCCAACGATGATGTTACCAAGATCGTGATCGACGAAGCCGTTATTGATGGTGATGCACAGCCCTATCTGATCTACGAAGGCGGCGACCTGAAAACGGCCGTTGGTGACTGACGCTATCCGGGCAGCTGTCTGCTGCCAGAAATGTGACGGGGGTTGATTTCAACCCCCCACGACCCCATATACCCTGGTGATTATCGATAGCATCGATAGATGGCTATACGATACAGATACACCATAAATATTTCAGGCTCAGCTCCTGTCCGGACTTACAATTATGACTGATCCAGCCTCCTTGAAGATTGTTCCTGTTCTGCCATTACGCGATGTGGTGGTTTATCCTCACATGGTGATTCCGCTGTTCGTCGGGCGCGAAAAGTCCATCAATGCACTTGATGCGGCAATGTCGGACAACAAGCAGATTCTCCTGGTCGCCCAGCAGAGTGCCGAGGTGGATGAGCCGAATGTCGATGAGATCCACCGTATAGGTACCCTCTCCAACATATTGCAGCTGCTGAAACTGCCTGATGGCACCATCAAGGTGCTGGTGGAAGGTGAGCAGCGTGTCAAGGTGCTGGATTTGAATGAAGGTGATGACCACTTTACCGCACAGATTTCACTGATCGAGCCCTCCGAGAAGGAGAATGAGCGCGAACTCGAAGTGCTGAGCCGTAGTGTTGTCAATCTGTTTGACCAGTACGTCAAGCTCAACAAGAAAGTCCCTCCCGAGATTCTCACTTCACTGTCGGGAATCGATGAGCCTGCCCGCCTCGCGGATACGATTGCCGCGCACATGTCATTGAAGCTCGATGAGAAACAGCAGGTGCTGGAAATCGAAGGCGTCAAGGATCGCCTGGAACACATCATGGGCTTGATCGAGGGCGAGATTGATATTCTCCAGGTCGAGAAGCGCATCCGTGGCCGCGTCAAGCAGCAGATGGAAAAGAGCCAGCGCGAGTATTATCTCAACGAGCAGATGAAGGCTATCCAGAAGGAGCTTGGTGATCTGGAGGATGCGCCCAATGAGGTTGAGGAGCTGGCGAACAAGATTGAAAAGTCCGGTATGCCCAAGGAAGCGCGAGCCAAGGCCGATGCCGAACTCAACAAGTTGAAGATGATGTCACCGATGTCGGCAGAGGCAACGGTGGTCAGAAACTACATCGACTGGCTGGTTGCCGTGCCGTGGAAGAAGAAGACCAAGGTACGTAATGATTTGACCAAGGCGCAGCAGGTGCTGGATGAGGATCACTACGGTCTCGAAAAGGTCAAAGAGCGGATACTCGAATACCTCGCCGTGCAGCAGCGCGTACGCAAGCTGAAGGGCCCCATTCTCTGCCTGGTCGGACCACCGGGTGTCGGCAAGACCTCACTGGGTCAGTCGATCGCCAGGGCCACCAACCGCAAATTTACCCGGATGTCGCTCGGCGGTGTTCGCGACGAGGCCGAGATCCGAGGCCATCGTCGTACCTATATCGGTTCGATGCCGGGCAAGATCATTCAGAATCTTTCCAAGGTCGAAGTACGCAACCCGCTTTTCCTGCTGGACGAGATCGACAAGATGGCAATGGATTTCAGGGGAGACCCGGCTTCCGCCCTGCTTGAGGTGCTCGATCCGGAGCAGAACAATACCTTCGCCGACCACTATCTCGAAGTGGATTATGATCTCTCGGATGTCATGTTTGTGGCGACATCGAACAGCCTGAATATTCCTGGTCCGCTACTCGATCGGATGGAAGTGATCCGTCTTGCCGGCTATACCGAAGATGAGAAGTTCCACATCGCACACAATTACCTGATTCCCAAGCAGTTAAAGAACAATGGACTGAATGCGGATGAAGTGGTTTTCTATGAATCTGCAGTTCGGCAGATCATCCAGCACTATACCCGTGAGGCGGGTGTGCGTGGTCTGGAGCGGGAAATCTCCAAGGTCTGCCGCAAGGTCGTCAAGGAGCATTTGCTGCAAAAGAAGAAAAAGACCGTCATATCTCCAAAGAACATCGAGAAATTTCTGGGGGTCAAACGGTTTCGCTATGGCGTTGCCGAAGAAGAGGATCAGGTTGGCCAGGTAACTGGTCTGGCATGGACCGAGGTGGGTGGAGAATTGCTCACCATTGAAGCAACCACCATGCCGGGCAAGGGGGCTGTGATTCGGACGGGTCAGCTCGGTGATGTCATGAAGGAATCCATCGAGGCTGCGAGAACGGTTGTCAGGAGCAGGGCTGCGATTCTGGGTGTGGAAGATGACTTCTTCGAAAAGCATGATATACATATTCATGTGCCAGAAGGGGCGACGCCCAAGGATGGACCGAGCGCCGGTATTGGCATGTGTACCGCACTGGTGTCGGCCATCACCCAGATACCCGTCAAATCCAATGTCGCCATGACCGGTGAAATCACCCTGCGTGGTGAAGTCCTGCCGATCGGCGGCTTGAAGGAGAAATTGCTTGCAGCCCATCGTGGTGGCATCACTACGATCCTGATCCCGGAAGAGAATGAAAAGGATCTGGTTGAAATACCCAGGAATATCAAGGGCAAGCTGGAAATTATTCCTGTTCGCTGGATAGATCAGGTGCTGGAGTTGGCGCTGGTCAGGCAGCCAGAGCCGCTGGACAAGCCTGCAGCCAAGCCAGCAGCGGCAAAACCAAAGCGAACTGTTACAAAAAAGAAGGCCTCCAGAGTGAGACCACACTAAAAGATAGGTATGTAACTTATTGATTATGAGTTGATACGCACTGCGATACTGTAATAATTTTGTTAACACGTTGACAGTGCCAGAGGGGGATTGGTATAAATCTCGCTCCATTCCGCAGCTGCGGAATTTTTGTGGGGGTATGCCAGTAATGAGTAATTCCTCTACCTTTATAACTCAGGCAGATATGATGACTAGGTAGATTGGACTCTATCAAAAGTCGGATTATTTGAAATAACTCTTTCTTAGGGAACTTATGAACAAATCAGAATTTGTAGACGCGATCGCCAAGGCAGCTGACTTTACAAAAGCAGATGCAGCGAAAGCCGTCGATGCTATGGTAGAAGTTGTTACCGAAACGCTCAAAGCAGGTGATCAAATTACGTTGGTTGGATTCGGTTCTTTCCAGGTCAAGACTCGCGAAGCGCGCACTGGACGCAACCCTCGCACGGGTGAAGCCATCCAGATCAAGGCCAGCAATATTCCTTCATTTAAAGCTGGTAAAGCTTTAAAGGATGCCGTAAACTAGCGCGCTCGTTTAGGGGGATATCAAGTTGATTTCTCCTGATGCGGGTGCTTAGCTCAGTTGGTAGAGCACCTCCCTTACAAGGAGGGGGTCGGGAGTTCGAGCCTCTCAGCACCCACCATCAAATAAAGATTTGGAGCGGTAGTTCAGTTGGTTAGAATACCGGCCTGTCACGCCGGGGGTCGCGGGTTCGAATCCCGTCCGCTCCGCCACCTTAAGAAAGGGCGTCTTTTAGACGCCCTTTTTTTTTACCTGAAGCTGCGTTCAAGCCGCGGATCCAGGTTTTAATGCTGTTGTCTCGCCAATCAATCTTTTTTTGGCGCGTTCATTTAACCTTCATCTTAAAAAAATATGCTGCAGAATATTCGTGATAAAGCAACCGGATGGTTGGCTTACGCAATTGTTGGACTTATTACCATTCCATTCCTGTTCTGGGGGATTCAGTCCTACCTGGGTGCTGGTGGCGCGGTCAATGTGGCGACCGTAAATGGTGCTGAAATATCGGTACAGGAGTTTCAGCGCGCGTTACAGCAGCAACAACGTCAGTTGCGAGAGATGTTTGGTGGCAAGGTTCCGGCTGGATTGGCCGAAGGAAGCGAAATCAAGCAGAGCGTGCTCGGGGATCTTGTCCAGACAGAATTATTGCGGCAGGTCACAAGAGAATACGGTTGGCGTGTAAGCGACATGAGTGTTGCCGACGAAATAAAGTCTTCACCGCAATTTCAGGTGGATGGCAAGTTCAGTGCCAAACGCTATGAGCAACTTATTGCTTCGCAGCGTATCAGTAAGGCTACCTACGAATCCTTTATCAGGGAACAGATGCAACTGGAGCAGATGCGCAAGGCAGTCAATGATGGGGGGTTTCTGGTTGCAGCCGACAAAAAACGTTTTCTTGAACTTCAGGGGCAGAAGCGCAGGATTGATTATCTGGTATTGGACAAGGACAAATTCAAATCGGAAGTGACGGTTAGCGATGAGGATATTGCTGATTATTACGAAAAGAACAAAGCCGCTTTCATGACCGAGGAAAAGGTGAAGCTGCAGTACCTTGAGCTCGATCGCGAGAAACTGGGTGCCGGAATTCCAGTAGATGAAGCGACGATCAGCAGTATTTACGAGCAGGAAAAGGAGCAGTTCAAGACACCCGAAACCCGCAAGGCCAGCCATATCCTGTTCAAGGTAAATCAGTCAACAACTGATGAGGAAAAAAAGAAAATCGCCGAAGAAGCTGAGGCGGTATATCAGCAGTTGCAGGAAAATGGAGATTTTTCAGCGCTGGCCAAAAAATATTCGGGCGACAAACTTTCCAAAGACAAGGGTGGTGACCTGGGATTGATTTCACGTGGTGATATGCCAAAAAAATTCGAGGATACGCTCTTTTCTTTGGCGGAAAATGAAATCAGCAGACCAGTATTGACAGCCCAGGGGTATGAGATCATCAAGCTGGAATCGATTCAGGGCGGTGAGCAGCAATCGTTTGAAACCGTCAAGGATCAGATTGTTGCCGACTATCGTGCCAGAGAGGTGGAAGCGAAATTTACGGATCTTACCGATCAGCTGGTCACAATGACGTATGAGAATCCGGAGTCCCTGGATGCGGCGGCTGAAGAGTTGCAGCTGGAAATTGCGGAAAGTGACTGGATTACCCGGGCTGCTCCGAAGGGAATTGCCAAGGATGGCAAAGTGCTGCGTGCTGCCTTTTCAGATGATGTATTGCAGAAAAAGCAGAACAGTGAGTTGATTGAAATGGAAAATGGCAAGGTGATTGTCATTCACCTGGCAGAACATCAGCCATCCAGACCTAAGCCATTGGCTGAAGTGAAGAGTGAAATCAATAAATTGCTTCTTGACAGGCAGATCGCCGAGAAGCTGCGCAAGGTGGGTGAAGAAAAGCTCAAGGCGCTGCAGCAGGGCGGGGGAGACCTTGCATCGCTTGCCGCTGAACTGGGTGGCGAAGTGAAATCGGCAGAAGCGGGGCGGCAGGACAAGAAACTTCCCCCTGCATTGCTGCAAAATGTCTTCAGAATGCCGGCACCAAAGGAGGGCGCTGTAGCCTATCAGGGCATACCACTGTCTGGTGGAGGATATGCACTGGTGGGACTGAAGAAAATCCAGAACCCGGAGATTTCTGACGAAGCATTGCAAACCAATCCGCAGTTGGCTCAACTGCTGGGTGAATACAACCAGCGTTTCTACGACGCATTCTATCAGGCGTTGGAATCACGTCAGGATATCGAGGTCTTCAGAGAGCAATTGCAGTAGAGATTACTGCGTACGCTGATTAGCGGGAGGTATCCCCAGCGCAAGGTTGGCGGAACAGGTTTGGGGACTCTGCCGCGGGGTCCCACCGCATGGCGACAGGCTGGAGTCGGAGTTTGTTGTAACACCCGTCCGGCATGGGTTTGCCGGGAATCGGCTGTTGCCGATTCTGTCCGGCGCAGACAGCCAGGTTTCTACTTGGTTGCTACCAGCATGGCCAGCAACTCGTCCTTGAGATGCAACCGGGTCTTTTTACGACCTTCCAGATAGCTGTCATCTGTCGTTTCTACACCTTCTTCGATGCGGTGTATCTCATGATCTACTTCATGGTATTCATTGAACAGGCGCGCAAAGTGGGCGTTTGTGGTTTTGAGTTCGTGGATGCGTTCTTTGTGTTCAGGGAGTTCATGAACCAGATCGTGCTTTTCACCAAACATAGTCTTTTCCGTTGGTCAGAATAAAACACCTATTTTACACTGTTTTGCGCTGGTAATGATGCACTAAACCCGTCTTATTCATGGTGGTGGCTGAAGCCGGTGATAAACGAATGAAAATGATTCCCAACCCTTGACACTCTCGTTTCGCCCAGGCGGCGAGAGGCTTCAGCCTGTCACCGTGCTGGCTTGTTCTGGCACGATTGTAGCGATTGCGGCAACTTTCGCTCTGGAGCGGCACCCAAACGCACCTTTCCTGCGTCAGGATCCACGATGAACAAGACGGGCTAAATCAACCGCAGCAAGGAATTGCCGCGGCCTGGATTGTTTGTTGAGATGCGTTGTCTCAGCCGACCGTGGCCACGGTATGAAAGCCGCCATCCACAAAGACGATTTCGCTGGTGATACCGCTGGCCAGGTCGGAGCAGAGAAAGGCTCCGACATTGCCGACTTCTTCGATGGTGACATTGCGGCGCAGTGGCGCCTGCTTTGACACTTCGTTCTGCAGTTTCCTGAAATCGCTGATGCCCGAGGCTGCCAGGGTCTTGATGGGGCCGGCGGATATGGCGTTGACACGGGTCCCTTCGGCGCCCAGCGTATAGCCGAGATAACGCACATTGGATTCAAGGCTGGCCTTTGCCAATCCCATGACGTTGTAACTTGGCATGGCACGCTCGGCGCCGAGGTAGGAGAGGGTCAGAATGGCGCCATTGCGACCCTGCATCATTTGCCGGGCAGCCTTGGCAAAGGCCGCCAGACTGTACGAGCTGATGTCGTGGGCAACGCGGAAACCCTCGCGGGTGACGTTGTCGAGAAAATCCCCTTCCAGCAATTCCTTGGGCGCATAGGCTACGGAATGCACCAGAATATCCACGTGATCCCAGTAATCGTCCAGGTGCTCAAAAACGGCCTCGATCTCCTCGTCGCTCTCGACATTGCAGGGGATCATGATATCGGAATTGAATTCCGCTGCGAATTTCTCGATGCGCTCACCAAGCTTTTTATTCTGGAAAGTAAAGGCGAGTTCGGCGCCTTCGCGGTACATTGCGCTGGCGATACCATAGGCAATGGAGCGATGGCTGGCGACGCCGACAATTAATGCTTTTTTCCCGCTTAGAAAGCCCATGAACCTCTCCGGATGATTGCAGCCTGGTTTTTACCCGGCTGCTGATTGAATACCTAAGGGCTAGTGTACACCCAAGAGGACCGGGTTTGCATTCCGTTACCCCGGCAGGAGCTTGGTGATAACCCCATCGCAGAGACGTCTGATTTTCCATCGGTCAGGGTGGCCAAATGTGATGCTGTTGGCATCCGCTGGAGACGGGTGTGGTCGGCAACTCCCGTCGGGTGACTGGCGTGAGTGCAGGTGATACCCTATCGATAACTTCATAAAAATCGACGAACCGGCTTTATGGAAAACCGTTTTACCGTAAAGGATTTCTACCTTTTTCTGGCGCTGTTCATTCTGCTGCTCGTGCTGATGACCACGATGTACATGATCGATCGGCAGTGGGACAAGTTGTCGCGGGTAGAGGCGGTAATGCTTGAGCAGGCGTCAGACATCAGACGCTTGCGGCAGGCCTATTCGGAGCTGAAGCGAACAACGGTTGGCAGTGCGGCGACCGACCCCGTCAGTCTGGCGAAAAAGCCGAGCAATGAAATCCCCCCAGCCTTCAAGCGCGCCTATGAAGTCACGCAGAAAGCAGACTACGCGGAGGGCGACTGGCTGGTGCGGGCGTTTGGCAATTCGATCAAGACCATGACGCCGCTCGTATCCTCCGATGTCTACGCCAGCTCGATTCAGGGGTATGTGCTCGAATCGTTGCTGTCACGCGATCCCGAATCGCTGGAGTGGCAGGGCATGCTGGCCGAAAGCTGGGAAGTCAGTGACGACGGCCTCACCATCACCTTCAAGCTCCGCCCCGAAGCCGCGTTTTCCGATGGTGCCCCCGTCACCGCCGAGGATGTCGTCTTTTCATTCGATTTCATCATGAACCCGGCCATCAAGGCGCCTCGTGAACGCGCCTATTATGAAAAACTTGCCTCGGTGAAGGCGCTCGGCCCTCACGAAGTCGAGTTTATCTTCAAGGAACCCTATTTCAATGCGCTCACCCTGGCCGGCGGCATGTCGATCATGGCAAAGCATTTTTATGCGCCCTATCTGCAGGAGCCCGAGACCTTCAATCGGTCCAAGGGGTTGCTGTTTGGCTCCGGTCCGTATCGTCTGGCGGATCCAAAGGGGTGGACGCCCGACAGTGGTGTCATTGAACTGGAGCGCAATCCGCGTTACTGGGGGCCGGTGCAGCCCTCTTTCAATCGTCTGATATGGAAAGTGATCGAAAACGAAACCGCCCGCCTGACGGCCTACCGCAACACCGAAATCGATACCTATGGCGCCAAGCCGCGTGAATACAGAAACAAGCTGCTCGAAGACGAACAGTTGATGAAACGTAGCCAGCGTTTCGAGTATCTGGCTCCCACGGCGGGTTATCGCTATATCGGCTGGAACCAGTCGCGCAAGGGCAAGCGCACCCGCTTTGCAGATCGTCGCGTGCGTGAGGCGATGACCTATCTGACTGATCGCCAGCGCATCGTCGACGAAATCATGCTGGGTTATGGTGAAGTGGCTGTCGGCCCGTTCAACCCGCAGGGCAAGCAACATGCGCCGGATCTGGAACCGCGTGAATACAGTGTTGCCAAGGCGCGTTCGCTGCTGCTGGATGCCGGCTACGAGGACAATGATGGCGATGGCCTGCTCGAAGATGGGCGCGGTCGTCCGTTCAGTTTCGAGCTGGTCTATCCGCAGGGCAGCGAAGACTACACCGCGCTGGCGTTGTTCCTGAAGGACTCCTACGCCAAGGCTGGCGTACAGCTGATCCCAAAACCCACCGAGTGGTCGGTGATGCTCGATCTGCTCGACAAGAAGGATTTCGAAGCCATCAGCCTGGGTTGGTCGGCCAGTCTGGAGAGCGACCTCTACCAGATCTTTCACGGTGACCAGACCAAGAACAATGGTGACAACTTCGTCAACTACAGCAACCCGGAGCTGGACAAGCTGATCGAAAAGGCGCGCTCGACGATGGATGAGGCCAAACGCATGCCGCTGTGGCAGGAGGCCGAGCGCATCCTCTATCGCGACCAGCCCTATACCTTTCTGACCCGCAGCAAATCACTGGTGCTGGTGGACGAGCGCATGAAGAACGTCAAGGTCACGCCACTGGGGTTGAATGCCAATGACACCCCGATAGGCTGGTATGTCCCGGCCGAACTGCAGAAATACCAGTAGTGCAGAATCAGACCGGGAGCCCCTGATCCATGCTGAACTATATTCTTCGCCGATTGTTGTTGATGATCCCCACGCTGTTGGGCATCTCGTTGGTGGTGTTCATTACCATGGCCGCCGCGCCGGGTGGTATCTCGTCGCAGGCACTGGTGGATGACTTTGGCCTGAACCCGCAGGAGAAGAAGGCGCTGCAGGACTACTACAATCGCCGTTATGGGCTGGACCAGCCGGCCCCGATGCAGTATCTGCGCTGGCTGAACAATATTTCGCCGATCGGTTTTGAAATGCAGGATAACGGTGACTATGGCCGCTTCTCGTTTACTAAGGGCTCTGACCTGGGCGACAGCTTTCGCTATGGTCGCAAGGTGGTGGATCTGTTGCAGGAGCGTCTGCCGATTACGCTGCTGCTGAATGTACTGACCATCCCCATTATCTACCTCATCTCCATCATGGTGGGGGTGCATGCGGCCAGAGATCGGGGTGGGCAGTTCGATGTCACTTCCAGCGTGGTCATGCTGGCATTGTGGTCCATTCCGACAATGCTTACCGGCGTGCTGCTGATCGGCTTTTTCTCCAACGACCAGTACTGGCACTGGTTTCCCACCAGTGGCCTCAGCGACCGGCAGGCGCTGGACATGCCCTTTCTGCCCCACTGGAGCAGCCTGAATGATGTGCTCAAGTTCTTTGGTGCCGCACTGCTTGGATTATGGGTGGCGACGCTGGCCGGTCGCTGGCCGTCAAAGCTGATCCGCACCATTCTGGCGCTGTTGGCAGGCGTGGCATTGACTGTCTGGATGGTGCGAGCACTGCCTGTCGACCCGGCAATCTGGGTCTATCCGACGGTCGGGCTGTTCATTCTTCTGCCATTGGTGGCATTGGCGCGCAGTGACTTTCGCGGGCTGCGGATCGGCAGTTTTGGCGTGCTGGGTGTCTGTGTCGGTGCGGCGCTGGGTGCGCTGTGGACCGATGGTGGTTTCGTGCGTGGTTTTCTGCTCGACCGCGTCTGGCATTTGATCCTGCCGGTGGTGTGTCTCTCCTATGGCGGTTTTGCCTTTCTGGCGCGGCTGACCCGCTCCGCTATGCTGGAAAATCTGCAAGCCGATTTTGCCCGTACCGCTCGGGCCAAGGGGGTGGCCGAAAAGGATGTACTGTGGAAACACGTTTTTCGCAACAGCCTGCTGCCACTGATTACCGTATCGGCCAGTCTGCTGCCGGGCTTGCTGGGCGGCTCGATCATTGTTGAATCCATTTTCAGTATCGACGGCATGGGCAAGCTGGCGGTGGAGGCAGTGACCGGGCGGGATCGGGAACTGGTGCTCTCCATTGCGCTGATCAGCGGGTTCCTCACGCTGGTGGGGTACCTGCTGGCTGATCTGATGTATGCCATGGCTGATCCGCGGGTGAGTTATGAATAAACATCGCCAACTACGCAAAAAAAGTTACGCCGCCAGAATATTGCGTTCCACCTTCAGGCAGTGGGGAGCGCGGCTGGGGCTGGTATGGATTGCCGTGGTGGCAATAGTGGCGGTTTTTGCGCCGTTTCTCGCCAACAGCCGGCCGTTACTCGTCAGTCAGGCGGGGGTGATTTCCAGCCCCGTGGTCGATAACCTGACGGCGGGTGATGTGACCTGGATGGTCAGCTTTCTTGCGGCGTTGCTGGTCTTGATGTTGCCAATGGGGCTGGGCAAACGCGTCATCGCGGTAGTGCTGATTGCACTGGTCACCAGCATCGTCGCACGTGGCTGGTTCAACCCGCCGCAGGTCGTCATTTATGACCAGTATCGTGAGCAGGTTGCCGCCGGTACCTATGACTGGCAGGTGTTTCCGCTCATTCCCTACTCACCGCGTGATTATCTGCGAGATCAGGGCGATACCGGTTTTCAGCCACCGGGCAGCGCGCACTGGATGGGTACCGAAGAGAATGGAGCCGATGTGCTCAGTCGCATGATCCATGCGTCGCGAATTGCGCTGGGCATCGGCCTGGTGGCCACCGGCATTGCCATGGTGATCGGCGTGATCATTGGTGGGCTGATGGGCTACTTTTCCGGCATCGTCGATATGCTGGGGATGCGGCTGGTGGAAATCTTCGAGGCCATCCCCACGCTGTTTCTGCTACTGACCTTTGTCGCCTTTTTTGGTCGCAGCCTCTATATCATGATGGTTATTATCGGTCTGACCAGCTGGACCGGGTACGCCCGTTATCTGCGCGCGGAATTTCTCAAGCTGCGAGAGCAGGACTACGTACAGGCTGCCATCGCTGCCGGTATCGGCCTGCCTTCGGTACTGTTTCGCCACATGCTACCCAATGGCATAGCACCGGTGCTGGTGGCCGCAAGCTTCGGCTTTGCCTCGGCAATACTGGCCGAAGCAACCCTCAGCTTTCTGGGACTTGGTCTGGTTGATTCTCCCTCCTGGGGGCAGATGTTGAATCAGGCGGTACGCTCCTCCGCCTTCAACTGGTGGATGGCCATCTTTCCCGGCGGAGCCATCTTCCTCACCGTCTTTGCCTACAACCTGATTGGTGATTCGCTGCGCGATGCCATCGATCCGCGTCTGGGAGGGAGCGAATCATGATCAATACTGATCGCCCGCTGCTGCGGGTGGAAGGGCTTAAGACCTACCTCCACACCGGCGGCAAGGTAATCAAGGCGGTCGATGATGTCAGTTTTACCATCGAGAAGGGTGAGACCTACTGCCTGGTGGGGGAGTCCGGCAGCGGCAAGTCCATCACTGCGCTCTCCATCATCCGTTTGCTGCCGGAGGGTCTGTGCAGACACCCGTCTGGGCAGGTGTTCTTCGATTTTCGTGACCAGCTCGGCCGGCATCATCTGGTCGATATGCTGACGCAGAAGGAAGGGCGACTGCGGCAGATTCGCGGCGCACGGATTGCCATGATCTTTCAGGATCCGATGACCTCGCTGAACCCGGTATTCACCATAGGCGAACAGGTCATCGAAGCACTGCTGCTGCACAACCCCAACATGAGCCATGCCCAGGCGCGTGAGCGGGCGCTGATCGCCCTGCAGCAGGTACAGATCAAGGATGCTCACAAGCGGCTCGATGAATATCCGCACCGGCTCTCCGGCGGGCAACGCCAGCGGGTCATGATAGCCATGGCCATGGCCTGCGAGCCGGATCTGCTGATTGCCGACGAGCCGACCACAGCGCTGGATGTGACAGTGCAGGCGGAAATCCTGCAACTGATGAAGAGCCTGCAACACAGCCGGGGCATGAGCATTCTCTTTATCACACATGATTTTGGCGTGGTTGCGCAAATGGCCGACAAGGTAGGCGTCATGCGCAACGGGCAACTGGTGGAGTCCGGCCATATCGATGCCGTGCTCAAGAACCCGCAGCACAGCTACACGCAAAGTCTGCTGGATGCATTACCGCAAAACCTGCCACGCCCGGAGCGAGACAATCTCAGCGCGGCCAACAGCGATCTTGTAACCTGCAAGAACCTGCAGGTTCATTTTCCCATTCGCAAGGGCGTGTTTCGTCACGTCGTCGATCATGTCAAGGCCGTCGATGGTGTCGATATCACGATCAAGACCGGCGAAATCGTGGCGCTGGTGGGCGAGTCCGGCTGCGGCAAGACCACACTCGGCCGCGCCATCCTGAGACTGGTGGAACCCACCGGTGGACAGGTGTATTACTCCGGCAGCCAGATCAGCAACCTGCCGCGATCTACCTTCCAGCCCTACCGCAAGTCGATGCAGATCATCTTTCAGGATCCGATGTCGTCGCTCAACCCCCGCCTCACCATTGCCACCACGCTCACCGAGCCCATGAAAGTACATGGTATTGGCAAGAACCAGGATGAGCGACTGGAACTGGCAGCACAACTGCTGGTGCAGGTCAGCCTTTCGGCCGACCACCTGTGGCGCTACCCTCATGAATTTTCCGGCGGCCAGCGCCAGCGCATCGGCATAGCCCGTGCACTCGCGCCCAATCCTGGTTTTATTGTCTGTGACGAAGTTACCAGCGGTCTCGATGTATCGGTACAAGCCGAAGTACTGGAAATGCTGCTGCGCCTGCGTGATGAACGCAATCTTGCACTGCTCTTCATAACCCACGACATCGGCGTCGTCGAATATATCAGCGACCGCATGCTCGTCATGAATAGTGGTAAAGTCGTCGAAGCCGGCAAAACCGACCAAGTCTGCACCCGCCCCTCACACCCCTATACCAAAAAGCTCCTGTCAGCCGTCCCCAGACTGGTGTTCTGAGTGAAAAACCAGGAGGGTCTGCAGAATATCTAATCGGAACAGCAGCCTGATCCTCCACCCCCCAACCGGCAGAAACCACCCCAACCAGAGAATCCGGCAACCCGCAAACAACGCGAAGTGCAGGAGCGGTTTCAACCGCGATCACTGCCAGAGAAAAACTCCGTAGCTCAAGCGACTCCCCCAACCGGCAGAAACATCCCAACCAGAGAATCCGGCAACCCGCAAACAAAGCGAAGCGTAGGAGCGGTTTCAACCGCGATCACTGCCAGAGAAAAACACCGTAGCTCAAGCGCCTCCCCCAACCGGCAGAAACACCCCAACCAGAGAATCCGGCAACCCGCAAACAACGCGAAGCGTAGGAGCGGTTTCAACCGCGATCACTGCCAGAAAAGAACACCATAACTCAACCTCATCCTACTCGAAGCTGAATCAATACCTGCAAAGGAAATCATCAAACCAAGTAACTACTCAGTGAACTGTTACGAAGTCGCTCGGTTTTGGATCGCCGACTTGCAGTCGGCAAGGCCGAGTGCAACTCGGCGATCCGGGGGAATGTAACAATAGACTTTTTGTTGGGTACGTCGTTCCTCCTTTGCCTGACCTACCGTCTGGTATGACAGGTGTGGGTTGGTGATCGGCAAAAACTCCGTCATGACGAGGTTGCTCGGCGATCTGGGGGGAATTCGAAAGTAGTCGTTTACCCCTGCCGACTCGCATCCCTTGCCTTGAACCGGTGTTTCTCGGGGGGGGGCTGAGTAGTTACGTTCCTGCTTATGTGACATGCTATCCTCGATTTATGACTTATCTGGAACTCATGCTGATCTCGCTGTTTGTTGTTGCCGTTGGCTGGTTTTGCTTATAGTGGTTTATGGCTGATAGTTTGTTTTTTTTCAGAGTAATCGCTAATGATCTTGTAAAATGCTACTTTGTGAAACCCATGTCTTTCCAATAGGCTAACGGCCTTGTTTTTCAATCAGAGTGTATTGGTGAGGCGCCTGCCATGAGGGAGGCGCAAAGTGGATATATGCTGATCAACTTTGTTCAAGCTGAATAAATAGTACCAACGTACTAATATAGTCCTGTCGTACTATTTAGGCTGTATATCCATGCGTGTATTGATAACGGGGGCTACGGG
>CAYTPO010000034.1:0-6914 GCA_964439815.1 uncultured Thiotrichales bacterium
TTGACAAAGGCAGGATCGCTGAAGTCGATCGACCATTCGCCAACGAGGGAATTGAGGTTCTGAAAACGGAGCTGGAGGATTTTCATTTATTGATTTGCATTTGTCTTTTAAGCGGAGATCATCCCATCTGGTTCATGGTGGGATGATCCCGTCTTATTCATGGTGGCGGTTAAAGCCTATGATAAGTAAATGAAAACAATGATAAACCCTTGACAGTCCCGTTTCACCCAAATGGTGAGAGGCTTCAGCCTATCACGGCCCTGGCTTGTTCTGGCACGTCTGCGCTTGCGCTTCACCCAAGTTGTAGCGATTGCTACAAATTTCGCTCCAGAGCGGCGCCCAGACGCACCAGTCCAGCGCCAGGATCCGCGATCCACCATGAATAAGACGGGATAATACAAGGCGCTTTCCGACGCCGCTATCCATGATCAATGTCGGTACCAGCGCCAAGTTCCTCCCAACTATCCAGCCAATCACTCCGCCCTGCCATCCTCTTCATCCAGTGCCGTCACCACTTCTCGATAGGCGGCCAAAAGCACCTCCCGCTGTACATCGGGCGTATCATGCGCATCGAGGCAGCGCATGAATACATCCTGAATATCCAGGTCATCCAGCGTCTCATCCTCGCGCATCTGGCCCAGCGCCCGTTCGACGATGCGATTATTGCGGATACGCAGTATTTCCAGCGCCGATCCTTCGATTATTGCTTCCAGGCGCTGGCGCAAGTCGGGAATGACATCGGCCCCGTCATAGAGAATTTCCAGCCAGGCATCACTGCCCGCCGCAACCAGAGCGGCCAGTCCTGCAGAAAGGGTCTCCCAGTCACCGCTGAGGCGTTCGAGGTGCTGGATTTTCGGCACATCGATCAGTCGCACGGCTGGCTGGCTGCCACCGGAAAAATCGAGCAGGCAGACGCTTTTCTGCTGCCGGGCCTCTCCAAACCCCATCGGCAGTGGCGAACCGGAATAGCGCCTGGTTTCCGCTCCACCCACCTTTTGCGGCACATGCAGATGGCCCAGCGCCAGATAATCGAATACCTCGGGGAAAATCGCACCGGTAACATGAGCCAGTGAACCAACATAGAGTTCACGGACGCCATCACCATCGACGGTCTGGCCGCCAGCAGTAAACAGGTGCCCCATGCCGATAATGGGGATATCACCACCCAGCGCTTCGCGTCGCTGCCGGGCTACTTCCCCTACCGCCGCATAATGCTGACGAATACCCTCTACCAGCTTCTGCTCCTTGCTGTCGATACTCTCCCCCGCTTCGACAATGCGGATATCACGGTCACGCAGATAGGGGACGGCGCAGACAATCAACTCCGGCGCGCCTTGCAGATCATCGAGCACCAGCACCTCATCTTCGGGCTGCTCGGTTGCCGCACCCACCACCTGCACCGCCAGCACCTGAAGCAGCTCCCTTGGCGCATCGAGAAACGTGGGCGAATCATGGTTACCGGCAATTACCACCACATGGCGGCAGGCAGAGGCCGTAATCCGGCTGAGAAAGCGGTAGTACAAAGATTGGGCACGATTGCTCGGCGCACTGGTGTCAAAGACATCACCCGCCAACAGCAGGACATCCACCCGCTCGGTTTCGATGGTCTGCGCCAGCCAGTCGAGAAACGTGGCAAACTCCTCGTATCGCTTGCGCCCGTAGAGGGTGCGCCCAAGATGCCAGTCTGAGGTGTGGAGGATTTTCATGGTCGCCCATTGTACACCAGCCTGTGGAGCACAACGGCTGGCTGATTTGCATCGGAACTGGCTTCTCGGACATGCTCCCAGTACAGCCAATCCCACCCAACTGTCACCTTGATGACTGATATCAGCTTGACGTTCTCATAGGCTGCCACAATATTCATAGCGGTTTCCTGAATCCGAGGCTTGAAGCACTTGCACCACGCATCCCGGCTCAAACCCCCGGATTCAGGTATCCGTCATCACCTTGTTTTTGACAATAAAAGCAACCCTTTGAGGAAACACCATGCAGAACGTCCATCCTGCTCACCTGCAGACCGAAGCTGTCAATGGGCTGACGCACACCGAGGCTGCCGCGCGGCTGAAGAAATACGGCCCCAACAAGATCGAAGCCAGGGAAAAGAGCTGGTGGGTGCGGCTGGCACTGCGTTTCTGGGGGCCAATTCCATGGATGATCGAGGTGGCCGCCATCCTCTCTGCATCGGTGCAGCGCTGGGAAGATTTCACCATTATCATCATCATGTTACTGACAAATGCCTTTGTGGATTTCTATCAGGAGTCCAAGGCACTCAATGCCATCGAGGTGCTGAAGAAGAAACTGGCACTGAGAACCCTGGTGAAACGCGAGGGCCGATGGCTGGAGATGGACGCGGCCGAGCTGGTACCGGGCGATATCATCAAGCTGAAGATTGGCGATGTGATACCAGCCGATGTCACATTGCTGGGCGAAGGTGAATTCCTGCAGATCGACCAGTCGGCGCTCACGGGTGAATCATTACCAATCAACAGGAAGCCCGGCGACAAGGCGTTTGCCAACACCACGGTCAAGCAGGGTGAAATGGTGGCCATGGTCACCGGCACCGGAATTCACACCCGCTTTGGCCAAACGGTCGGTCTGGTGGCCAGGGCAGAAATGGAAGGTCGCAGCCATTTCAAGAAAATGGTCATCAAGGTGGGGAATTTCCTGATCCTGCTGACGCTGGTGGTGATCGCCATTATCGTTACTCTGGGCATTGTCCGCGACGAGAGCGTAACCGAGCTGCTAATCTTTTCACTGGTGCTGACCATCTCCGCCATCCCGGTTGCAATGCCAGCCGTGCTGACCGTTACCATGGCCATCGGCGCCATGTCTCTGGCAAGGAAGCAGGCGATCGTCAGCCGGCTGGATGCCATCGAGGAGCTAGCAGGCATGGATATTCTCTGCTCCGACAAGACCGGTACGCTGACACAGAACCGCATGACCACGGCGACCCCCTACGTCCACCCGAATTTCAGTGTCGAGGATCTCTATTTTCATGCTGCACTGGCCAGTCAGAAAATCAATCATGACCCCATTGAAATTCCGATTTTTCAGGAAATGGAAAGGCTAGGCCTGGAAGAAAGACTCAGTCACTACACCCTGGAGAAATTCCTCCCTTTCGACCCGGTGGGAAAGCGCACCGAAGCCATTCTGAAGGCCAGCGACGGCAGCGAACTGATCACCACCAAAGGCGCTCCCCAGGTCATTATCGAGATGTGCCACAACCATGATTTCGACAAGGAGGAAGCCTACCGCCATGTCGATGAATTTGCGCGGCAGGGTTTCCGCACACTGGGCGTCGCCTTCCGCAAGGGTGATGAAAGGGATTATACCTTTGTCGGCCTGATCACCCTGTTTGATCCACCGCGTGAAGATTCGAAACTGACCATTGCCGAAGTCAAGCGGCAAGGTGTCGAGACCAAGATGATCACCGGCGACAACCTGGCAGTCGCAAGATATATCGCTGGCCTGCTGGATATCGGCAACAATATCGAAAACGTGCGCGAGCTGATGGGTGAAAGCACCGAAGAGTATGTGCTGCTGGCGCGCATCATTTCCAGAGCCCTGCTGAAAACGCTGAAATCCGATGTCTCCGATGAAGAGGTTGCACAAACCGTCGAGCAAATCGTCAAGCATGTGAAAAAGGAATTGCTGACCACCGAACTGCCCCCCGGCACCATCAGGAAACACGAGTCGGAAATCATCGCACAAATCGAAAAAGCCAATGGTTTTGCACAAGTCTATCCGGAGGACAAGTATTTTATTGTCGATGAATTGCAAAAGGCCGATCATATCGTCGGCATGACCGGCGATGGTGTCAACGATGCCCCGGCGCTGAAAAAGGCCGATGTGGGAATAGCCGTTAGTGGTGCCACCGATGCAGCCCGCGCGGCAGCCGACATCGTATTGATGGCCCCCGGCCTGAGCGTCATTCTCGATGCCATCAAGCAGGCGCGGATCACTTTCGAGCGGATGCAGAGCTATACCATTTTTCGCATTGCCGAAACCATCCGCATTATCTTTTTCATGGGTCTGGCCATTGGTGTCTTCCAGTTCTACCCGGTCACCGCCACCATGATAATCGTGCTGGCGCTGCTGAACGATATTCCGATTCTGGCCATTGCCTACGACAATACAAAAGTCAGACAAAACCCGGTGAGATGGGACATGCACGAAGTACTGGTCATGGCAGGCTGGTTGGGTGTTGCCGGCGTCCTCTCCTCATTCCTGCTGTTCTGGTACGCATTGGTCTACCTGAAGCTGCCGCACGAATTTGTCCAGTCGATCTTTTTTGCCAAGCTGGTCGTGGCGGGTCACGGCACCATTTACAACACACGTATCGATGACTGGTTTTTCAAACGCCCCTACCCCTCCCTGCCGCTGTTCGGCGCCACCTTTTCCAGCCGCGTGATCGGCACCATTATCGCCGTCTACGGTTTCGGACTGATGACGCCCATTGGCTGGGAGTGGGCCGCATTCATGTGGGCCTATGCACTATCCTGGTTCGCTTTCAATGATGCGGTCAAGGTGGCTGTGCTGCGTTATTATCGCAAGAAGAAAGGGGTGGTAATGATTTGATCGATAGGGATCCAGTAGTGAGGCAGTAGGCCGTGCCATTGGCGTACGACACCCGGCGGGGCAACCCTTCCGATCACGGGGTTGCCATAAAATAGTGGTTGGCAGTAGCACCGCAAGGCGTCTTCAAAATGGACAATCTGCCCGCACGGTCTGCCACTTGCCTGTACCCGGATGGAGAAATCTGATTTCCTCGGCATGCAGCATCAGGCGGGCGGCCCGGCGACCATACAGTTCATCACCCACTATGGGCGCTGCCAGTCCATCACGATGTGCTGCATGGACCCGAAGCTGGTGCGTTCGTCCCGTCAACGGATAAAAAAATACGCTGGTTCGACCCGATTGACGCGAGATGACTTCCCACCGGGTTTGCGCCGGCTTTCCCCAGGCAGCGCAGACGAGTTGCCGCGGACGATCATCCAGATCAACTCTGAGCGGCAGTTCGATCACACCCTGATCAGCCTGCAATTCACCTTCCAGTTCGGCGATATAACGCTTGCGGATACTGCGTTTGATGAATTGCCGCTGCAACTGCTTGTGGGTTTCGCGATTTTTTGCCGCCAGCAACAGTCCTGAGGTTGCGAGATCCAGACGGTGGACCAGCAGTGGGCCGGTGGCATTCGGGTATCTTTCCCGCAGTCGAACGAGCACCGAGTCCTTTATGTCGATACCAGGTACCGACAATAATCCCGCAGGTTTATCGACCACAATCAGATCATCATCTTCATGAACAATTTCGAGTACGCCATCTGCCGCAACCAGCGGAGGTGTCGGGGCCGACTCCAATGGCAATCCCCTGAGCATGAACGGCAGGATAGGTTTGCATTTTCCCCGGCAAGCGGGATAGAACTGTCCATGGTGGCGTACCCCCGAAGCAGGCGATGCCCCCCACCAGAACTCGGCCAGTGCAATGGGTTTCATGCCATGGCGCACTGCATACTGAATCAGTTTGGGCCCGGCACAATCCCCGGTTCCGCCGGGCGGCAATCCCCGGTTAAAGAAATCGGCAACACCTCGCTGCTCTCCAAGTCTGTTTGCCAATTGGTAGTTTGCAAATACTTTGTCATGCAGTGATTGCGACAACTGCTGCCGTACCTGCTTCAGTCTGGATATTTCATCATCGAATACATCCAGCTGCTTTTGTACTGCAGCCAGACGCTCATCCCACTCTTTTCTCAGCCGGCGCTTCTCCCGCTTGTCCTGCTGACTTTCCCGGGAGAGACGCGCCAGCTGTTTCTCCCTGATTTCAGGATCAACCGACAATGCCTCTCTGGCCAGACTGCGCGCTACCTTGCTGGCAATCTGCTTTTGCCGGCAATCCTCAAGTGCGCAATCCCGCTGTCGCACAAGATCATGGAATTCGGCTTGCAGCTTCAGCCGCCCGGGATCATCCTGCAGCCGGGATAAATCCGCAGTCAGGTTGTCCAGCGCCCTCTCCCCGGCAGAAAGAAAACTCTTCTGCCGATCCATATCGAACACCGGGGGCACAAATCCGGGAACCTGCCACTGCCCATCCAGCATGCCGGAAAAAGCGGATAGAAAGCCCGGAACGCCCTGCCCGTTTACCACAACCAGCACACCAAACATCTTGCCTTCGTCAACCGGCATCCGATTCGACATCTGCGTCAGACGAGCCATGAGCTGTTCCGCAGCATTGACAGCCAGAGGGTGAGGCCTGTCGGAAAAGGGGCTGGGGAAACACTCGGGAAGTCGGGCGCTGAAACCAGCAGGAAACGCGTTGAACCTAGAAACCACAGTTGGGCGCGAAAAAGACGCGTAAGCAATTGGTGTGCATGGTGAATCAGAAAAACTCGTGGTCACCTTGCTGGTGATGCGTGTGGAAGGGAATCTCGAGTATAACCCAAATCCGAAAAATGGCACCTACCTCCGATGGCGGCAACGACATCCCAACGGCCCAGGAGCCTGTCGGCAATCTGCCTGAAGCAACTCAGGCAGCACCCTTTTCCAACGCCTGCAACAATTTGTCCAGCTGCTGACGCAATTTCCTGTCCGCCTGCGGCATTTCAGCAAGCATGGTGGAATAGAACCGCAGCGTATCGAGCGACGAGCTGATCTGACGCGGCGAGGAGGCAATTCGAAACTGATCCCGATACCTCTGCAGCAGATTTTCCCAGTGCTCCTGCAGATTGTTGTCCATCAATGCCTGCAGCAGATCGAATTCGATGCAGGTCATTGCCAGCCAGTAGTCTTCGTAAACATGGGATCTCTGCTCGAAATCCTCACGTGCCTCGATCAGCTTGCCTTTTGCTTCGTCCAGATTGCGATACCGCTTTTCCCGCGACAACCGGCTCAATACCCACCAGGCCGACAACCAGCCC
>CAYTPO010000035.1:0-16940 GCA_964439815.1 uncultured Thiotrichales bacterium
AGCCTTTCCAATCCATTGACTGTTATTTCTCGTGGGTTTGTTCCTGTAGAGGCCGTTTTCCCGAAACCTGGGCAAATCATGCTTTTGTCTTTCATGGCAGCATCGATTCTTGGTTTGATGGCCGCTTTTTTTGCCGAACACCTAAACCCCAGAGTAAGAATGCCAGGGACGCGTTCTCTGTTGCCTGAACAATCCCTCCCTGCTACTCCGGTGAGAGACCAGAAGGAACCTGCAGTCGGAAAAAGTCAAACCGTATCCGATGTGGAGGAGGTGCGCTTTATCGATTCATCCGAAAAGCCTGTTGCAGCTGACGAGGTCCATGTTCCGATTCCCGGAGATGGTATGACGATTATTCCGGCCATGGAAACGGTGAGCAAGCAGAATTCCAGGTTTTCCGTTGCGATTGCAAGGCTCGATAAACTATTACAGTTTCGTATCGGATCCGGAGATCCAAGTGTCATTCTGCTGACATCTGTGAAAAAACGGGGCGACAAGGTTTCGGTGGCATCAGCACTTGCTGCGCTCAATGCGGCTCAGGGGAAGAAGGTAATACTGGTTGATCTGTCCAGAGGCGAAGCGGAGTTGCACCATGCCTTCGCGCTTGACCCTTCGCCTGGCATGAGTGAGGTGATGCAAAATCGGGCCTCATTACTCAAGGCATTTCAAACAGATTTCCGGACCCATGTCAGCCTGTTTACTCGTGGTGAACTCCTTGATCAGGATGGATCCGAGAAACTGTTGTCCGCGGCGCCAGCGCTTTTCAAGTTGCTGAAGCGATACTTCGAAATTGTATATGTGGTAACCAGGGATGTTGACGTGGCGGTTGAAAAAGAGCTGTTTCTTGATGAGGTTGACCAGGTTTTGCTGGTGATCGAGCAGAACCAGTCAATTCATACAAAACTGAGCTCCATTGTGCTCAATACCACCTTGTCCTCAGCCAGGGATAGGACGCTTCCAGTTTATGTGCAGCGAGAGAGCGGTCAGTAGAAGAGGGGGGAGATACTACATAGAGTCACTTTGGGATGACGTGGGAAGGGAGATGATATCCGGTTGTTTGGTGAGCAGCCCTTAAAAAAAAAGATCGATTTTCTGCCGTTGGCGATAAAAGCGCCTTACTGCAGGTTGTTATTTTTCCGTTCTCTATATACCCGTTTTTTTTTGGGGGGTCACGGATTACAACTGTTTTCCGGATTATGTAGATAGAACCAATTGGCTTGGGGGGTTTAGTTTGAAACAATTACAGTTAATTGAGACCTGCGGAGGTGGATCTGGGCGCCATCTTCTTGATCTGGTAGAAGGTCTCACAAGCCTGGGGCATGAAGTTCATGTGCTCTATTCTCCTGTCAGGGCAGAGAAGCCGTTTATTCAGAGGCTAAAGGGAATCTGTGGTGTTGCTGTACAGGAAATTGTCATGAAGCGCTCGATGGGGTTCTCCGACATAAAGGCTTTTCTTCAGGTCAGACGTTATATCCGACTGCACGGGCCTTTTGACGTCATTCATGGTCACAGCTCCAAGGGTGGTGCTCTGGGACGTATTGCTGCCTATGGAACTGGTGCAGCGTGTGTCTATACACCGCACGGACTCTATACCCTCAATCCAGTGCTTTCGGCAAGAAAAAAGCTGGTCTTTGGCATGCTTGAGAAGATTCTGGTGAGGTTGTTTACCGATAAGGTAATTGCCGTGTCAGAAAGAGAAGCTACACACGCCATTGAAAAGGGGTTCCCGGCACATAAGGTCAGCATGGTGCACAATGGCGTTAATCTTCGAGATGAAGATGAGCTGGCACGGACGCGGATGAGGGTGCGCGCAAATCTCGGTGTAGCCGAAAGCACCAGGGTAATCGGATTTGTTGGACGATTTTGTGTGGCCAAGGCGGCAGAGCGATTTATCTATCTTGCACAAGAGATGAAGGAACGGCGGCTTGATACGCACTTGGTTTTGCTGGGTTCCGGAGACACTGCGGCCGGTATCGAAGCACTAATTGATCAATTGGGGGTGCGAAATTATATAACAGTATTTCCTGACAAGTCGGGTGAAGAGTTTATGCCGGCATTCGACCTCTATACGTTGACCAGCCGGTATGAAGCCATGCCATATGTATTACTGGAGGCGTTGGCGGCGGGCTTGCCCATTATAGCTACTGATGTTGGTGGTGCCAGGACCGTCATAGAACAGGGTGTAAATGGTTATGTGGTGCCTCAGCAGGATGATGTCTCAGAGCTTGCTGACAAGGTAACAAGGCTAGTCAAAGACGGGGAGCTGCTAGTGCGGATGGCCGAGGCAGCCAGAATAAAGGCACGAGAGTTCAGCCAGGAAATGATGGTCATGCATACGTTACAGGTTTATCAGTCTGCTATTTCCAGCTCTGAATACAATGGTGCTCCCTTGCTTCAGGGAATGAAGAAATGATTTGTTTGGGGTTTCAATGTTTAATTCCAGTATTGCCTGTCCGGTAATTCCAGGCGATAGAAAGGAACTGGTCTCCGAGAGAGCGAATGAAAATGTAAATGAGAATGGATAATGTTACTCAGCCTTAATCACGGAGGTGGCTGAAGGCCGAGATAAGTGAGTGATAACAATTACATGACGACTCAGCTTACCACTGAAATCCATCATTTCTGTGTAAAAAATGGTCATTTGCGCTTGCAAACTCAGATTCTTCGCCTTGATCTGATGGCTCTCAAAGGCAATCCGAGCAGTTACACTTGATTTTGGCTACTTGCCGAATAGTTACCCCGTCTTATTCATGGTGGCAGCTAAAGCCTATGATAAGTAAATGAAAACCATGACAAACCCTTGACAGTCCCGTTTCACCCAGATGATGAGAGGCTTCAGCCTATCACGGCCCTGGCTTGTTCTGGCACGCCTGCGTTTGCGCTTCACTCAAGTTGTAGCGATTGCTACAAATTTCGGTCCAGAGGGGCGCCCAGACGCAGCAGTCCGGCGCCAGGATCTGTGATTCACCACAAATAAGGCGGGGTTACAAAACTACAAACCCTCGGCAGTTCAGTTTCACCCCAGCGGCGATAGGCTTCAGCCTATCTCGCCCCTAGCTTGTTCTGATATACCTGCGCATGCTTTTCATACAAGTTGTAGAGATTGCCACAATTTTCACCCCGGAATAGCCATCCCAGTCCGGCGGCAGGATACGCGATCCACCGTGAATAAGGCGGGGTCATGTATCAGGCGGGGTTCCGGTTTGTCATTAGGGGATCGGAATCCTTCTGATAACCGGTTTGTAACGCTACCGACCTCAAGGCGTTCAGCGAAAAACCCCACAGCACACCATTCAGTACAAAAAGGTGTCGCCAGTGGATGGAATCAATCAACAGACTTTGTAGCGCGGTGGCCAGGGTGACGGTAAAGATAATCAGAAATTCGTCCGATATATCCCGACATCGATTCAGACAGGTGATGCCGATACGGATGCCAGCGAGAATAAAGGCAGAAAATCCGATCAGCCCCAGCCAGCCATTCTCGGAGAGGATATAGAGGTAGACATTGTGAGGCTCTATGCCGAATTCGAGAACTTCCTCACCCGGTCCCAAACCCAGTGGGTCGGACAACCCCTGTACCAGCGTCTTTTTCTGTATGTCAAAGCGGCCGCCACTCCCGGTGTCGTAGCTCTGTACGAGTTTGGCTCTCTCTTCCAGCATGCTGCCAACCTTTTCCGTCTGCAATGCGGCAATAATGAAAACAACGGATGCCAGCAGCATGATCGATCCATAGACGACATATTTGACGAACAGGGTAAGTGTTGGTTTGAGCGAGAATTTCAGCGCAAAGAAAATCAACGCGGCGATGGCCAGATTGCCAATGGCGCCACGGGAAAAACCGACGAGAAACCCCAGAACACAGATCATGAAGGCAGCCCCGAGAAGAAGTCTCGCAAGCCCTCGTGTATCGGTAAAGCGCAGGCCCAGGTAGAATATTGGAGCGATCAGAAACGGGGTATAGACGTTGGGATCCTTGAAAAAGGATTTTGCCCGACCATAGCGCATGAAGTCCTCAGCATTGGGTAACAGGCCGAAATAGGCCAGAATACCGGTTACGGAAGCGATCAGGGCCGCAATGCAGTAGCCTTTCCAGAAGGCTGGCAGCATGCGTTGTGGATCCTGATAGATGAGACAGGCAAAGAGCAGGAAGATCAGGAAAAGAAAGATCGAAACCGCCATGTACCGTAATGCGTCAGCGAAATTCTCGACATCGACGAAGGAAAAGATATTGCCAAGGATGAAGAGGCCGATGTAAAAAAGCACCAGCCCCATCCCGCGCGGAATTCTCAGCCCCTTGAATGCCAATACGGCTAGTGCCAGCAATGAGAGCAGGTCGAAGGGTGAGGGCTCGATCATCACGATCGAGCTGATCGACATCAGGAACAGCATTAGCCAGGGCAGTCGGCGCTCAAGGGTTTCGCCCTGTCCCATTGTATAGGTTTTGTTCATTGGTCTGGATATACGGGTTCTGTTGGATGGTTAATTAATACCTGATGCCACGGCTTATCCGCAGAGATGGATACTAGCTCTCGGTTCCACTTTGAGCCACGGAGGAGTTATTACGTCTTACGCAGCTACTGCTTGTGTGAACTACTAGGAGCCTGTCCGAGAATAGGGAGCCTACTGCGGAAAAGCCATTTTGGCCCTTTTCCCCCCTGATTTTCGTCAAATATAACCAATATTCTCCTCAAATCAGTGAAAAAAATGCCCTAAAATGGCTTTCCCTCGCTACGACTCCTATTCTCGGACAGCCTCCCAGGAGCCTGTCGGAGTCAACACCATTTGGCTGCGCCCGCAGGAAGTTCCCTTGGGGTGCAAAATCCCTGGATGGTGATCAACTCAGCTTGTCGCGCTCGTCAAATAGCCCTGCTATTTTCCTCACACGATAAGCTGATTCAATTCGCCCCCAGTGACTTCCGCTTCAAACGGTTAAATCCGTCAGGCTCCTAGCTGAGTAGTTACGATGCAACGATTAACCCCGTCTTATTCAAGGTGGCGGCTAAAGCCTGTGATAAGTAAATGAAAACAAAGACAAACCCTTGACAGTCACGTTTCACCCAAATGGTGAGAGGCTTCAGCCTATCATGGCCCTGGCTTGTTCTGGAACGCCTGCGCTTGCGCTTCACCCAAGTTGTAGATATTGCTACAAATTTCGCTCCAGAGCGATGCCCAGACGCACCAGTCCAGCGCCGGGATCCGCTATTCACCATGAATAAGACGGGCTAACGTCTTGCAGCGATGGTACATTCCAGAATTGCGATTCCGATAATAGTGGCAAGTATTGCAATGCTCATAAAGGGAGTCTTCTCCAGAATTACTGTCTCCGCCTCCCCGGGACCGGGATCGATGCCCGTATGGATGAAAAACATTACCGTAGTCGGGCAGCCTGGCCTTGGAGGAGGGGAGTCGCCATGGTGGTGACCCCCCTCAAGTGCGGAGTATCCTCTTTGATGGGGTTATGGCAATGCGCTGATCTCGCCATCCACGAAGTCCAGTCGATCTGCCAGCAGGTTGCGGATATAGGCCGCGGTACCGAGTTCCGGGTTGTTGATGCCGGCACCGCCGGAACCTGGCCAGCGTTGAGCATTTCTCTGCCGAGCACCACCGAGTGTGGTCTGATCGATGTATTGCTGGAACCTGGCTGCCAGGGCATCCGGGCTGAACAGCGAGCCGCGCAATGCTGACCAGCGTGTCTTGAGTCGGGTATTGAAGCCTGTTTGCGGTAGCGTGAGAAGCCGATGGAAAAGCCTGTTTTCCGCACTGGGGAAGAACCAGTTGGCGCTATCATCGGCTGAACCATCCCAGAACATCCCGAATGTTGCATCAAAATCCCAGGTGATGATGGCAAATTTCCCGATTTCATTCCTGGCAAGATAAAAATTCTTCTGTGTGTTGTCCTGTGCCTGGCCGGCAAGTACCAATGCCCAGTAGTCGACCAGGCTGTCCATGTCCATCAGATTGCCGATTTGCGCGATGAACTGGGTATCGCTACCGTTGATTATGAGATCGGCCAGGTTGTCAAGCGGTTCCCAGCGCTCTGCTTCCGAATCGGGTTTCGGGTATTTCTGTTCATAGCCGATGCGGTAGGTGCCGAAGTTGAGAAAGGCGGCCTCTTCATAGGATGCCTTGTAGAGCACCGAACCATTGGCCGGCAGGGAAAAATCCACCTGATCCCACAGTTTGTTACCGTTGGCATCCTCGGGTACGGATATCTTCTTCAGCCCCAGCAGTTTCCTGTCGACCTTTTCAGAAAGTACATAGACCCCGTGATAGCTGTTGTTGAGGATGAGTTCGACGAGTTTGCCCTTGATGCTGGGCTGTCCTGCCGGGTTGCCGTCGGCATCGATATAGACGTAGGGGTGAATTTCTCGATAGATATCGTGGTTGACGATATTGCGGGCGAATGTGGTGTCACGATAGGTGGCGTCGAGAATCCAGTCACCGTCCTTGCGCATACCCAACAGCTTCAACTTGAGTTCATCGGTCCAGTCGCTGTCCTTGCCCAGCTGGATGCTGAAGCTCTTCTTGGGATAGACCTGGGAGGTTGAACCACGGGTCTCGATTCCCATTTTCAGCGTTGCGGTGTTCTGGGTGAATTCCCCACTGGATAGCTGGAAGGTACCCTCACGTTTTGGCTCGTCGGTAATCAGGCTGGCAGTCAATTGGATGATGGGCAGATTGGTGAAGATCAGATCATACTCATCCTTCAGCGTACCATTCTGGTAGCGTTGAACCCTGATGCTGGTGCCATAGGATATATTGGCGAGGGTTGTGGTACCGCCATTAATCAGAGATTGCCCCTGCGCCTTGAGTGTAAAGGGCGATGCAGTATTGTAGGTGGTGGTTACAGACCAGCTTTTTGGCACCTCGTAGCCGGTATCCATGGAATAGAAAAGCCTTTTCCCTGCATCATCGACGGCAATATCGCGACCATTGAACCGCAGATTCATCGAGGGCCAGGCATCCTCCCCCGGTGGTGGGGTGGAAGCGTATTTCTCGAATTGCTGCCGGGCACTGTCATCACAGATCCAGACGCCAATTTCATTGTCCCGGGCGCCTCCCCAGACATCGAGACACTGTCCATTGGCAGCGTTGATATAGTTCTTGGTGATGGCGTCATAGTGCCACTGTTGTGATGCGGCGGCATTACAGCTTGCGAGGGCAACGAGATCGAGTGGTGTTGCTGCGTCGACACACAGTCCCTGGGTGTTGGTCAGGGTGCCGATTGTGGCATTGAAAATCCATTGTTGCGACAAGGCATTGGTATCGCAATCCCGGGCATTGACCTCTCCGGAGACACCGGTATTCATGCATTGCCCCTGAGCCAGGTTGACGATATTGGTGCTGTCGCCGGAAGGTGGTGGCGTCACTTCATTGGCAAATTTCCAGTTCTGTCGGGCAGAACCGTCACAGGTCCATACGCCCACCTCATTGTCGAGTTCACCCCCCCATACATCCAGACATTGCCCGGTAGCCGTATTGATCAGATTGTTGTTGATGATATCCCGTGTCCAATGCTGCGTTGTGCTGCTGGAACAGGACTCCTGGGTGACCAGGTTGAAGGCATTATTGGCTGCAACACACTTGTTTGCCGTTGAGATCAGTTGCCGGGTATTGCTGTTATAAACCCATTTCTGGATGCTTGAGTCATTGCAGCTGCGCACATCCACAAACGGATCACTGCCCGAGTTGAGGCACTGTCCATGTGCGCCATTGACGAGCGAATCGGTTTCGGACGGAGGTGGTGCTGTAAAAACCGGCCATTGCTGATTGGTTGCACCATCGCAGCTGGCACTGCCGACAATACCCAGAGGCTGGGAGTTGGTCAGGGTCAGACATTGGCCAGTACGAGCGTTCTTGTAGGTATTGGCCGATGTGTCGCGGCGCCACTGCTGTTCCTTTTTACCGCTGCAGCTTTTCAGTATGACATCATTGTTGCGACTCTTACCGTCTATGCACTGCCCGGAGTTGCTCTCCAGTGTTTTCTTGCGAGTGTTATATTTCCAGGTTTGCGAGGCGGTACCGGTCTGGCAATTGTCCACAGAGACAGCAGAGCCGTTTTCGCTGAGGCACTGGTTGACTGCTGCGTTGCTGAGTTGCAGCGTAATCGTTCCAGCCTGGGCCGGAGAGAGTATAGACTGAAGAGAAGCAAGCAGTAGACTGGTAAGCACCAGCTTTGGTGTTCCCCATAAGCGCCATGTTTTATTATTCATGTAAGTACCCAATATCATGATAGCCGGGTAGTTGGTTTTTTTGCAGTCTGTTGAAAACTCCCCTGCCGCACGCTCCGATTGATAAAACCGGATTTATGTTATTCATTTACGCCTTGTAAAATGTGCTTTTCCTGGCTCCTTGTTCACCTGAGTGTTTTTCAGCAATCTGTTAGCCCGGCTGTTAGTGAATCCCGAACCCGAGGCTCGAATGTGGTGACTGGCACAAACGAATGATTCCACAGCGGCTCAAATAATACCCGCTTGGCCTATGGGCCGAGACAGGGTTTCCCGAACCCACTGTGAAACCAATATCTTGTACCATCCCTATCCGCCTACATCTCGGATTCAGGTGTATCTCCCTGATCAGTATGCATTTTTCCCAAAAAACCCGCCAAAGGCAGTTTGTGCAATTATTTTGAGGTCGAGGATCAGTGACCAGTTCTCAATGTATTCCAGATCGTACTCAACCCGTTTCTGTATCTTCTCTTCCGTATCGGTTTCTCCGCGCCAGCCATTGATTTGTGCCCAGCCGGTAATACCTGGCTTGACGCGGTGTCGCTTCGCATAGTCGTCGACGATGTCGTCATAGAGCCGTCCGGCAGCACTGGCCTTGAGTGCATGTGGTCGTGGTCCGACAATTGACATCTCACCCCTGAGGACATTGAGAAACTGGGGCAATTCATCCAGACTGCTCCGGCGCAGGAATGCACCAAGCCGAGTGATTCGTGAATCATTGCGAGTTACCAGTTTTTCAGCATTGCTGTCGGACTGGTCGCTGTACATGGAGCGAAACTTGTAGACCTTGATCAATTTGTTGTTGAAGCCATAGCGGTTCTGGGTGAACAGTATGGGGCCTGGGCTATCGAGTTTGATCAGTATGGCGATAATGGCCATTACCGGAAGGATCATCAGGAAGATCAGCAGCGCAATGATTCTGTCCTCCATGAACTTCACGAACTGGCGCCAGCCTTCCATTGGTCGGCTTCGAAGGTTCAACAGTTGCATGCCACCATAATCACGATGGTTTGTCTGGTTAAACACCATGCTGGAAATATTCGGGCTCAGATTGATGTTGTTTGGCAGAACCTCGAGCTTGTCAACGATTTCCTGAATGCGTTCGATATGGTCAGAGGGAAGGGCGATAACGATATCATCAACTTTTCCGGTTCTGGCATCATTGATCAGTTTGGTTGTATTTCCAGATACGCCAATGCTTTTCCGAATGGATGAGGATATGCGTGAACTACGATCATCATAAACTCCCACGAGCCTGATCCATGGATAGGCATTTTCCTTCAGTTTACGGACAAAGTATTCACCCTGTTTACCGCCTCCGACAACGGCTATGTTTCTGATAAGATGGCCTCGTCCGACAAGAGATTTGATAACAGGCTCCAGCAAAGCCCGTGAAACAGAAAAGGCGATGATGGAGGTACTCAGCCAGAGCAGCACCCAGATACGTGAAAATTCGTCGGATATCTTGAAGATGAAACCCAGTGATATCGTGACCAGGAAGACGAGGGAGAATATGCCAATGGGGCGACGAATCTTGCTTTCCTGAAAACGAAGGTTTTCAAGATCATAGCAATGCGTTGTTCGCAGGCTGGAAACGATGACTGCGGCTGTGAAGAATATGGTGGAGAAATAGAATGTATTCCGTTCGCTATCCCAGCCGGGATAGAAGTAATAGGTTATGGCACCAAGCGCCACGATCAGCAGAAAATCGATCAACCCAATGATGCCAACCACGAAAGGTTCCTGAATGCGTATTGAGTGTTTGCTGTAATCTTCCTTTTTCACTACCTCTTTGTACATTGAAAAGCCTCTGGATCTATGTCTGCCTGAACCGGAATATCTCCTTCATTGAAAGGAGAGATATTTATCTACAGCGGATTCGACCGGTAGGCTGAGAGAAAGTTCCTTGTGTTGCGGGAAATTTGATGCGGGGTTTTGCCGGGAGGCTCGGATTGAACAGGATCACCCGGCTGGTTCCGGAAAGCGCTAGTTAAAGCGCTTGTTGATGGGTGATGAACCCGATACGCCGAGGCGTCCGGGTATCATGGTGTACGACAGGCTGAGAGAGTGATGTCCTGGAGTCGCTGGCACTCCATTCAACCCGTCTTATCCATGGTGGATCGCGGATCCTGGCGCTGGACTGGTGCGTCTGGGCGCCGCGCTGGAGCGAAATTTGTAGCAATCGCTACAACTTGAGTGAAGCGCAAGCGCAGGCGTGCCAGAACAAGTCAGGGCCGTGATAGGCTGAAGCCTCTCTCCATTTGGGTGAAACGGGACTGCCAAGGGTTTGTCATTGTTTTCATTTGCTTATCACAGGCTTTAGCCGCCACCATGAATAAGACGAGTTCAATGAGGTTTGATGGAGTACTGGCAAATCATGTCAACTGACGTTCATTTTGCGAAAACGGTTGCTCAGTGCAAAAGGAGCACCCGACAGAAACAGCCGGGTAAAGTGATCTGACTGGTAGTCTCCATTGAGAGAGATTCTGGGCAGCGCTGTCAGGTGCCGGGCATGCTCGGGGTAGAGCATGGCCTTGCGTGTCGTGGTGGCAGTGTCGAAGCCCAATGCTTCTATGATTTCGAACTCTCTGGGGCCGGCTGAACCGGGATCGCCATAGGGATAGGAGAAGTGCCGGGGCTTTTTGCCAAGGCGTCTTTCCAATTCGTCACGTGAGTTCAAGGCCTCTTCGATCACCTTGTCGGCAGGCAGTTTGCGTAGCGCAAAATGGTTGATTGTGTGGGCGCCAATGGTAACCAGGTCATCATTGGCCAGCGTCTGCAGGATCTCCCAGTCCATCGAGTGTTCGACACAGTGTTGGTGTGCATCCATACCGTACTGTTTTGCCAGGACGCCAATCATGGCTCGTTGCTGTTGCTCCGGCATCTTGCGCAGTTGCTTGTAGATGGTGTCCCAAGCCTGATACTTGGCTATCGTGGAAGTGGTCTCGAAGACCTGAGGATGGCCATCGAGATCGATGTCGATTCGGTTTTGCCCGGCTATGATTCTTTCCAGCAACTCCCACCACAGTATCGCATCGCCATTGGGAAAGGCGGTTGCCACGTAAATGGTAAAGGGTGCGTTGTGTTTCCTGAATACCGGGTAGGCATTGAGGTAGTTGTCGAGATAGCCGTCGTCGAGAGTGAAGCTGACGAACTTTCGCGAAAAATCCTTCTCTACAAGGCGTCGCCGGACTTCATCCAGTGTGATGATGTCGTAACCCGATTGGCGTACCAAGGTCAATGTCTGATCGAGAAAATCGGCGGTGATGTCCAGGATGCGGTTGGGTGCAAAGGCCGAACTGTCAGTTGGTGTCTTGCTGACATGGTGGAGCGTGAATACGGCACCGACGCCTTGCCAACCGGGTTGCAGCAGGCGATAGAGCTGAGGATAGTACAGCGTGTTGAGTGCTGCTTTCATCAAGCGGGGTTTGGTCGTGCTGCTCAACAATGTCATAGTCAGGGCTTTCTCGTAAAGGGGGAGTCGGGACCGTACACCAGCATTAGTTGCGGGGCGGGTACAAAAGTTCGGCAGGTGGCGTGGGAGGTCGAGAATCTGTGATGAACTGCATCGAATACCGACAGGATTTTGTGATCCATCTCACAATAGTGCTGGCGGTACTACAAAAAAAGTAAACTTATCTCAAAAAAAGAGGTCAAACCTCCTCAACAGTTGTGGGAGGTGTTTTACGCATGCAGGTAGATCGGAGTGTCTGGGCCCTGATTCTGTCGATGCTGTTATTCCTCTCTCCATCTGCCCTGTGGACAGCCTTCTAGGTGTCGGAGACAAGCTGCAGGTTACCGTATTTGGCCACGAAGCGTTATCCGGACAATATACGGTGGCGGGCAACGGGGAAGTGGAACTACCCTGATTCGCGGCATCGAAAGTCGAGGCCTTACCACCCAAGAACTGGCAGAGGTCATTGCTGATCGCCTGCAACCAGACTACCTCGTCAATCCCCGGGTTACTGTGGAATTACTCGGATATCGCCCGTTCTATATCATGGGTGAGGTAAGGAAACCCGGGGATTATCCCTATGTCGAGGGTATGTCTGTGCTGAATGCCGTTGTCATGGCCGGGGGATTCGCTCCTTGTGCAAGGAAGGACAAGGTGTTTATCGAACGTGGCAGGGGCGTGGCGAGAAAGAAGCTGAAAGCTGCTGTTGGCGCGCGCGTCGAACCGGGAGATATCATCCCGTCTTATTCATGGTGGCGGCTAAAGCCTATGATAAGTAAATGAAAACAATGATAAACCCTTGGCAGTCCCGTTTCACCCAAATGGTGAGAGGCTTCAGCCTATCACGGCCCTGGCTTGTTCTGACACGCCTGCGCTTGCTCTTCGCTCAAGTTGTAGCTATTGCTACAAATTTCGCTCCAGAGCGGCGCCCAGACGCACCAGTCCAGCGCCAGGATCCACGATCCACCATGAATAAGATGGGATCATTATCATGAGGGAGCGGTTTTTCTGACAGGTGAGGGTTGCATGTTGTAGTTACTCAGTGCGTTTGGTATGGGGTTCGGATCAGGGCATTTTCGTGCACCGCGAGGAAGCATGTGGCCGAGCGAGCACGAAAAGATACCGATATGGGCCGAAAGACGAATACGCCGAGATGTTTGCAATCACGGGCTTTGTGAATCAGCTTTTCATCGGGGTGCCTACCCTTGGGAGCCCGCGGGGCTTGATGCTAGGAGCCTGTCCGAGAATAGTAGTCGTAGCGAGGGAAAGCCATTTTAGGGCATTTTTTTCACTGATTTGAGGAGAATATTGGTTATATTTGACGAAAATCAGGGGGGAAAAGGGCCAAAATGGCTTTTCCGCAGTAGGCTTCCTATTCTCGGACAGGCTCCTAGGCTTTTGTATCAGAACGGCGGATTCGATAACAACAATAGAGAAAAACAAATGCGTAATCTCTTAGCGAAGAATATGACTCCATCAGGGTCCGCCGCGGCCATCGATTCCTGGTCGAATGCTTCAGTGTCGCAAGCACCTTTTGGAGATGATCTGAACCTTCGGGGAATCGGGTTGGTGCTGCGATCGCACTGGCCTTCCGTATTGACCGTCATGGGGTTGGTCCTGTTATCGGGGATCCTGCTGTCGCTGTTGAAACAACCTGAATTCGTTTCAACGGGGGTCATCAGCGTCGAGGCGCCTCCGGGCGTGGCGACCAAGGGGAAGGCTCCAAGGGCAGATCCCAATAGTGCTGGCAAGGATGTGGCATTGCTTCGCTCCCGACGGCTTGCCTTGCGCGTCATACAGGGGCTTGATTCCGAGCCTGAATCATCGACATCGGAGCAGGGTGATGCTGTCGCGGTTTCTCCACGTCGGGTATCCCGGTTTCTGAAGAACCTGGAGGTTTCCCGGGCTCCTGGATCTTCAGTCATTGATATCAGCTATCGCAGTGACAGCCCTCGTTATGCCACTCGCGTGGTCAACCTGGTCATTGATACATTCCGTCAACTCAAGGGTGAGCAGACAGGTGCATTGTTTGCCAGTGAAAAGCAGCATGTCGCTAGTGAACTTGAACGGCGACGGAATGAATTGCTGGCGGCGGAAAAGCGTCTCAGTGATTTCAAGAAGGCCAATGGGTTGGCGGACAATGTTGGCGTGACAATGAAGGCACGGCAGGTTGGTACGCTGAATGGACAGTTGGTACTGGCCAAAGCGGAGGCCGAGAAGGCCGAGTCTCGCTGGCGGCAGATCGATGCATTGATCCGGGCAGGCAATATGGCCGCAGTAGGGGCTGCCGTGGATTCTCCGCTGGTGCGCAGGTTTCGTGAAAAGGAAGTTGAGCTGAGTAATCGGATTAGTGAGATGCGAAATGAGTATGGCCCGCTACACCCGGCCATGATCGACATGAAATCCCAGGTTGCCGATTTGCGCACCAGTATCAACCGGGAGCTGCGCTATCTCTCCCGCTCGATGAAAGACAAGGTGGCGGTCGAGCAGCAAAAGGTGAACTCGTTGCAGCAGGGTATCGACGGGTTGGAAAAAGAGATAGCGCTTGCCGAAAGTGCCGGGAGTGGTTTGCGTGAACTGGAGCTGGAAGCGGAATCTCTGCGAGAATTGTTTCGTTCTTTGCTGAAAAGATCGAAACAACTCGGTGCGCAGGCACGCGACCTGGAAGTTGAAAAAAGCATCAGTGTGATTTCTCCTGCCTATGCGCCCGCCGGGCCCGTCTTTCCGACAAAGCGCCATATCCTGTATCTGACTGTGACAGGTGCATTGCTGCTCGGATTGCTTACCGCATTCCTGGCTGAGTCCCTGAACCCGGTAGTGACGGGGAGGCAGACAGGAAGGACATTGATGGATGCTTCAGCTGTGCCTGATTCAGCTGGATCCCTGGTGGAGGATGCTTCAGGGAGCAAGGCCAAACGCAGCAGGCGCAGTCGTCTCAACCTGATTCCTGTCGGCGGAGAATCCAGGCGGCGCACGCCGGTTGCCATCCCCATACCGGGCGATGGCAACAATATCGTCCCTGCCAGCGAGGTCTTGATGAAACAGAAATCAAGGTTTGCCGCAGCTATTGGCGAGTTGAATGGCAATCTGATGAAGCGATTGAAGAATGGCGGGCCGAAGGTTGTGCTGATTACTGGTGCGAACAATGTTGGTGACAAGGTCTCGGTCGCATCCGCACTGGCCGCGCTCAATGCTTACAAGGGAAGGCGGGTGGTGCTGGTTGATTTGAGTCGTGGAGAGTCGGATGTCCATCATGCCTTTGGCAGGGAGCCTGCTCCAGGCATTGCCGAAATCCTCAACAAGTCGAGTACGCTCACTAAAGCACTGCAGACTGATTTTCGCACCCATGTCACCTTGCTGGCGCGTGGCGATTTTATTGATGACCGCCTGGCAATGAAAGTGATTGATGTGGTGCCTTCCTTGCTGGTGCTCCTGAAAAAATATTTCGATTTGGTTTTTGTCGTAACCCGAAATGTGGGTGTTGCTACAGAAGCGGAGATATTCTCGGATCAGGTTGAGCAGGTGATTGTTGTAGTAGGTCCCGAGGAGGGCGATTTCAGTATGCGATCTGACAGAATCTTCTCTGATCCGCGGCTGCAGCGCCTGCAGTCACGGCTGTTGCCGGTGTTTGTTCAACGCTGAGGCTCATCGGAATCTGAACTCGGGGTTTGCTGTTTCTGGCGCAAGCGCTTGATTCCACAGCGGATCAAAAAACTACCCTTATCCCGTCTTATTCATGGTGGCGGCTGAAGCCTTGTGATAAGTAAATGAAAACAATGACAAACTCTTGACAGTCCCGTTTTGCCCAAATGGTGAGAGGCTTCAGCCTGTCACTGCCCTGGCTTGTTCTGGCACGCCTATGCTTGCGCTTCACTCAAGTTGTTGCGATTGCTACAAATTTTGTTCAAGAGCGGCGCCCAGACGCGCCAGTCCAGCGCCAGGATCCGCGATCCACCATGAATAAGACGGGTTAATAACTACTCGGCAAGCAGTTACCATCAAATTAGGTTTGATGGAGTAAAAGCCACATAAGTTCGTACGAGTTCAGTTTGGCGGTATCCATGTGGATACGGTTGGTTTATATCGCATCATCGCGTGTCGTAGGGCGGGCCGAGCGCTTTTCCTTCCCCGATTGCTGTTCTCCAGATCGGGTTTACCCGATCCATCCATTCTTTCTTTCATGACCTGCCCCTTACGCCGGCTCTCCTCCTTGCGGGAACGCCGTTCACCAGGCACCAAGGCATGTCTCCCCCTTTGTATATGCTGTTACTGCAGGTTTCTTTGCCGTGAAAACTCTGCTCAACATGCCTGTGTCTGCAGCGGATGGTTGCTTCGTTTGAATCGGAGAAAAGTAATCTTGAACTAAAAAGTGTGATGTCTGTCACATAAAAACGTAGGGCAGTTGCGTGCATTTGCTTCTCTGTAGTGAGGATGCAACGCAGCAGATTACCTGCAACCCCCCGAAAAAAAAATGAGGAAGAAGTAATGAAAGTATTCCCGGACAGGAATAGTGCAGGTTTGAGTCGTTGGTTTGCTGGAATGATCATGATGTTCGCCATGGTGTCTGTGGCCCAGGCGGGTGTTATCAATGTGAGAATCTCGCAAAGCTATGATGATGCGGAAGAAAAGGCCAATGGCAGGGTGCTACGGGGCAGTGCTGACCTCGATATGGTGTATGAAAAGGGCCAGAAACTGACTGTCGGATTGCGTTTTGCGGGGCTGATAATACCGCAGGGGGCAACGGTTACCAGTGCCTGGATACAATTTGCTGCAGATGAAAAATCGACGGTTGCGACATCGCTTGTCATCGATGCGGCGGCCGCAGATGATACAAACCCCTTCAAGACGACGAAGTATGGTATTTCCGGACTGCCCAGAACTGTAGCCAGCACCAGCTGGGTACCACCCGACTGGACGACGGTAGGCGAAGCAGGACCGGCACAGAAAACTCCGGATTTGTCAGGTCCGATTCAGGAGGTCGTATCTCGCACGGGTTGGGCTGCAGGAAATGCGATCACATTGATTGTCTCCGGTTCGGGTACTCGGGTGGCTGAATCCTGGAATGGGGATGCCGCGGCGGCTCCCTTACTGCATATCGAGTATACGGGGGGGAATAACCAGGCCCCGGTTGTTGATGCCGGCGAAGATACTGTCCTCACGCTACCAGAGGTGGCGGTTGCGCTGGATGCCACCGTCAGTGATGACGGTTTGCCAGAACCTGCTCAGTTGACAACAGTCTGGTCGCATGTGGGCGGTACAGG
>CAYTPO010000036.1:0-10212 GCA_964439815.1 uncultured Thiotrichales bacterium
ACAGAAGGTGTCGCTGGGGAACTTGGTGTTATCCATAAATGTGATTGATCCGACAGTTGTAATGGAGCCATAAGAAACTTTCCTCTCGCAATGATATTCCATGCCGCATTCATGCTTCAGCCAGTCCCGCCCTCGTGCCGGGCAAGACCATAATGCATTAAACTTAATCCCCCATACTTAGCGGGTAATTAACAGCCACATAGAGCAGCCTTAAAGGACTACACGGAATATTTTCCGGATTCAAAATCCAGGCATCAGTCTTTTTAGTATTTATTGGCTTTGAATTACCCGCAATAATAACTGATCGTCAGCTTCATCAATTTTCAATACGCCAACGCACCAAAGGTGGCAAAGTTATTCACCCTCCTGGATAACCCATTTGTTACGCTCTCCTGCACCTCAGAATTCTTTTCAAATCCAATTCCAGTCGGATGACATCTGTCCTGGCAGAGGGAGTGCAGAAGCGGCATAGAAAACTGGTTTATTTCGATTTAACCCGTCTTATTCATGGTGGATCGTGGATCCTGGCGCTGGACTGATGCGTCTGGGCGCCGCTCTGGAACGAAATTTGTAGCAATCGCTACAACTTGAGTGAAGCGCAAGCGCAGGCGTGTCAGAACAAGCCAGGGCCGTGATAGGCTGAAGCCTCTCACCATCTGGGTGAAACGGGACTGCCAAGGGTTTGTCATGGTTTTCATTTACTTATCACAGGCTTTAGCCGCAACCATGAATAAGATGGGTTTAAGATAGCCACGGACGCGCCACCACCCTGTTCAACAACGGCTATGGGATTCTTCTATAGCTCTGAAATACCAGCGCTGGTATCCGCCGAAAAGGGATGTGTAATCGAGATAACCATATGGCCAGTCAGGAATATTCATCGTTGCAATAGTAAGCGCATTCCCGTGTTGGGCAAAGAAGGGACGATGCGCCCAACGAAAAGCCGGAAAAGGGTAGCGCCCCCTTTGGTAAGGTGGATTTAAATCCTCAACGTTGATGGCGACAATTTGTTCATCAGGAATACCTACCAAGGGCTATAGCTGTTTGCTTCACCATCACTACACCTCAACTCCCTGGATACCGGCCGGCACCGGCATCCAGAAGTGGCTGTCAGATCTCGCGCCCTTTCATCCCTACTTCTCCAACTGACTCACGTCCCGCACCGCGCCTCTGGATGCCGATGTCGTCATTGCGGCATAGGCCTTCAATGCGGCGCTGACGACACGATCACGGTTGGCTGGTTTCCAGGCTTTTTTTCCTTTGGCTTCCATCTGCTCGCGGCGGGTGGCCATTTCGTCATCGCTGATGCGGACGCTGATCTTGCGGTTGGGGATATCGATATCGATGGTGTCGCCCTCTTCTACCAGGCCGATGGCACCACCTTCTGCGGCTTCGGGGGAGACGTGGCCGATGGAGAGGCCGGAGGTGCCTCCAGAGAAGCGGCCGTCGGTGATGAGTGCGCAGGCTTTGCCGAGTCCCTTGGATTTGAGGTAACTGGTGGGGTAAAGCATTTCCTGCATGCCGGGGCCGCCGCGGGGGCCTTCGTAGCGGATGATGACGACATCACCGGCTTCGACATCATCGTCGAGAATGGCTCGGACGGCATCATCCTGCGATTCAAAGATTCTGGCCTGCCCCGAAAAAACGAGGTTGGATTCATCAACGCCAGCGGTCTTGACGACGCAGCCATCGACGGCGATGTTGCCATAGAGCACGGCCAGACCACCATCCTTGCTGTAGGCATGGGCCAGGTCGCGGATGCAGCCGTTTTCACGATCCTTATCCAGCGTTTGCCAGCGTTTGTTCTGGCTGAAGGCCTGTTGCGTGGGCACGTTGCCGGGCGCGGCCTTGAAGAAGGTTTGCCGTTCTTCATCATCAGTGAGGCAGATATCCCACTGTGACAGCGCCTCGGCCATGCTGGTGGCATGTACGGTCGGCACATCACTGTGCAGCAATCCTGCGCGATCCAGCTCGCCAAGAATCGCCATGATGCCCCCGGCACGATGCACGTCTTCCATGTGGTAGAGCTGGGTGGAGGGGGCAACCTTGCTGAGGTGGGGCACCTTGCGCGACAGCTGATCGATGTCATCCATCGTGAAATCCACATGGGCTTCACTGGCGGCAGCCAGCAGATGCAGGATGGTATTGGTCGATCCGCCCATGGCGATATCCAGGCTCATGGCATTTTCGAAGGCCCGCTTGCTGGCGATGGAGCGTGGCAGCACCGAGTCATCATTCCCTTCGTAATAGCGACGCGCCAGATCGACAATCACGTGGCCCGCCTGCTTGAACAGCCGCTCGCGATCGGCATGGGTCGCCAGCAACGTGCCATTACCAGGCAGTGACAGCCCCAGCGCTTCGGTCAGGCAGTTCATGGAGTTGGCCGTGAACATGCCGGAGCAGGAACCACAGGTGGGGCAGGCGCTACGCTCCATGGTCATCACGTCTTCATCGGTCTCGTTGGGGTCGGCCGCCGACACCATGGCATCCACCAGATCCAGATGCACTTCCTTGCCATGCATCAACGCCTTGCCGGATTCCATCGGCCCGCCGGAGACGAAGATGACCGGAATGTTCAGGCGCAATGCGGCATTGAGCATGCCCGGGGTGATCTTGTCGCAGTTGGAGATGCAGACCAGCGCATCGGCGCAGTGCGCATTGACCATGTACTCCACCGAATCGGAAATGATCTCCCGCGACGGCAGTGAATAGAGCATGCCGGAATGGCCCATGGCGATACCGTCGTCCACCGCAATCGTGTTGAACTCCTTGGCAACGCCACCGGCCTTTTCAATCTCCCGCGCAACCAGCTGGCCCATGTCCTTGAGGTGGACGTGACCGGGCACGAACTGGGTAAAGGAGTTGGCAATGGCGATGATCGGCTTGTTGAAGTCGTCGTCTTTCATTCCGGTGGCCCGCCACAGGGCGCGGGCGCCGGCCATGTTCCGACCATGTGTCGTAGTGCGGGAGCGATATTCAGGCATGACTGGATCCAGGGTTTGTGACAAACGTTGTAGTCTACTATGAATACCTGCAGGTGTCGCAGGCGGGCGGGCCACGGCTGGAAACCCCACCGCCCGGCCATCTGCGCATTGCAGTTCCGGCATTCCCCTATACAATAGCCACAACTTCACAAGTGGCAGGGTTTGCAACAATGAAACAATTCGGCATCCGCATCACACTCCCCGAGGACAGCACCATGAACAAGGACCACCTGCTGGGGAAGGATTGGGAAAGCTACCGCTGGTATTCCACCGTTGAGGAGCGTGATCGCGCCTACGACGACATGATGAGCCAGCCTTCCAACTACCGTGAGGGCGACATCGTGCAGCAGGTGCTGCACAAGATCGAACGCACCGGAGCCGGTGTATGAAGCTTTCGCTTGATGTTGAAAACATCAAGGGCAGCGGCTGCGCCAACACCATCGAGGTACATCTCAGGGATCACCCCAACATCCACGAAATTCAGGTGGATGTGGATCAGGGCATTGTCACCATCGACACCGACAATGGCACCATCAAGGACGATATCGTCCTGCGCCTGAAGAAAATGGGCTACCCGGAAAAGGGCTCCGTCGATGGCATCGAATCCATGAAGGCCAAGGCCTCCTCTCTGGTGAGCTGCGCCATGGGCAAGATCAACCGCCAGAAGGATAGCGAATAGCGCACCGCTGTTTCCAAGCATGGCCGCCACTGCACCCAGGCGGCTGAAATTGCTCGTCCCCCACCCACTTCCCTTTGTCAACGCAGAGCGGAACTGCTCGGCAGTCCATTAGTTCCCCTGTCATCATTGACCCAAAACTCCTTTAGGATCCCCCCAACAATAATAATCATAAAGGGGGCTCACCGTGAAAATCACCTTCGTTTCACCCGTTCACAATATGAGTGGTGGCAATCGCGTCATCTCCATCCATGCCAGGGAACTCCACGAACGCGGCCACGACGTTACACTGATCGCCCCACCCCGTGAAAAAATGGGTTTAAGAGAGCGGATAAAAACACTACTGCGAAACAAGGACTGGTATCAGGAAAAGCCCGCCGATTACGATTTCTACGAAGGTGCCGGTTACAAGGTCATCACCCTCGATAGTCATCGCCCCGTACACGCCACGGATATTCCCGACAGCGATATCATTATTGCCACCTGGTGGAAGACGGTGGAGTGGGTCAATGAGATGCCACTGGACAAAGGAACCAGGGTACACCTGATTCAAGGTTACGATGCCACCGAGTACAGCCCGGCCGAGCAGGTCGATGCGACCTGGAAAATGCCTTTCTACAAGATTGCCGTCTCACAGTGGCTCGCCAAACTCGGGCACAACCGCATGGGTGTCGAAGTCGATGCCGTCATTCACAACAGCGTCGATCACAAGCAATTCCATGCACCCGAGCGAAATCGCAACCACGAGCCAACCGTCGGTTTTCTTTTTTCGGACTACCCCGGCAAGGGAACGGACATCGCCATCGAAGTGCTCAACAGGATCAAGCTTGAGATACCCGCATTGAAAGGTGTCTGCTTTGGTCACCCCTCCCCCGGCAGCGCCATCGAGTTACCATCATGGATAGAATTCACCCGCAATCCCGCCCAGGAAAGAATTCGCGAACTCTACGCCAGTTGCGATGTCTGGCTCTACCCCAGTGATCAGGACGGTTTCGGACTCACCCCCGTGGAAGCCATGGCCTGCCGCTGCCCGGTCGTCACCACCCGGGTCGGCGCCATGCCGGAAATCATCTGCAATGGCTGCAACGGCTATCTGACCGATTGCAACGATGTGGATGCACTGACATCCAGAACAAAGCGAATCCTGACCTGCAGCCCATCAGATTGGCTGGAGTTTTCAAACCATGCGCTGCAAACCACCAGGGATTACAGCTGGAAAGATGCCGGTGATCAATTTGAAGCGGCACTCTACGAAGCCCGTGGACAGGAACCGAAACGGGTTTCCATCGCTGCATGATTATTGGCATGCATAGGATAGGTTGGCAAAGGAGGAACGACATGCCCAACGCAAAGGCGGAACTATTGGGCACGTCGCAAACTCCTTTGCCCAAGCTACGGAGTATGCGTTTACCAATGCAACGATTAGGTGTCCCACTGCCAAGGTATTTGCAGCAGTCTGCCGAATAAATAACTACCAACGGTAATAATTATGAAACTACGTTCGGATATTTCCCGTCGCTGGGCTTTTCTCACTTCAAGGCTGCGTGCAAACCAGGATGTCGCACAAACGCCCGCCATTGTCTTTGCGCCACACCAGGATGATGAAACCCTGGGATGCGGCGGCACCATTCTGCTGAAGCGGCAGCATGGCACACCCGTTACCATTGTCTACATGACCGATGGCGCAAGCTCCTCCGGCAATCCCGAAATCACCGCACAAAAGACCACTCGCCATGAAGAGGCACTGGCAGCCTGCCAGATGCTGGGAGTAGACAGCGAAAATGTGGTTTTTCTCGATTTCCCCGATGGCGATCTCGAATCGCATATTGTTCCAGCCGCAGAGAAAGTGCAGGCACTACTGGAGAACCGCCAGGGATACGAGATATACGTTCCCCATGTTCAGGACGGGCATGAAGATCACGAAGCCACCCGGGATATTGTGGTGACCGTTGCACAGTCGCTGGAAAATCCGGCAACGATTTTCGAGTTTCCGGTATGGTTATGGTATGGATTCCCCGTGACCAACGCGCAGTGGTCTGGTCTTGGCGACATCAAGGACAATGCCCGGCAATTGCTGCAATTCATCAAGCAGTTTGGCAGTGGTTTTAACCGCAAGGTCAAGGTCAATGCCGTCAATGACAGAAAGCGACAGGCGCTGGAGCAGCATGTTTCTCAAATGACCAATAAATACGACCCGACGACAGAACCCCTGTCCAGCATCGGCGAAGGCGAATGGCTGAACTGCTTTTTCAGCGGCTACGAGATTTTCAGGCAATACCGCGTTTAACAGGCTGTTGAAAATGGCTATGGTGAGTGCGAGACAAGGCAAAAAGGGGCGAAAAAGCGCAGTTTACATGCAGTAAATGAGCATTTTGAGTCCATTTTTAACGCCGTATCGTGCCAGCAGGGACTTTTTCAACAGCCTGTTAAGAGCATTGATGTAATCCCGACTTGCAGTCGGCCGGGCCGAGTACAACTCGGCGATCCGAGAGGGTCGAAAGTGGAAACATTGGGCACGCCCCCTTTGCCCAACCTGCACGGGGTTAGGCAATAACTATTTACCGGCTACTCGCTGATTGTTTACCACCCGATTTTTCAGGTACCCGCACCGAGCGAAGAAATTGCTGCATGCGCTGCGAATTTTGCAGCAGGCCCCGACCTGCTGCTATCAGGCGATCCACGGCACTGTCATCCAGCGAAAAAGAGGTGGGGAGGTGCTGCAGGAATTCGCGCTCGTCCCGGTCATCGAGACGCATCAGGCTGGCATCGACCAGATAGAAATCCGGCTCCTTCTTGCAGTGCTCACTGCCACAGCGCAGTACGCGGATCGATTGCTGCCACTCCTCCAGATTTTCCTGAAATACGCGCAGGGTTTCATCGTTGTAGCGATTGACTTGCACCGTCGTGGCAATATCGACCGTGGTGGCAATCGAGGGTGGGTGGTCCACCAGATTCAGGCTGGTATCGGGCGCAGCGGCCGCATTGACGACGACCACCAGAATCTTTTTCAGATCCAACCCCAGCAGGGCGCCCTTGACCGTACCATCGGGCGTTCGATGATGCAGTTTGACCCGATCGATCAACGCCCTCAATCCCAGATTGTCGGCCAAGCCACCATCGAGCAGATGAATATAGGGCCGCTGCCCGGTATTGTCGTAGGCTGCAATCTTGCGTGCCAGATACAATCGATTGTCCGCCTTGCTGGGTGAGCGTAATACATCACTCACCCAGCGCGGCACCTTGTAATCACAGCTGCCGGCATAATTCCTGATGGTCATGGCCGAGAAAATACCCGGCACCGCCGACGAAGCCGTTACCGCGCGGGAAATGGGAAAGGAATCCAACCGCGAGCAGATCAGGTCAAAATGGGATCGGTCAAAACTGAAACCATCACCCAGCGTGATATCAGTGGCATTAATCAGAATTTCCGGCGCCGTCTGCAAATCGATATCGGCAAATGTCGCGCCCTTGAACAGAATCCGGTTGTAGTAGTCTTCCGCCAGCTCGCTGCGATTGTAATAGGGCGTCGCCAGCCGGAACCAGTTGGTGGGGTAGAACAGGCGCTTGACCAGCTCCCCATCCACATTGCGGCGCAGAAAGGCCGGCTCGAAATCCGTGAAGATGCGATCACCGAACAACGCATAATAGGCTGCCGGAAAACTGCCCCCGGAGACAGCCGAAATCATGTCAACCTCATCCAGCAGACGGCGCTTCCTTCCGTTCCAGACGATCTCGGTATCCGCCAGCTCCTGCAGCACACCATAGGAAAGCGCCGACGCCCGCGCGCCACCGCCGGAAAAGGTCAGAACCACCAGCAGGTCTCCGGCTCGACTGACCGGTACGGGCAACGGTCTGACCACATACTGCGGCATGGGCTCATTCACCCTGAAATGCGCGCAGCCAGGCAACAGAAGCAGGATCACCAATGGCAATAATCGCAAATATCTGTCCATTCGACCGTCTCCCGAGAATCTCTATTCCTGTCCACGTAGTATAGTGATTAACAACCAGCACTGATATCAATCACTTATGCCCACACCCATACTAATTGACATGCTCCAAGGCCTGATCGCCACCCCCTCGATCAGCAGCACCAGTCCGCAGTTCGACATGAGCAATGAAGCAGTCATCGACCTGCTGGCCGAGTGGGCCGAAAGCGCCGGCTTCAGCATCAACAAGCTGCCGGTACCCGGTGAATCCGGCAAATTCAATCTCGTGGCCACCCTTGGCGAGGGCAGTGGCGGGCTGGTGCTGGCCGGTCATGCCGACACGGTGCCCTTTGACAACAACCGCTGGCAGCATGACCCCTTCAAGCTGACCGAAAGCAACAACCGCTACTACGGCCTCGGCACCTCCGACATGAAAAGCTTTCTCGCGCTGGCGCTGGAAGCGGCACGCGATATCGATCCCCGGACGCTGCAACACCCACTGATCATTCTGGCGACGGCGGATGAGGAAACCTCGATGAGCGGCGCCAGAGCACTGGCCGCGCAGGACCTGCACCACGCCCGCTACGCTGTCATTGGCGAACCCACCGGCATGCGCCCGATCAACCAGCACAAGGGGATCATCATGGAAGCGATCATCTATCGCGGCCAGTCCGGCCACTCCAGTGATCCCTCTTTGGGAAACAGCGCGCTGGAGGGTATGGTTGCATTGATGGCGGAACTGCTTAAGTTCCGCGAGACACTACAGGCGCAGCATCACAACCCTGCCTTTGCGGTTCCGGTTCCCACCCTCAATCTGGGACACATCCACGGCGGCGACAATCCCAACCGCATCTGCGCCGACTGCGAGCTGCACCTGGACTTGCGCCCGCTACCGGGTATGCCGCTCGGCGAGCTGCGATCCCGACTCCGCACCATTGCCCGTCAGGTGGCCACCGACCGAAAGCTGCACTGTGAATTTCGCGAACTCTTCGGCGGCATCGATGCCATGCAGACGGAAAGAACCTCCGCCATAGTCGAGGCGGCCGAAGCGCTGACCCGCCACAGCGCAGCAGCCGTCGCCTTTGGCACCGAGGGGCCGATTCTGCGCACGCTCGGCATCGACACACTGATCATGGGACCAGGGGATATCGACCAGGCCCACCAGCCCGATGAATACCTGAGCATCGACCGGATCAAACCCACCATCGATATCCTGAAACAGTTGATCGAGCGATTCTGCATGGGCGGGCAATAAGCATCGGCTTCATGACGACGCCAGCACCTGCGCCAATTCAGCCAGCTGGAACTGGCTGAACACGTCGATGCCATGCCGACGCAACAGCGCGGTTGTCACACCCATCCCCGGCACTTTGGTGCCCGAGAATTCCCCATTATTGATTCGGTGACTGCCACAGGAGGGGCTGGATTCCGTCAACAGAGCCAATCTGATATCGTGCCGCTGACAAAGCTGCAATGCCTGTCTGGCACCTTCCAGAAAGGCATTGGTCACATCATGTCCCGATGCATTGATAACCCGCGCAGCCGCATCGAGCACCGCCCCGCCACCCCCTGCTGCTATCTCGGCGGGCACTCTGGGGGCTGGCAGTCCACCGGCCATTTCGGGACAAAGCGGCACCAATCGCCCCTCCCGTTCCCACTGCCGCAACAACGCATCATCAAGCCGCAGATCGGAACCATCGTAGCGCACACGCTGACCCAGCAGGCAGGCACTGACCAGAATCTGCTGCATCAGCGACAATCCGCCAGATACTTCTGCCGCACGTCCCTGCTGAACTTTTCAATCGCATAGCGCAACATCGTGCGCGGCATCCGCCGGCAATGCTGCTGCAGGAAGGCCTTCTCCACCGCCACATCCCGGTTACCAATTTCACGCAGCATCCAGCCAGCCGCCTTGTGAATCAGATCTTCTTCATCATCGAGCACCCTGCCAACCATCTCCAGCGTATCGGCAAAATCTCCCTGCCGGATGAAATGAAAGGTCGCCATTATCGCAATACGTCGCTCCCACAGGGCATCAGAGCCCAACAGCGAATACAAAACACTCCGATCTCTGGTGTAGCAATGGACACCCAGAATGCCCGCAGCGGAGGTGTCCACCAGATCCCAGTTATTGATAAAACGAGTACGCTGCAGATACAACTGCACAATCGTTTCCTGCTCTTCGGGGTTGCGGGTAAAACGCTGCACCATCAGCAACAGCGCAAACAGGCGAACTTCGTGGTACTGCGATTGCAGCAGCGTATCAACCACCGTCAGCGGCACCGTCCCGAACTGCCGGACTGCTTTGCGAATGACCGGCACACGAATGCCGAGAAACCGATCCCCCTCTCCATACTCCCCCTTGCCGGTCTTGAAGAAACGCTGCGAATGGGCAGCGATCTCCGGGCTGCCCAGCGCTTTCAGATGGGAGACAATATTCCGCGCTGTTACTGTCATTTCAATGCCTAGGAGCCTGTCCGAGAATAGGGAGCCTACTGCGGAAAAGCTATTTTGGCCCTTTTTCCCCCTGATTTTCGTCAAATATAACCAATATTCTCCTCAAATCAGTGAAAAAAATGGCCTAAAATAGCTTTCCCTCGCTACGACTACTATTCTCGGACAG
>CAYTPO010000037.1:0-17671 GCA_964439815.1 uncultured Thiotrichales bacterium
CCAAAATAGATCCATTTTCCAAAATGAACGATTTCCCAGAAATATTCCTTGACGAACTCGAAGCGATAGAACGACCGCGGGGTAAAGAAATGGCTGCCAATCGCCAAGGTTGCACCATTGATGACATGGGAAAACACCAACGCCCAGATACTGCCCGTCAGATAGGCGATCAACACGGTGGCCGAAGCAGTGACAACCTGGGCAATGAACTCCAGCTTGAGTTCCGGCATTACATCGATACGGCGCTGCAGAATCGACATGTACATCGATTTGAAGCTGAACAGGATCAGGGCGATACCAGAAACATATAGGTAGGACTTGAGTTCAGGCACCTTGTAGAAATCAGCCAGCAGCGGTGCAATGACCAGAATGATCAGATACAGCATCACGCCCCGCCCCAACTGCATGTACCAGGCAGTCGAGCAGAAGTCCTTGCGCTCCCCCTTCTCATTGCGAATGACACTGTCGTAAATACCAACGTCCGACAGCATCATCATGCCAATGATCACCGTGGTGATAATGGCGGCAACACCGAACATCTCCGGTACCAACAACCAGGCGAGCACGAGATTCGACAGGAACCTGATACCCATGCCAGAAATATTGAAGACGACGACGAGTATTCCCTTACTCAGCACGGATTTGTTTTCACTCATTATTTAGACATCCAAATTGTTGGAGTACGGGGAATGGCCGCCACTAGGCATGGCTGACAGCTTCCCCGGCATCTTCTTCCTGCGCAACCTCTTCGAGGTAGGTAATGTTTCGCATGGCACGGATCAGCGCCAGGGTGAGCCAGATAACCAGTATGATCGTGCTCGAATAGCTGGTGAAGGCAAATTGCATGCACAACGAAATCAGGATAGCAGCCAAGGCCTGCGAAAACGCCCTGGTCACGTCATACCGGGGTGGCAGCCCCTCTTCATCGGTATCGATAAAATCTTCATCATCCTCCGTGGAGATATTCCTGGCCAGCTGGAAATAGCCGCGAAAGACGATATAGAGAAAAACCAGCAGGCATATCAATCCCCACTCGATGGCCAGATGGACATAGCCATTGACCATATCGATGATCCCCATGCCCTGAACCAGCTTTTGCATCCGCTGATCCTGCTTGTACAACCGTGTTCCCAGCCACAGATGCTCCGGAATGACCTGCAGCGAGGTTTCCAGCAGTTTGGCACGATATTCGAAGGTACCATGCGTATCGACCTGCTTGAATGAAACATGCTCTTCCGCCGGCGGCTTGAGTGTTTCATAGGCAAAGACCGATACCAGACCAACCAGAAACAGCGGGATGAACAGCACCCGCCTGACCTGTGGCCGCATTCCGAACACGACATAAGCCACCACCATAATGATGGCACCCAGCAGGGCACCACGTGAACCGGTCCAGTAGATCGGGATCATGACGAGCAGCAGCAAGGCCAGCCTGACCGGCACGGACTTGCGATTGATTTTCAGGATACCCAGCAGCACCGCCATGATCAGCGTCAGATAGAAGCCGAGGGTGATCGGACCGGTCAACGTCGCCGAAGCTCGCAGAAAACCGCCACGCCACTCGTAGAACGACTCCATGGGCGGCAGAATACCCATGCCTGCCCCCAGATCAACATGTGGCTTCCATTCAAGCAACACTTCCACATAGGTGAAGAACGTGACAATGAAACCACCAAAGACCAGCGCCACCATCACCCGGTAGAGGGATTCCCGGGAGCGGATACCCCGACTGATGACGAAATACGGTAGAAACACCTCGGTAAACAGCGCAAAGGTGTCACGAATGGCCTGGGGAATCGTGAATTCGAATTCAAAGGTCGGACGAAAATTACCCACTGCAAAGATGGTAATGATGATCAGAAATGCATAGTCGATCTTGCGTACCGAAAACTCCTCCTCGACCAGTATCCTGAAGACCAGCGGCAGGAAGAAGATCAGCGCCATCGCACCCTGCATGCGAAAATCCAGCAGATTGATGCCCTGTACCAGCGGAAAGACATAGGTATAGGGGAAGGCGGTAAACAGTACAAGATAGGCTGCGATGTTCTTCTCGACATCATTCTTGAGATATACCATCTTGAACAGCAGCAACAGCGGAATGATCACGTAGAACGATTGCGACAGGAAGGTCACCACCGTAAAGGCACTCCAGGCGAACGCATGCGGCCGCATATCCTGCTCCCGATCCACCAGCCGCATGACAAGCAGCGCCAGCGCAACGCAGGCCAACAAGAAAATCAGTGCTTTAATCGTTCCCAACACAACAAGTCCCGCTCTTTGGTTTCATCAGATGACAAGGCTGCCAATGGCTTTGCAACATGGCAGCAATATGAAAAGTGCGTTCTGTCATGGATAACCGGACAGATGCCGCGTGAGTATAGGCGGGTTGCCAGGACAGCAAATATCGATCAGTGCTCAGATAAGCAAGAAACTATCCTCAAACTGCAGCAGCGCGATAGCCGGTAATGTTCTGGCCTGAATCTGAGGTACACTACCTGCAACATAACGACTCAGCGAGCAGGTCTGCGATGCGCTGGCTGCTCAGCTCACCCCAAGCCACAGGATCTCTGACAAGCCATGTACTATCTTGTTCCCATTCATCAGGTCGCAGCCATTATCTGGGTTGGCGGCATGTTCTTCGCGCATATGGCGCTACGCCCGGCTGCCCAGCTCACACTGGAGCCTCCAGCCCGCCTCGCCCTCTTTGCCTCAACCTTTCGGCAGTTCTTCCGTTGGGTATGGATCTCGGTCATTGCCCTGCTCATCACCGGATTCATCCTGCTGTTCTCCTACTTTGGCGGTATGAAGGGAGCCCCGGTCCACGTCCATCTGATGCTGACACTGGGGCTGGTAATGACCGGCATTTATGCTTTCATCTTCTTTGTGCCCTACCAGAAGCTGAAGCAGCATGTCACCACGCAGGAGTGGCCCGCAGCCGGCGGGAATCTGGCGCTCATCCGCAAACTCGTGGTAACCAATCTCACACTGGGGTTGATTATCGTGATCACCACGGCCTCCGGCCGCTATCTTGGTCTATGATCCCATGCCCGGCAGATAGCAGACAAAAAAAAGCCCGCTGATCTACAGCGGGCTTTTTTCGTAACATCAGACTGGCGGAATGATCAAGGCTTCAGCGTTGCGACATAGGCAGCCAGATTATCGATATCCGCATCTTTCAGTCCGGCGGTCATTGCCTTCATGGTGGCATTGTCACGCTTGCCGGATTTGAAGGCTACCAACTGCTCCTTGATGAAAGCGGCATCCTTTCCGGCAATAGAAGGATTGGCAGGATTGGTGCTGACGCCATTGGCACCATGGCACCCCTGACACATTGCAAATTTGGCTTTACCTGCCGCAACATCGCCATCGGCAAGTGCACCCGTTGAAAGTACCGCCAGCGCAGACGTCAGTATAATTCCGGTAAGTTTGGTCATGTGTTGATTCTCCAAAATCTGTAGGTTTGTCCGGGCTGCATGCATTTTGCAGCTCCGGCTTGATTACCCTTGGCGAGTAAGCGATCAACGCTCATATCGAATAGTTATGCCGCCTTTTTACCAAACCCCCGCACTGCTTGCAAACCTGATTTCCCTGCTGGCGTGAAGCCGCAGGCAATTCCCGGCATAACCGGGATCGATTCAGCCAGGGTTCAGGTTCAACCCTTTATGGCCACGGCAACCGTGTAGGTCTTTCCCTGTTTGAGTTTCTTGTAGTTGCCAAAGACCTCACTGAGGTTTCGCTTCATGAACTGACGCAAGCCATTGATTGTAACCACATAAAAACGCCCCCCCGGATTGAGCCGGCGCAAGCCCTCATGCAGCCACAACGTCAGCAACTCCTTGCCGACCTTGGCTGGAATATTGGAAGCAATCACATCAAACCGGGCATCGGCGGGCAATTGGTCAAACCCGTTACTCAACAATACCTGCGCATTGGAAATATCATTCAGTGCAATATTCCTGCTGGCGTACTCGACAGCGATGAAATCCTTGTCGGCCAGCAGCGTCTGTCCCTGCGGCGCCCTTTTTGCCATCAGCATGCCAATCGGGCCATAGCCACATCCCAGATCCAGGCAATCATCTGTCGCCTCAATCACCAGGTAATCGGCCAGCAGCAGCGTCCCCTCATCCAGCTCGCGCGGGGAGAACAGGCCCCATGTCGTCCGAAACTGGAGCAAAACATCGTCCATCTCCGCAGAAAACTCGATATCCCTGCGCAAACTGGCAAGATAAGCCTCGATCTCCATCAGGTCAGCGCCTGAAATATCTGCTCGGGCCGCTGCCGCAGCACCTCAACCGAGTCATCCAGCAGACAGAAATGTCCCATCTTGCGACCGGGGCGAGGTTCGTGCTTGCCATACAGGTGGAGCTTGGCGGCAGGATTGGAAAGCAACTGCATCCAGTCCGGGGCGCCATCGGCCCAAAGATCACCTAACAGATTGATCATTGCCACCGGGGAGAGCAGCCTGACATCACCAAACGGCAGGCCACAGATTGCCCGCACCTGCTGCTCGAACTGCGAAGTGATACAGGCGTCCAGCGTATAGTGCCCGCTGTTGTGAGTACGCGGCGCCATCTCATTGATCAGCAACTCGCCATCACCTGTGACAAAGAACTCGACCGCCAAAACGCCATGGTAGTCCAGTGCTTCCGCCAGCTTGACCGCCTGCGCCTGCGCCTGCTGCTGCAATGCGGCGGGCAGACTCGCAGGGACCATCGTCTGATGAAGAATACCCGCTCGATGTTCATTCTCGGCCACCGGAAAAGCGAGTGGCGCCTGCCCCTCTCCACGAGCGAGGATAACCGACACCTCCAGCGCCAGATCGATCCGCTGCTCCAGTACGCAGGCAACGCATCCCAGCGATTCGAATGCAGCTGACACCTCCGTCAGTGAGCCGACCGCTATCTGCCCCTTGCCGTCATAACCAAACTCCGCCACTTTCAATATGGCCGGAAAAACAAAACCGGGGTCGATGCCGTCGATATCCCCGGCTTTTTCGAGCACTGCGAATTCCGCTGTTTTCAAACCGATTTTGCGAATGTAGGTCTTTTCGCGAATCCGGTTCTGCGCGATCTCGACAGCCGACGCCGATGGGTAGACGGGGACTTCGCTGGAAAGGTCACGCAATGCCTGCGCTGGAATATTCTCGAACTCGATCGTCACTACCTGACAGAGGTCAGCCATCCGCCGCAACGCCTGGGGATCGGAAAAACCCGCACACAGATGCTCGTCGGCAATGCTGCCGGCCGGGCTGCGCGGATCGGGATCGAGCACGACCACGCGATACCCCATCGTCCGCGCTGCCACAGTGAACATTTTGCCAAGCTGGCCGCCACCGAGCATGCCAAGTGTTGATCCCGGCAGAATCATGACTCGGCAGGAGGCAGGCTCATGGCAAGGGCCTTCTGACGCTGCCCGGCGCGGTAATCCGCCAGTCTCGATGCCAGGTCCTGATCATTCAGCGCCATCACGGCAACTGCGAACAGCGCTGCATTGATCGCACCCGCCTCGCCAATGGCAAACGTCGCCACCGGAATGCCCTTGGGCATCTGCACAATGCTGTATAGCGAATCATTGCCTTTGAGATGTCGTGACGGAATGGGTACACCCAATACCGGTACCTGTGTCTTCGCAGCGATCATTCCGGGCAGATGGGCCGCACCACCCGCACCCGCGATGATGCATTGCAGGCCATTCGACGCAGCGCTTTCGGCATAGGCAAACATTTCATCCGGCGTTCGATGAGCCGACACCACCTTGAACTCATGCGCCACACCGAAGTGCTCGAGAATATCGACAGCACTTTTCATTACCGGCCAGTCGCTGTCGCTGCCCATTACCACGCCAATTCGTTTGTCAGTCATTTGGAAACCCAGCCCAACGGAAAACCGACCTTTATACCTGCATCACGCGTCTGTGCCAAGTAGGACGTAGCTTCCGGCTGCAGCAAAGCAGATGCTTTTTACCGCATATTTATGTGACACCCAACCCGGCAGCAAGGTATTATTCCGCGATGAAAAACACTGAACAGCACTACGCGTCGATCCACAGCCTGCCACTCATCAATCAGGGCAAGGTTCGGGAAATCTATGCCATCGACGACGACCACCTCCTGATCGTTACTTCCGACCGCATCTCCGCCTTTGACGTCGTGCTGCCATCCACCATCCCCGGCAAGGGAGAAGTGCTGACACAGGTCTCGCTGTTCTGGTTCGACAAGACTGCCGATATCATCCCCAACCAGCTGACCGACATGCCACTGGAAGCAGCACTGCCCGACCCGCAGGAACGACAGGGCATGGCCCAGCGCAGTATCGTGGCCAAACGCCTCAAGCCCCTACCTGTCGAAGCCATTGTACGAGGTTATCTGATCGGCTCCGGGTGGAAGGATTACCAGTCCACTGGCAGCATCTGTGGCGTGCCATTGCCGACCGGTCTCAAGCTGGCAGACCGACTCCCCGAGCCAATTTTCACCCCCTCCACCAAGGCAGCCCTGGGCGAGCACGATGAGAACATCGACTTCGACCAGACCGTGACCCTGCTGGGCGAAGCGCTGGCCACACAAGTCAGGGATGTCAGCCTCGCCATCTACGAAATGGCGGCAGAGCATGCACGTGAACGCGGCATCATCATTGCCGACACCAAGTTCGAATTCGGTCTCGATGAGACAGGCAAACTGCATCTGATCGACGAGGTGCTGACGCCGGATTCATCCCGCTTCTGGCCGGCGGATACCTATCGGCCCGGCATCTCCCCACCGTCCTTCGACAAGCAATATGTGCGTGACTACCTGGAAACACTCGACTGGGACAAGACAAGTCCGGGTCCCGAGCTGCCGGAAGAGGTCATTCGCAAGACGGCGAAAAAATACCAGGAAGCACAACGCCTCCTGTGTAATCGCTGAAGCAGACCACCAACAGTGCCCAAGATAACCGGCAGCGGTCAATGCGCAACCTGTGCGATGCGTCACCTGAGCATCTTCGCCAACCTGCAACCCGAGCGGCTGGTCAACATACCGTTTCGCCCCATCGTGACCAAATACAAGGCCGGAGAAGCGCTCTATTTTCAGGGTGCCACAGCCAACGCCCTGTTCACGGTCCGTTCCGGCATCGTCAAGATCACCAAATCCCTGGCTGACGGACGCTCCCACATCCTCTACCTGCAGTCGAAAGGCAGCCTGCTTGGCTGGGACAGCTTTGTCGAGGAAACCTACAGCCAGAACGCCATCGCCGTTACCGACTGCGAGGTCTGCCGCCTCCCCGAACACGAACTCAATGAACTGCGCCGCAGTGATCTGGAGCTGGACAACGCCATCCTGCACCGCTGGGTGGACAGCATGCGCAAGGCGGAGAACAAGATGCTGGAACTCAGCATCAAGAAAGGGCCGGAAAAACTGGCCACTCTGATTCTGGACTGGTGCGCCCCCTACCCACCCGGCACCTGGGTCGATTTACCTCTGACACGTGGTGAACTGGGAGAAACCCTCGGGTTGACGGTGGAAACCATCAGCCGCTTCCTGGCCGACTGGCGCAAGCGGCATCTGATCAGCGAACAACACCACCAGATTCGCATCGACAATATCGAGGCGCTGGAGGAAATTGCCAGACGCTGACCCCCTTCGCCCACCCCGGTGACGGCGTATAATGACTGCTTTCGGATACTACACAATACAATGAAGGTAAACGGACAACCCTACCGCTCGATCTGGCAGGCAGAAGATGGCTGGCGGGTCGAGATCATCGACCAAACCCGCCTGCCACACGAATTCACCATTCGCTCCCTGCAAAATGTTGACGACACCGTGGCGGCCATCCGTGACATGTGGGTGCGAGGCGCTCCACTGATTGGCGCAACTGCCGCCTGGGGCATGGCGCTGGCGATGCATGCCGACACCTCGGACAGCAATCTGGACAAGAGCTACAACCAGTTGCTCGCTGCCAGACCCACTGCGGTCAACCTGCGCTGGGCACTCGATGCCATGATCACGATGCTCGGCCCCCTATCCCCTTCACAAAGAGAAAAGGCAGCCTACACCCATGCAGCCGGAATCTGCGATGAGGACGTGGCGCTCAACAGTCGCATCGGCGATCACGGCATGCCGTTGATCCAGGCAATATGGGAGCGCAAGACGCAGCAGGAACCCGTCAATATCCTCACCCACTGTAATGCCGGCTGGCTGGCAACTGTTGACTGGGGAACGGCACTGGCCCCCATCTACAAGGCCCATGACGCCGGCATTCCCGTGCATGTCTGGGTAGACGAAACCAGGCCACGCAACCAGGGGGCCAACCTGACCGCCTGGGAGCTGAATGCCCACGGCATCCCGCATCATGTCATCGTCGATAATGCAGGCGGCCACTTGATGCAGCACGGACAGGTGGATATCTGCATCACCGGTACCGACCGCACTACCGCAACAGGCGACGTCTGCAACAAGATTGGCACCTATCTCAAGGCGCTGGCTGCCCGAGACAATGACATCCCGTTTTATGTCGCACTGCCCGGCCCCACCATCGACTGGACCCTCACCGACGGCATCGCGGAGATCCCCATCGAGGAGCGGTCGGCAGAAGAGGTGACCCATATCCAGGGCAAGGCGGCCGATGGCTCGATAAAAACCATCCAGTTACCGCCTGACAACAGCCCGGCCAGCAACCCGGCATTCGATGTTACTCCTGCCCGCTTGGTCACGGGGCTGATTACCGAACGTGGTGTCTGTGCTGCCAGCCGCGAGGGCCTGGCAGCACTGTTCCCGGAGCAGCGGGAGGAGAGGAATGCGTGATGCACTCCTGACCACCGCGCGGAAAACACTTGCCCAAGGCCTCAATCGTGGTACATCGGGCAACCTCAGCGTTCGTCATGGACAAGGGTTCCTGATTACACCCTCCGCCCTCGCCTTCTCCGATTGCAACGCTGAGGATATGGTACAGGTCGACATGGCGGGCCGCAGCAATGGCCCACACAACCCCTCCAGCGAATGGCGATTTCATCGCGATATCTATTTGCACCACGCCGAGGCACAGGCAGTTCTGCACGCCCACCCTGTCTGGTGTACCACACTGGCCTGTCTGGGCAGGGAAATACCGGCTGTGCACTACATGATTGCCATGGCAGGTGGCAACACCATCCGCTGCGCTCCCTACGCGACCTTCGGCAGCGAAGCACTGTCCACGCTGGCGCTGGAAGCACTGACCGACCGCAAGGCCTGCCTGCTCGCCAATCATGGGCTGCTCTGTTTCGATGGGTCGCTGGAGAAGGTGCTGGATCTTGCGGTGGAGGTGGAATTACTGGCACAGATCTACTGCCAGACCCTGCAGACCGGCGAACCGGTCATTCTCGATGATACGCAGATGGGCGAAGTCATGGAAAAATTCGCCGGCTACAAGCCTGACTGACTCGCTGCATCCGTCAGACCCGACTTGATGGCGCACTCGCACCATTCAAACCTCGGATTCAGGTATTAGCCCGTCTTATTCATGGTGGCGGCTAAAGCCTATGATAAGTAAATGAAAACAATGGCAAACCCTTAGCAGTCCCGTTTCACCCAAATGGTGAGAGGCTTCAGCCTATCACGGCCCTGGCTTGTTCTGGCACGCTTGCGCTTCACTCAAGTTGTAGCGATTGCTACAAATTTCGCTCCAGAGCGGCGCCCAGACGTACCAGTCCAGCACCAGGATCCGCGATCCACCATGAATAAGACGGGATTAGACAACCAGCTTCAGTTCCGTTTGTACCACTTCATCATTGGCGGGCACCTTGACGTTGAGTGCCTCCAGCGGCATGGGACGGTGCAGCAGATACCCCTGCAGGTAGTCGATACCCACCCCCCGCAGAATCTTTTCGGTCAGATCATCCTCGACATATTCCGCTACAGTTCGGGCATCCATATAACGGGCAACATGTATAATCGCCACAATCATCGCATTCTCCAGGCCGCCATTGGCGATCTTGCTGACCAGACTGCCATCGATCTTCACATAATCCACATCCAGTTGTTGCAGATAACCGAACGATGACATCCCGCTGCCAAAATCATCCAGCGCAAAACTGCACCCCAGTGCCTTGAGGCGACGGATGAAATGCTGCGCCTTGTCCAGATTGGTAATGACGGCCGTTTCGGTCACTTCGAAGGTAATCAGTGAAGGGTCAACCCTGTAGGTCTGGAAAAGACCCAGTACCTCTTCAAGAAACCCCTCATTGGACAGTGACTGCCCCGACAGGTTGATCGAGAAGCTGCAGGCTTGTCCTCTGCGTCGGCCCCCCTGGTGTCCAGTCACATCCGGGTTGGCCGCCATCCAGGAGAGTGCACGTTTCACCACCCAACGATCCACTTCGATGGCAAGGCCGTAATTCTCGGCCACGGGTATGAATCGCGCCGGATACAGCATCTCACCGGCCTTGTCACGCATTCGCACCAGCAGCTCATAATGATTGGCATGGTTGCTGGAGTTATTGACGCCCCTGATTTCCTGGGCATAGAGTTCAAGCCGGTTCTCCCTGATCGCCTGGGGAATATCATGGGCACAGCGCGCATGGCTCTTGCTCTCCAGCAGCTCTGTGTCGCTGGAATACATTACCCGAACCTGGTTGCGTCCGGCTGCCTTGGCGGTATAACAGGCGGTATCGGCAGCATTGAAGACCGTCTGCAAGTGACAGTGGTCATATTCAATGGGGACAACACCAATGCTGACCCCAATCTCGAACAGACGACCATGCCAGAAGAATCTGAAATTCTGGACAGTGCTGGACAGCACCTCCGCCATTTCCCGACCTTCATCCACGGTGGCACCCGGCAGTAACACGCCAAATTCATCACCGCCGATTCGCGCCAGTGTATCGTTCTCGCCAAGACAGGATTGCAACTTGGGAGGCAACTGCTTCAGGAGCGCGTCACCGGCGTGGTGGCCACAGGTATCATTGACCGATTTGAACTGATCCAGATCCAGAAACAGCAGGACATGATGCGATCCTCCCATCTCCGCCTGACGGCACAGCTGCTCGGCGCGATTCTTGAATTCACGGCGATTGATCAGACGCGTCAATGAATCATGGGAGGCCTCCCATTTCAGATTGCGCGCACTGTCCTCGGCTTTCGATGCCTTGACCTGCAACACGCTTTCCCGCTCCAGCAGCGAGCGGGACAATCGGACACCCAACCAGATGATCAGCAACAGAGGAATCGCCGCAAGCAGCAGCAACCTGAAACGCTGATCCCAGTCAAGAGAAGAAGTGAGTAACAGGGATTGCATCCCCATCAGAATTAGAACTGCAGCAAACCCCGCATACAGCGACTGTCTTGTCCCTAAAGCCACATTAAAGTCCGTTTTATAGTTAGTCAGGAATATCCAACAGTATCTTGCAATACTGAAACACCCTTACGAGCTTCCGTTAGCATCCCGCTATGCCCGATTGCCGTTATCCTAAACCAGATACCCGCTGCAGCAAATATCGAGCGGATAACGGTATCTTTGGCAAGTTATTGATTCCACCGCATGAATAGTCTGCTTGCGTGATACGGCTCACATGAAATGATAATACTAACCACATGATTTTGCGCTGCTTTCGTCCGGCCATTTATCCAACAATCCCTACCACTGAACTGATGGCATGGCACGACAGGAAAAATGTGTCGCGGTTCACACTATCCAACAACCCGAAAGGCAATCAGGGCAGGCGCCTGGCACCACCTATCCGGGAAATGACAGAGGCTTTGCACATGGCCGGTTTATTGAGGACAATGCCTTTTCCTTCCGTAACCGCAATGCGCCATGCGAATCATTTCATTCAATGTCAACGGCATTCGTGCAGCTGCCAGAAAAGGCATGTTCGAATGGCTACCTACCCAGAACGCCGATGTCATCTGCATTCAGGAAACCAAGGCCCAGGCGGCACAGCTCGAAGACGAGATATTTCATCCACAGGGATACCACTGCCACTACGTCGATGCCGTCAAGAAAGGCTATAGCGGGGTGGCGTTGTACGCAAAGCAGGCACCCGACAAGATCATCACCACCATGGGCCACGAAGAATTCGATAACGAAGGCCGCTATATCGAGGCCTGGTTTGGCAAGCTCAGCGTCATTTCACTCTATGCCCCATCCGGTTCATCGGGAGAACACCGCCAGGCTTCCAAAGATCGCTTTCTGGACTACTTTCTCCCCTATCTGCAATCACTCAAGCGCAAGCGGCGCGACTACATCATCTGTGGCGACTGGAATATCGCGCACAGGGAGATCGATCTGAAAAACTGGAAGAGCAACCAGAAGAACTCCGGATTCCTGCCTCACGAACGCGCCTGGATGGACAAGCTGTTCGATGAGGTCGGCTTTGTCGATGCCTTTCGCGAAATCAACCCCGAACCCGAGCAGTACACCTGGTGGTCGAACCGTGGGCAGGCCCGTGCCAACAATGTCGGCTGGCGCATCGACTACCAGATAGTCTCTCCCCGCCTGAAGGGCAAGGCAAGATCCACGGCAGTCTACAAGGCGCAGTGGTATTCCGATCACGCCCCGTTGATCATGGACTACGATCTTGACTGATTCCGGGTTGCACAGCTGGAAGGAGGCACTACTGGTCTATACTCGCCCACGCGTGGTGGGCATGATCTTTCTCGGCTTTGCCGCCGGGCTGCCGTTCCTGCTGGTGTTTTCCACACTCTCTGCCTGGCTGCGTGACGAAGGGCTGACACGCAGCGTCATCGGCTTTTTCAGCTGGGTCGGGATCACCTATTCCATCAAGGTGTTCTGGGCGCCGGTCATCGACCGCCTGCCGTTACCCTGGCTGACTGCCCAACTGGGGCGTCGTCGCAGCTGGATGCTGCTGGCACAGCTGGGCATTGCCGCCGGTCTGGCTGGCATGGCCATGAGTGACCCCCACACAGAGCTGACGCTGATCGCCATTCTGGCAGTGCTCGTTGCCTTCTCCTCATCGACTCAGGACATCGTGGTCGACGCCTATCGTATCGAGGCAGCCGAAACCGAGTACCAGGGCGCAATGGCCGCCACCTACGTCTTTGGCTATCGGCTGGCGCTGCTGGCTGCCGGGGCAGGTGCCTTCTACATTGCCGAATTTCAATCCTGGAGAACCGCCTATCTCGCCATGGCGGCACTGATGGGCGTGGGTATTGCCACGACCCTGACAATCAGCGAACCACAACAACGGGACGGCACTACCAAACCTGGCGGCATTCCCGCAGATTCCCCTCTCCCGGCAAGGCTGGCGCGCTGGTTCAAGGCCTCGGTCATCGACCCCTTTGTCGAATTCTTTACCCGCAACGGCAAGCTAGCCCTGCTGATCCTGCTGATTATCGCGCTGTACAAACTGAGCGACATCACGATGGGCGTAATGGCCAACCCCTTCTATCTGGATTTGGGGTTCAGCAAGACCGATATCGCCAATGTCACCAAGGTCTACGGCTTTTTCATGACCATCGCCGGCGCGGCCTTGGGCGGTATCCTCGTCACCCGTTATGGCATCATGCGTCCCCTGCTGCTGGGGGCCGTGATGGTTGCCGCTACCAATCTGCTGTTCGCCGTGCTCGCCAGCGTGCAGCCCGATCTGAGCCTGCTCGCCATGGTCATCAGTGCCGACAATCTCAGCGGCGGGCTTGCAACCTCAGCCTTTATTGCCTACCTGTCGAGCCTGACCAATCAGGCCTACACAGCTACGCAATATGCCCTGTTCAGCTCGCTGATGACGCTGCCCGCCAAGCTGCTCGGTGGTTTCTCGGGTGTCATTGTCGATGCCCGCGGCTATGAGTTCTTCTTTGTTTACGCCGCAGCCATTGGCACACCGGCGGTATTACTCGTCGGACTACTGATCTGGATCAATCAGCGACGATAAGTGCTATCGCCTCACGATTAGTCCATGACGATACCCGCTCCATGGCCTGCATCTTCGGCAACCAGATGGCTTCGACATGCTCCTTCGGGTTCAGCACGGGCACCTTGCGCCGCTCGAATCGCAGGGAAAAGACCGTCTCATGGTTGCTTTGCGTCCCTGGCGCATAACGCTGTTTCCAGGGTTCGATGATCGGAAACTCGAATGTCAGATCTTCACGCTGCAAATGCTCTGCCGCAAACCCGGTCTCTTCAAACAGCTCCCTTGCAGCGGCGGTCTCCACATCCTCACCCCACTTCAGACTCCCAGTTACCGACTGCCAGAAATCCTCAGGCGCAACCCGCCGCAACAGCAGGCACTCACCAGCATTGGTATGGATAACGATCAGGACGGATTCGGGGCGTTTACAGGACATGGAGGCTACGAATGGACGATCCAAAAAGTGGGGGCGTTGCAGCCCCCAAATCAGACCCCCGGAGGTGCAGTTGACGGTCGCATGCTGTGACAAGACGACCCCGCACCTTAGGTTGGTCTAATATTACCGGGACAATTTTTTACATATAAGGCAAATAGTTACCAAAAAAATGCTAAATAGTTACATTCTCGGTGGATACCCGGCGAGCGCCCCAAAAGGGTGTCACCAATGCCGCGGCGGGGGTTTGAGGATGACGTAATGACGGTCCTTTTCCAACCGGATGAAACCGCCGGTAGTCAGGTCCTTGAGAATCTTGCCCACCATGACCCGTGACGCACCCACCATGTCGGCAATCTCCTGCTGCGTAAGGCGCACCGTCAACCGCTGTCCGTCAGCAGACTCGCTGGAGAGCTTCTCCAGTACGCGAATAATCCTGCCGTAAACATCTTCGAGCGCGAGACTCTTGACGATATGCGTCAGATCCCGAACCCGCCGCGTCAGAGCACTGAAAAACCGCAGCGCAATTTCCGGCCTTTCCAGCAGACAAGCCTCAAAGACTTCACGCGTGACAATGACAAGATCAGAGGCTTCGAGGGTCATTACCGAACAGGAGCGCGGGCAATCATCAATGACCGCCAACTCGCCAAAATACTCTCCCGGCCCCTGAATATTCAGGATCACGCTTTTGCCACCATCATCATCGGTATAAGCCTTTACCCTTCCCTTGAGGATAAAGTACATCTGGTCCCCGCGATCCCCTTCGGTAATCAGGATGGTATTTTTCGGGTAATGTCTTCTGCTCCCATGCTGGCGGATAAAGGCAATTTCCTCCTCGGTCAGCGGTGGTAAATGGAGTACTTCCAGGCTGTCTGGTGATGTGCTTTCCTGCATGACATTCATTTGATTCAGGGGTTTCGATATGATTTCATTTTTCCAGCCTGCTTGGCAAATCTGCGCGGCATTCGTTATCGTAACCCGCTAATCAGGCGCCAATCATGACATTCGACATCTGCCTGCAAAGGAGTTTCCGTTGGCGGAATTGAGCCGCGCAATCATCATCGGCATAGGTATCGCGCTATTTGGGCTGCTGCTGCAAGCCACACCACTGCGACAGATGGAAGCCACCATTGGCCTGGAATGGCTGTTCAAGCTCCGGGGTCCACGTCAGGCCCCGAATGAAGTCGTCGTCATCACCATCGACAAGGAATCCTCCACAGCACTCAACCTGCCCAACCTGCCACGCAAATGGCCACGCCACCTCCACGCGCAACTGGTCCGGCAGCTGCATCAGGCGGGAGCCCGTGTCATCGCTTTCGATATCATCTTCTCGGAGCCCCGCAGCCCCGACGGCGACCACGCATTCGCCGAAGCGATGCAGGACAGCGGAAATGTCATCCTTTTCGAATACCTGGAAACACGGCTCGATCACGGCATACATCTGGAAAAGCGGATCCCCCCCATCCCCCTGCTACAGCAGAGCGCCCGTGTTGTGGCCCCGTTTACATTACCCAAGGTTCCGGAGAAAATCGATCAGGCCTGGCTCTACAAGACTGCATCAGATGCTCCCACGATTCCCGTTGTCGCCCTGCACCTGTTTGTTGCACCGGAACTGGAAAGCATGGCCACTGGCTCGAACGACTGGTTGGCCACCCTCCCGACCATGGATATACCCTCACAGATACGAACCGCCCGGCAGTTTCTGCGTCAGGCTCCGGAGCATGCTGCGATTCTGCAGCAGGCCTCTCCCTACCTGCAGGGCTGGGTGGCCGCAATGACCGCCAGCAACGGTATTTTTCTCGACTTTTATGGGCCAGCCCGCGCCATCAATACAATCCCCTACCATCTCGCGCTGAGCCAGGATACAGATACCCTGCGCCGGACATTTGCCGGCAAGGCGGTCTTTGTGGGGTTCTCCGAGCGCTTGCAGCCCGAGCAGAAAGACGGCTTCTACACCGTGTTCACCGATCAGGCTGGCCTGGACATCAGCGGTGTCGAGATCATGGCCACGACATTTGCCAATCTGGTCGAACATCGCTCGATCAGACCTGCAGCCACTTCTCTGCGACTGGTGCTGGTTCTCGGTTTCGGCTTCATGGCCGGCCTGCTGCTCTATCTCAACCGTGGTTATCGGGTTCTGCTCGTGGCCACCCTGATCGGAGGCCTCTATCTGGCGCTGGCTTGCTGGTTCTTCAACACCCAGGCGCTGTGGCTACCCGTCACGACCCCCCTGTTGTGGGAACTGCCACTGGCGTTGGTGATTGCAATGCTCGGACACTACCTGTTTGCCCACAAACAACGCCATCAACTCGACAGCATCCTGCGCCAATATCTGCCCGGACACATCGCCGACACCGCATTCCTGGCCAATGCCACCCATGCCCGGCGTGAGGGTGAAGTCACTCGTGCCGCCTGCATGAGCAGCGATGCCGAAGCCTTTACTCCATTGTCGGAAAAACTCTCGGCAGCACAGCTACACGAGCGTATCAATCGCTATTTCCAGCTCCTGCTGCCCTGCATCAGCCAGCAGGGGGGCCGTATTGCCGACATCAATGGCGATGCGGTGCTGGCGCTCTGGCACGAGCAGGACGACAAGACACAGCGGCTCGCAGCCTGCCTGGCCGCACTCGAAATCCAACGGCAATTGCAAGCAGACCCGGACGCGGGGCTACCCACCAGAATCGGGTTGCACTGGGGAGAGATTGCGCTGGGCAATGTCGGACATGACGGGCATTACGAATACCGCGCGGTAGGTGAGACGGTCAATACAACATCACGACTAGAAACCCTGAACAAGACGCTCGGCACCCGGATCCTGGCATCCACCACACTGCTTGATGGGTGCGACGATATTCTGTATCGCCCTCTGGGCAACTTCCTGCTGCAGGGCAAGCAGACCCCGATTGCCGTTGCCGAGGTCCAGGGCCGACACCAGGCAGCATCCCAGCTGCAGCAACGGCTCAACGACCTGTTCCATAGAGCGTACTGTACCTACCTGCAACGTGAATTCCTTCAAGCCGCCAGACTCTTCGAACAGATCAGGCTGGAATTCAATGACCCGGTATCAGCTTTCTACAAGCGTCTCTGCCTCTCCCTGAGCACAGCGCCCCCCTCGGAGAACTGGGATGGTGCCATCGTCATGACAAGCAAATAATGCATTCATCTGGCCTTTTGTTACAATGCTGTCTTGGCACAACAAGTTCATACCAATAAGAGTGTCCCCAAACAAAAACGAGCATTCCCGTGGTGAAAGGACTTTCTACAACCAGCCTGTTGTCATTTCTTGTCTATCTGTTATTGATGGACACAGGCTTCAGCGCGGAAGCCTGCAAAGCCGCCGCCCGGCTGATCGCTGCCCAGGGAAATGTCGAATTTCGCCACGACAGCACCCAAGCCTGGCAAAAGGTCTCCCCCGAACAGACG
>CAYTPO010000038.1:0-11165 GCA_964439815.1 uncultured Thiotrichales bacterium
TTATAACCTATGCCATTGATTGAATGGGAAATATCACATGGTTTTTCTGAATCCCGCCGCTTACCCGCATTTAGATTGTCGCTGTCAGCAAGTGATCTTGCCTATTCTCGGACAGCCTCCTAGGCGAGAGGACCAGATTACTGGCAACCATTAGCATTGTGCACAAGCAGTTCCAGGCAGGCCGAGGAGGGAAAACAAAAATCATCCCGTCTCCGATGCTGGAGATACCGCTTTACAAGGATCTGCTCGTCAACATAAGTGGCGTTCCTCAGATCAACAGCAAGCGACATCACACCAACGGACTTGTGTTTGCGCAGTTCAAATACCATGTTCGATAGTCGTCCACGCTCCCTCGCCCAATATTTCTCGGCTCAAGAAAGGCATTATTTACCGGGAAAACCTCTTCTAGCCCCGGTCATACAGCTTACACTCCACCGCCCCCCAAGAACCACTCAATAGGAACTCAGGATAGCACCGCCAGGAGGGTGTCCGAGAATAGGAGTCGTAGCGATAGAAAGCCATTTTAGGCCATTTTTTTACTGATTTGAGGAGAATATTGGTTATATTAGACGAAAATCAGGGGGAAAAAGGGCCAAAATTTCTTTTCCGCAGTAGGCTCCCTATTCCCGGACAGCCTCCCAGGTAATAGTCTGCGATACGGCAAACACTGCAACAGGACTAACGAGGCTCATTCGGTGACAGAAGGAATCCCTTTAAGCGGTACTGTGACCTCAACGGTTTTTAACACCTTCGTAAGCTATTAGTATTTATTGCAACCGCTGACTACCAGACAGGTTCCCTGATTGGGAATCCATATCTGGTTACCGGGTACGCATTAATTATCTACAGATCTTATCGACCAACACATATTAATGGATTAACTTATGTCAAAAACAACAGGGATTTTCAAGACAACAGGGTCTGCAGCACTACTGGCCTCCATGGCTTTGATTATTGGCTGCTCTTCCACTTCAAACGATGAACAAGACTCCAATATCTATCAGCAGGCAATTGACGGCTATATCGTCGGCGCAAACGTTTCCTGTGACGGAACAGCCAACGGGACAACCGCAGCTGCCGGCCGTTATACCTGCCCCGCAGGAACCACACTGGCAACAGTCAGCGGCGGTTCAGATGTAGGTTACGATGCCACAAAGACTTCAGGTGGCATTGCATTTACCGGTATTCTATCAGGCCCCACATCGGCTAAATTCATCACACCCGTGTCCACCTTGGCAGTAGAGATGGCCAAAACCGATGGAAAGTACGACCCAGAAAAGCTCGAAGGAGCATTGGCCACCATCAGGAAGGCACTAGGTCAGCCCAACCTTTCTCTCGACAGCGACCCAAGCAGTGACCAAGCAACAATTCGCCTGAATGCACAGGTACATCAAATTGTCAGTGGCCTCACAACCACCTCGGAAGACTATGCAAAAGTCATGTCATCCTTCGGAGATTTGCTAAAGGCAAAATCAGCAGAAGGAACAACTCTGAATGTCGCAGGGGATCTCAAGGAAACCCTTACCCAGTTAAATTCCCAAGTTGCACGTACATTCCCGGAGCTGGAGATCCCTGCCAGTGACCTTGCCGATATCATTCCTGCAATAGAAAAAGCCAACAAGGCCATCGAGGAAGCAGAAACACCCGAGCAAACCGCAGGCGTGGTGACTTCCGAAGATTCCAAACGCAAAGACTATGCAATTGCTATCGACAAGTATCTCGGCCCTGTCGTCTTCCAGGGTGCGGATGGAAACAATTTCACCTACACTACCATCCAGTATGAGACAGAAACCAAGTCCAATGGCAAATACACCGCACAGCTGAACCGAGGTATCAAGCGCCTTTCCTACGACCCCACTGCCATCCGGATTGCCCGGACACTGAACAACGTGCCCATCGATGTAGGTATTGAAATCAAATCCACCGATGACAACAGAAAACTGAGCATTATTGGTACGGGGTTGCGTTTGTCCGCCACCAAGGATGATTCAACAAGCATCGTCTTTACCGTACCATCAGGTTCGGAATGGACCGCCTATGGTACGCAGGATGATGGCACGGAAATCAGCATATCAAAACTAAAAAATGACCCCCGTGTCTTTGATGGCTCCAAAAATGGCATCAACATAAATTTCGATGAAATCGCTTCCGCACTAAAAAACCGTGGTTATGTCGACATCACCAAGGACACCGGAAATTTCAAGATAACGTTGATTATCAACGGCATCAAGATCAATCGCATTAGCGGTGACGAGCCCAAGCGCAACATTTTTCCTGCCTTCACCTATGGTGTAGAAGTGGATAATGAGCACGAGCTGATCGGTCCGGGATTTCAAGGTTTTGTGACTATCTTGGAAGATGATTCGTCCGTTAGGGCAGACGGAAATACTAGACGATAACGAATTATCCGAGCAACGATATATAGGTCAGACTGTCATGCAATCCGCATGATTATCCTTACCTGCAAAAAAGGCTGCCCCACGGAACCAAAGGGGCAGCCCGATTCATATCAACAAATGACAACTGACAATTGATTACCTGCACAAGGTAACCAACACTACTCAAATGGATTTTGGGTACTGCCATGAAAAATAATAATAAAAAATACACATGCGCATACTTTATCCACTCGTATTCACTTACGCGATCTTCAGTGCTTATTCCATTCAAGCAATGCCACTCGATGGACTTCTTTTTATAGATCCCGTCACCAATGCCCATAGCGTCGCTTCTATTGAAGGAGGCTATGATTTCACTAACGATACCGTCGATTATTCGCCCAACAAGAGCGATGGGGGTTATCTTGCCCCTGTTGACAGGCAGCGCTACGAAGGTAGCCATATCGCTGGAAAACTGAACCTAAACCCCTATGTAACAGTTGATGGAATGCTATGGCGCAGAAAAATAGTATCCCTGCGCGATAGCTACGATCTCACCTCCTATCAAGCAGCCATTCAATATACCCTGCCCACAGAATGGCGCGAGCACAGATTTGCCATTCGCGCAGGACTCTGGTCAAATACTTCAAGCATACTGGAAAAGAACTCTTACACGCGTTACCAGGATTACCTCTTCACATCCGCATCGCTCCATGATCCAGAAGACCAACAGGCGCAACTCAATCTGATTGTATCCCGCCCCTTTTTCCCAGGGTTCAGCGGATCATTCTTTACCGGCGTAGGGTTGAGCAGAGTCAACTTTGGCTGGCTCGAGGGCGAGATAAAGAGCAAGGAGGGTTGTCGTTATCACTTCCAGCTCATCGACGACGTTGGTGAAATAGATCAGCATGGTCTATGTGGCTCCGTAACCCGTCTCAAGATGCGCTTGCCCACTGACGAAGCCATCAAGAATAACCTCGGTTCAAACCCTGCCACCGAACTCTCCTACAATGCCACCTTCTGGCAGATTGGCGGAAATCTGCTCTGGCAACGAGGACGCTGGCAAACCCATACAGGATACTACTATCAACAATTCGATCGAGGCTCACTCGATGAAAGAATCAAGGAACTGGGGCTAACCTCACATACCGGCAGCCACACCATTCAAACCAGAATTGAATACCTCCTGGGCAAACAACTTGGTATATTTCTGCGTGGCGAGTACATGAGCAATCGCCTGCTCAATATGATCCCGTTTACCTACAATAGCTACACTGCCGACAAGTTTGGCAAGTCAGGGCTTCTATTTTCTACCGGCTTAAGACTCACACTATAGAGAAGTTCAAAAGATGGCTTTCTTCCGTGATAAAGGGGAGCACCTGTTCAAGTATCCGCTTTACAACCAGTGAAATATTACGTGATACAATTCCGGAAACACCTGACCATAGTCGGTTAGGCTTCAGCATCTTGTCCCAACTGGAAGGAGTCCAAGCCTTGAAAGCATACAAGCCCCCCGTATCACCACTGCAAAAGGGTTTCACCCTGATTGAAGTCATGGTCGTTGTGGTCATTCTGTCTATCCTCGCCGCGGTTGTTGTACCGCGCATCATGGATAACCCCGACAAGGCCCGGGCTGCCAAGGCTAAACAGGACATCAGAGCACTCGAAGCAGCCTTAAACCTGTACAAACTCGACAACTTTCAGTACCCCACCACCGACCAGGGTCTTGAAGCACTGGTGGAGAAACCCTCGGCTGATCCCGAGCCTCGTAACTGGAAGGCAGGTGGCTATATCGCCAGACTCCCCAAGGATCCCTGGGGTGGCGACTACCAATACCTGAGCCCGGGCGAGAATGGTGAAGTGGACATTTACACGCTGGGAGCAGACCAGCAACCTGGCGGCGAAGGCCCGGCAGCAGACATCGGCAACTGGAAACTCGACTGATACCTCCCGATTTCCGCCATCATGCCATGATCTCAACTGACATCCCCTCTGCCAGCAACACAGGGATGAACCTGCATCAACGCGGCTTTACGTTGCTGGAAATCCTCGTCGTACTGGTCATCATTGGCATCATAACCAGTATGGCCGTACTGAACATCGGAGATCGCAAGGACGAGGTTTTGCAGCGGGAAGCCAACCGCATCTCCGCCCTGATCAAACTCGCCCGTGAGGAAGCCATACTGGAGGGTCGTGAATACGGCCTGGGCTTCTGGCGGGAGCACTACCAGTTTTATGAACTCGACGAGGAAGCGGAAACATGGTCACCACTGGCAGGCGACAGTCACCTGCGTCCCCGCGAACTTCCGGAGACTGTCGGTATCATGCTGGAACTGGAGAACCAGGAAATACTCCTCGGGGCCAAACCACCTGAGAAACCACAGATCTTCATCCTTTCCAGCGGCGAGACCACCGCCTTCATTCTCCAGATCGAGCCTACAGAATGGGACAGCGAGGCCATTATCCTGGAATACGATCAACTTGGACGACTGCAGGAATGAGGAAACACGGTACACAACAACGCGGTTTTTCACTCATCGAAGTCGTCATCGCACTGGCCGTACTGGCCATCGCACTCTCAGCGCTCATCGACAGCAGCAGCTCGGCCACCGCCAATACCATCTACCTGCGTGACAAGACGCTTGCCCATTGGGTCGCCATGAACAAAATGGCCGAAATCAAGTTGGCCGGGAGCTGGCCGGATGTGGGCATAAAAACCACCAAAAGCAAGCTGTCCGATCGCGAATGGTCTGTCGAAACCACCGTCAATGGTACGCCAGAGCCCAGTATCCGCCGCATCGACATCCGTATACGCAAACCGGGAGACCCCAAGGAAACCAGCGTTACCCTGCTGACCGGCTTCATTCATCAGGGACCAAAGCAATGAGCCGTCCCTTCCGTCCGCAAGCAGGTTTCACCCTTCTCGAAATCATTATCGCAGTGGGTATCTTTGCCGTCGTTTCGGCATTGGCCTATGGTGGCCTGAATACCATCCTGCGCACCACCCAGAAAACCCAGGAAGCCAACAGGGATCTGCAATCACTGCAGCTGGCAATGAGCATCATCCAGCAGGACCTGACACAAATCACCAACCGCCCAGTAAGAAACGACTACGGTGAAAAGGAGGCTGCGGTTCTCAGCCCAGGCACGTTCGGACGACTCATCAGCTTTACCCGTCGCGGCTGGAAGAATCCCGCCAACCGACCACGCTCTACACTGCAACGCGTCGCCTATTTGCTCGAAGATGAAACACTCGTCAGAGAATACTGGCCCCAGCTCGATGCAGCTCCGGGTGTCGAAAGCATCAAGCTGCCACTGCTGGATGGCATTACCGAGATCAAGTTCCGTTTCCTCGACGATAACCAGCGATGGCAGACAGAATGGCCCCCCATCAGCTCGACTCAAAAGATCCTGTCCCCTCCCCGAGCAGTGGAAATCACACTGGTCACCGAGAAATGGGGCTCCATTCCCCGGCTGTTCCTGCTATGAAGGCATTCAGGCAACAAGGCGTTGCGCTGATCAGCGCCTTACTGGTCGTGGCATTGGCCACCACCGCCGCAGCCCGGCTGATGTCCGAACAGCACCTCAGTATGCGTCATAGCGGCAACCTGTTCATGCGCGACCAGGCCTGGCAATACCTGCAAGGCGGCGAGGAATTCGCCATGGTACTGATCGACAAGGCCGTCAAACACGACCGTTTGCAGGAGCTGCTGGGGCAGGACAGCGTCTTTCCTGTGGAAGGCGGCACCATCAGCGGCAAAATCACCGATCTCCAGGGCCGTTTCAACATCAACTCGGTGGTCAACAACAAGGGCAAGGTGGACGGATTGGCCTACGAACGCCTGCAAAACCTGCTGGCTGCCGTGGACATCAATACCACCCTGGCCGATGCCATCGTGGACTGGCTCGATGCCGACAGTATCCAGAGCGCCCAGAATGGCGCCGAAGACGACTATTACCTTGGCCTGTCACCTCCCTATCGCGCCGCCAACAGCAGGCTTGAAAGCCTCAGCGAGTTGATGCTGGTTCGCGGTTACAAGGCGCTGGACGAAAAGAAACGCAAACAGCTGGAAGACTCGCTGGCGACCTTGCCGACAAACACAGCCATCAACATCAATACGGCCTCCGATGATATCCTCAAGGCCATTGGTATCAAGGATGATGGCATCAGCACCATCCATCAACGCCTGGCAAAAGAGGGACCGGGGCCATTCAAGTCAGTCAATGAGATAAAGGCTCTCAAACTGGTTCCCGACGACAAGCTGACCAACCTGGGTGTGACCACAGAATACTTTCAACTGACCGCCGTGGCGCAAATTGGTCGCGCACGACTCAAACAGTACAGTATTATTCACCGTTCGCAAAAAGGAGCCATGCGGGTCATCTCAAGAAGCCTGAGCACACAATGAACTACCTACTGATACAGCCATCCCCCGGGGAACCCGGGAAAGCGTCATGGTTGCTGCATACCGAGGGAAATCCCGGCAGCGTGCAGACCGGCTCCCTCGACCAGGCCATCGAAGCAGGCAAGGGCCACCCCGTCATCCTGCTCGCGCCGGCAGAGGACACCCTCCTCACCACCTCCGACCTGCAGATCAGGCAGGCAGCCAAGTTGCGCAAGGCCATTCCCTATGCGCTGGAGGAACAGCTGTCGGAAGACGTTGAGGACCTGCATTTCGCGCTGGGACCACGCACCGAAGACGGTCAGGCCGTTGCGATCATCAAGCGAGAGCTGCTGGATGACTGGCTGCAGGCCTTTGCCAATCACCAGCTGATACCCCGTGCCATTCTTCCCGATGTACTGGCCCTGCCCTGGCGCGAAGACGAATGGTTTGTCGGGGTTGACGATCAACGGGCCCTGATACGAACAGGCCCTTTTACCGGATTTGCCTGCGATCGCGAAAACCTGATGATACTGCTGCGGGCCGCACTCGAAGAGCGGGAAGAAAAACCAACCAATATCCATCTCTGGCAATGCGGAGCACCGGTGTTGGCAGACTGGTCAATGGAGCCCCCCAGGTTACTGCGTCACCGCTGTGACGGTTCCCTGCTGCAATTGCTGGCCGAAGGCGCAGAGCCTCGAAATACCATCAACCTGCTGCAGGGCGACTACAGCACTCAGACCGACCTCACCAAGACACTCAAACCCTGGCGCTGGGCTGCACTTTTGCTGGGCGTACTCTTTGCGGTGGGGGTAACCGGCAAAATCATCGAGAAAAAACAGCTCACCACACAAAAGACCGCCTTGTTGCAGCAGAGTGAGCAGATCTATCGACAAACCTTTCCGGGCGTCAAGAAAGTCGTTAACCCAAGAGTACAGATGGAGCAACACCTCAAACGTCTGCGCGGTGGTGACGACACCGCTCAAAGCAGCTTCCTCGATCTGCTTGCATCAAGCAGCAAGATCATTGCTGCCGACAAGACTGCAAAACTGGAGAGCATCCGCTTTCGCAACAACCAACTCGACCTGAAAGTCAGCGCCAAGACCCTGAGCGAACTCGACGCATTGAAAACCCGACTCAAGACCCAGGCGGGATTGAATGCGGAGCTGCTCAATGCGGATTCCGGCCAGAGCAAGGCCTCCGGAAATTTGAGGATCAAACCCTGATGAAAGAATGGTACGCCAACCTGCAAGAACGCGAGCGGCTGATCCTGCTGGTCGCCATCGCTGTACTCATCCCGCTGATGCTTTACCTGCTGCTGTGGGAGCCATTGAGCAAGGAAGTCTCCAGCTTGCGCAACAGTGTCAACGCAGGGCAGAAACAAGTCGCCTGGCTACAACAGGCCAGCCAGGAGGTGAAGGCGTTGAATGCTGCGTCCGACACTTCACCAAGGCAACAGAATGTTTCCCTGATCAGTGCAGTGGAAAGCACCGCCAACCAGCGCGGCATCCGCTCCGAGATCAAAAGAATCGAGCCACAGGGAAACAACAAGATTTCCATCGAAATCGACAATGCAGCCTTTGATGAAATCATCGAATGGATCAGCCTGCTGCAGGACCAATATGGTGCCAGCGTGGTGCAGTTCAACGCCTCGGGCAGCGACCAGCCCGGAAGAATTCAGGCGCGTCTGATCCTGGAGAGGACTTCCTGATGAAGAAACTGCTTGCGGGAACCGTATTCTTTCTACTCGCCCTGGCAGGATTTCTGGTAGCCACCCTCCCCGCTCGCTACGCCCTGCAGTTCCTTCCTGCCAATATCCCATTGCAGGTTCATGGCGCTGACGGAACCCTCTGGAACGGGCACGCCCAGCAAGTGGTTTGGGATCATTACCCCATTGGCGAAGTCAGCTGGAAGTTGCACGCATTACCCTTGCTGCTGGGACGAGCCAATGCCTACCTCACCATCAAGGGTCAGGGAATCAACGCCAAGGGTAATGTCACTGCCTATCGAGACCAGACCCTCGAGCTGGACAACGCCCTCGTTACTGCCGACCTGACCCGCCTCCCCCTACCCCGCCACCTGATGGCAACACCGGGGGGCAACGCCATTGCCGATATTCAGCATGCAACCATTCAGAACCGCTGGCCAACGACCCTCGATGCCCGTATCGACTGGAAACCCGCAAGAGTGTTATCACCAATGGAACTGGAGCTGGGCACCGCCACACTCCAGGTAAGCGGAAAAGATGGCAAACTCGACGGTGAACTGCAGAGCCAAGGCGCCCTCAAGGCAACGGGCAAACTGAGCCTGACGCAAAACGGTGCATTCAGCGCCAACATCAAGATAACCCCCACCAACAAGACACCACGAGAACTGCGCGATATGCTGCCAATGGTCGGTCGCCCGGACAGCAAGGGTACTGTCACCATTCGCCAGAGTCTTCAACTCGGAGGCTTCCCATTATGACCAGTGTCGAACCGGACACCACCCTGATCAACCCTGAAAACAAATGCGATTTTTGCACCCGATCCAAATGCTGCTCCTACATCACCCAGCATATAGACACTCCACGCAGCAAGGCCGATTTTGAACTCCTGCTGTGGCAGGTCTCGCATCAGAATATCCGCATCTACCAGGACGAAGACGGCTGGTTTCTGCTGATCGACAACCCCTGCAGCCACCTGCAACCCGACGGACGCTGCGGCATCTACACCACCCGCCCCGCTATCTGCCGGGAATACAGCAACGACTACTGCGAGTTTGATGCCGCCGCGGAAGACAGCTTCAAACGTCACTTCCCCGACTACGACAGCCTGCTGGCCTATTGTCGCAAACGCTTCAGAAAATGGGGCTATTGAAAATGAAACGATGGTACACACTACTACTGTCGATACCATTGCTTTCCGGCTGCTTTCAATCAGGACTGTCCGGTGGCAACCCCGGCAACATCAACGATGAAGACCTCATCAGCCCAATAACCAAACCGGCGCTATGCGGACAAGGAGAAACCGCAACACTCGTCAAAGTCATCGACGGTGACACAATCGATGCACAACTGGACGATGGCACAAGGGAACGCATCAGACTGATCGGGATCGATACACCTGAGAGAGGAGAAAGCTGCTATGCCGAAGCCACGGCAAGGCTTCGCGATTTACTGGCCGACAGCAAGAATATCCACCTGATCAAGGACCGCAGCAATCGTGACAAATATGACCGTTTGGTGCGCTATCTCTGCAGCGAAGAGGGGATATTCATTGAAGCCCAACTGGTCGCAGAAGGACTGGCCGTTCCCTATCGTTATTATCCTGATACCAGCCAGGCGGATTACCTGCAATCACTTGGCAGCGAAGCATCAGACCAACACCGTGGTTGCCTGTATCAGGAAGCCATGCAGAAAAGCGATCCCACCGGCACCAGCTGCTGCCGCGTCTGTCGTTCTGGCAAGGCTTGTGGCGACAGCTGTATTCCGCACGATGTTACCTGTCGTCTCCGACCGGGTTGCGCCTGCCAGGGGTAAGAATTACCGGATTCAGTGACCCCAGCACTCCGCTATTACACCAACATCGCTCTTTCCGCTGCTGTCTTTTGCCGATTCCTTGCCTGTATGATCAAGTGAAAATTCGCGACAGCTCTCGTCTCGGACAAATTGAGACTCGCCCTCTATGGCGGTCGCTTTCAGCAAGTAGCCTTTGCTTCCCAGCTTTTCCACCGCCAGCTTGTAAAGCTTATCTTCAGACTTGCCGTCAACCACCCCCAGCTTGTCCAGTGCATCCTGACCATAGAGATAGTTCCTATGCGTCGTGAAATAACGCTCTTCCTGTTGTGCGAGCCGGGTCAGGGCGATTTTCGCGTCCGTTCGATTCGCCCTGATCGTATACTGGCTGTATGAAGTAATGGAAATGGCTGCCAGTACCGAGATGACCGCCAGTGTTATCAGCAACTCCAACAGGGTAAAGCCAATGATTTTATGGCGTGCAGAATTAACCATCACTTTTCTGCTTCCCAGTACCATTTATTCAGTCCCTGGAAGGAGGGAGACTCCAACCCCTTCAACTCCTCACCAAGTGCATCGAATTTGACACCCTTGACCGTTTTTTTCCCACCCACAGCAACCTCATACCGCGATGCAACAAGCACGACTTCGGAAGGAATATCAGAAGTACTGAACTCAACACTTTTGACCGGATCCTTGAGATCCACAAACCTCAACGCAGGCTTGCCACGCTTGACATCCAGTCCGTATATGCGGCCGGTATGTGTTGCGTTGGAACAGACATCAACGGCTGCCTTGGTCTCTGGCTGAAATGTTGTAAAGTAAACAGTATTCTTCAACGTGACCGCCTTGGCAAGCGCCTTCTCCCCCCCCTTCTTGTTCAAGGGAACAAGCCAACCATATTGGGGA
>CAYTPO010000039.1:0-23359 GCA_964439815.1 uncultured Thiotrichales bacterium
TTGAGGAGAATATTGGTTATATTTGACGAAAATCAGGGGGAAAAAGGGCCAAAATGGCTTTTCCGCAGTAGGCTTCCTATTCTCGGACAGGCTCCTAGGAGCCTGCCCGAGAGTTACCGAAGATGATGCTCACTCGTATCAGTGACACACCGATAACGATCAGGTCAGATATACTGCACCCGAATGATTTCATACTCGATGATCCCGCCAGGCGCCTTGACCTCTGCAATATCGCCCTCCTCCCGACCAATCAACGCACGCGCGATGGGTGATGTAACAGAGATCTTGCCGGTTTCTATATCGGCTTCATCCTCGCCAACAATCTGGTAGGTCACTTCCTTCTCGTCTTCCAGACCCAGCAGATCCACCGTCACGCCGAAGACGATCCGACCGGTGTTTTCCAATCTGGTTACATCGATGACCTGTGCATTGGAAAGTTTGGCCTCAATATCCTTGATGCGCCCTTCGATAAAGCTCTGCTGTTCGCGAGCCGCGTGATACTCCGCGTTCTCCTTGAGATCGCCGTGCTCACGCGCTTCAGCGATGGCAGTAATCACCTTGGGGCGATCCACCTGCTTCAATTGCTGCAATTCACTCTTGAGACGCTCAGCCCCCTTGACAGTCAATGGCACCTTGTTCATTTACGTACTTCCTTATGCAAATCTTGTAAGCGGTAGACATTCAGCTCCTTCTTGTGAAGTATGGCCTCACAGGTTGCCAATCCACCGGAAATGGTTGTGGTACAAACCACCTTGTTCTGCAGCGCTTCACGCCGGATCTCGAAGGAATCGGCAATCGATTGCGTCCCTTCCGTGGTATTGACCACCAGATCGATATCCCCATCGATAATCTTGTCCACAATATGTGGTCTGCCTTCCAGCACTTTGTTGACGACTTCGCATTCGATACCGGCCGCCTTGATCGATCTGGCTGTACCCCGCGTGGCGACAACCCGAAAACCCAGAGCGACGAGTCGACGCGCGATCTCGACAGCACCGGCACGATCAGCTTCGCGCACACTGACAAAGGCAGCGCCGGATTCAGGCAGGATATCACCGCTGGCCAACTGTGATTTGTAATAGGCCTCGGCAAAACTGCGGCCAACCCCCATCACTTCCCCGGTGGACTTCATTTCCGGCCCAAGAATCGGATCGACATTCTGGAACTTCAGAAACGGGAATACCGCCTCCTTGACCGAATAGTATTCGGGCACGACTTTGTCTGGAATACCCTGCTCCTGCAACGAAATACCGGCCATGCAGCGAGCTGCAATCTTGGCGACGGGATACCCGATGGCCTTGGAAACATACGGCACGGTGCGCGAAGCCCTGGGATTGACTTCCAATACATAGATATTATCACCCTGGATCGCAAACTGGGTATTCATCAGGCCAATGACCTTGAGGCCATGCGCCATCTTGGCCACCTGCTTGCGCAGCTCATCCTGCTGCGCCTCGCTCAGGGAAAACGGCGGCAGCGAACAGGCCGAGTCACCGGAGTGGACTCCCGCCTGCTCGATATGCTGCATAATGCCGGCAACAAAGACATCCTTGCCATCGCAGACAGCATCGACATCCACCTCGATCGCCTGATCCAGAAAATGGTCCAGCAGTACCGGAGCATCATTGGAAACCTGAACGGCTTCGCGCATGTAACGCCGCAGGTCCGTCTCGTCATAGACGATCTCCATAGCGCGGCCGCCCAGCACATAGGAGGGCCGTACCACCAGCGGATAGCCCACCGCATCAGCCCCGGCAATGGCCTCCTCGATGGAACGTGCCGTGATATTGGGGGGCTGCAACAGACCAAGCTTCTCGATCAGCGCCTGAAAGCGCTCACGATCCTCGGCCAGATCGATCGAATCGGGGCTGGTACCAATAATCGGCACCCCGGCAGCTTCCAGATCCCGCGCCAGCTTCAACGGGGTCTGACCACCATACTGCACGATTACCCCCCTGGGCTTCTCAACCTCGACGACCTCCAGCACATCTTCCAGCGTCAGCGGTTCGAAATAGAGGCGATCCGAGGTATCGTAATCGGTGAAAACCGTCTCGGGATTACAGTTGACCATAATGGTCTCGTAGCCATCCTCCCGCATCGACAGCGCGGCATGTACACAACAGTAGTCAAATTCGATGCCCTGACCAATCCGGTTGGGGCCACCTCCCAGCACCATGATTTTTTCGCGCCCGGAAGGTTGCGCTTCGCACTCCTCCTCGTAGGTGGAATACATATAGGCCGTATTGGTGGCAAATTCTGCCGCACAGGTATCCACGCGCTTGTAGACGGGGCGAACACCCAGGGAATGACGATGCGACCGGAAGGCATGCTCGGAAACACCCAGCAATCTGGCCAGACGGCGATCCGAAAAGCCCTTGCGCTTCATGATCCGCAGCGGTTCGGCCTCCACCATCCCCAGCGGCAGCTCCGAAAACGATTTCTCATGCAGTATCAGGTCTTCTATCTGCGCCAGAAACCAGGGGTCGATGCTGGTTGCGTTGAATATGGCCTCCTGCGTGAATCCCGCCCTGAAGGCATCACCCACATACCAGAGCCGATCAGGTCCGGTGCCCACCAGATTGGCACGAATCTCATCCATCGCGCCGTCAGCCTTCAGATCAACCTGCTCATCGAATCCATCCGACCCGGTCTCCAGGCCGCGCAGTGCCTTCTGCAACGACTCCTGAAAGGTGCGGCCAATGGCCATCACCTCACCCACCGACTTCATCTGCGTACTCAGCTCGGCCTTGGCCTGGGGGAATTTCTCGAACGTGAAGCGTGGAATCTTGGTGACGATGTAATCGATGGCCGGCTCGAACGATGCCGGTGTTGCACCACCGGTAATCTCGTTCTGCAACTCATCCAGCGTATAGCCCACTGCCAGCTTGGCCGCCACCTTGGCAATCGGAAACCCGGTAGCCTTGGAAGCCAGCGCCGAGGAACGCGACACCCGTGGGTTCATCTCGATGACGATCAGACGACCATCGGCCGGATTCAGTGAAAACTGTACATTGGAACCTCCGGTATCGACACCAATCTTGCGCAGCACTGCCAATGAGGCATCCCGAAGGATCTGGTATTCCTTGTCCGTCAGCGTTTGCGCCGGTGCTATGGTAATGGAGTCGCCAGTATGGATCCCCATCGGATCGAGATTTTCGATCGAGCAGACGATGATGCAGTTGTCGTTACGATCGCGCACCACCTCCATCTCGTACTCTTTCCACCCCAACAGGGACTCTTCCAGCAACACTTCACTGGTGGGCGACAGATCGAGCCCACGGCCAACGATATCCATGAACTCGGCTCGATTGTAGGCAATGCCACCACCACTGCCGCCCATTGTGAACGAAGGCCGAATAATGATCGGAAAGCCAATCTTCTTTTGCGCTTCCAGCGCTTCGTCCATGGTGTGGGCAATCTCGGCGCGCGCGGAATTGAGGCCGATATCATCCATGGCCCGACGAAACCGCTCCCGATCCTCAGCCATGTCGATCGCATCGGGAGTGGCACCAATCATCTCGACATCGTATTTTTCCAGCACGCCATGCTTGATCAGATCCATCGCGCAATTCAGCGCCGTCTGCCCCCCCATGGTCGGTAGCAGCGCATCCGGCTTTTCGGCTTCGATGATCTTTTCCACGGCCTGCCAGACAATCGGCTCGATATAGACTGCATCGGCTATATCGGGATCGGTCATGATGGTCGCGGGATTGGAGTTGACCAGGATCACCCGGTACCCCTCCTCGCGCAGCGCCTTGCAGGCCTGAGCACCGGAGTAGTCGAACTCGCAGGCCTGCCCAATCACAATGGGGCCGGCGCCAATAATCAATACACTGTTTATGTCTGTGCGTTTAGGCATTTAATGGTCTCAGCGTTAAGCCCGATAGGCTTCAATCAACTTGATAAAATCGTCAAAAAGCGGGGCGACATCATGGGGTCCCGGACTCGCCTCGGGGTGCCCCTGAAAGCTGAATGCCGGCTTTTTGACATGCCGAATCCCTTGCAGGGATTGATCGAACAGCGATCGGTGAGTAGGTTTCAGGGTATCCGGGAGTGAGGCCTCATCCACGGCAAAGCCATGATTCTGGCTACTGATCATCACATGGGTGGTTTGCAGATCCTGCACCGGATGGTTGGCGCCATGATGGCCGAATTTCATCTTGATGGTACTGGCGCCACTGGCCAGCGCCAGCAATTGATGCCCCAGACAGATGCCAAACACCGGTACGGCCTTCTCCAGCACTTCCCGAATCGCGGTGATTGCATAGTCGCAAGGCTCCGGGTCTCCGGGACCATTGGAGAGAAACACACCATCGGGATTCATCGCCAGTACATCGGCAGCCGGTGTCTGCGCCGGCACGACAGTCAGCCGGCAACCGCGATCTGCCAGCATCCGCAGAATATTGCGCTTGACGCCAAAATCGTAGGCCACCACATGCCAGCGCTGATCGGTTGCAGGTTCCGGCAAGCCGGAATCCAGCGACCAGCTTCCCTGGGACCATTCGTAGGATTCGGCGGTGGTTACCTCCCTGGCAAGATCCATCCCCTGCAGTCCGGGAAACTCCCGCGCGAGTGCAACCGCCTTGTCGACATCCACCGCTCCTGCCATCAGGCAGCCATTCTGGGCACCCTTCTCACGCAGGATGCGCGTCAGCCGGCGGGTGTCGATATCGGCAATTCCGACAATGCCGGAGCGCTGCAGGTAATCCTGCAGGGATTCCTTGCTGCGCCAGCTGCTCACCTGCAGCGGCAGGTCACGGATAACCAGCCCGGCGGCATGAATGGCGGCAGACTCCTCGTCTTCGGGATTGACGCCGGTGTTGCCAATATGGGGGTGCGTCAGGGTAACGATCTGACGTGCATAGGAGGGATCGGTAAGAATTTCCTGATAGCCGGACATTGCCGTATTGAAAACGACCTCTCCGGTCGTCACGCCAGAAGCACCAATCGAGCGCCCATGAAAAACGCTGCCATCAGCCAGTGCCAACAATGCGGGTGAGTTCAAACCAACCTCCGGATTACAGATACACAAACGGGATGGAGTTACCCATCCCGCTTAGAAAGACCTTGCAACAGGCTGTTTTTATTACACTACTGGCATTATGACGGATACGCTATGACCCGCACTGCCCGAGGATAAAAACCAAATCCGGGAAACCGTTAACATTTCCCGGCGAACGCCCGTCCGTTTGTCGGCTGGATTCTACCTAATAAGATCGACGTTCGCCACGACTATCCGGGATAATTTCATCCGGAACCATCAGTCGCGAAAACCGAGGACATCCTGCATGTCGTACAGCCCGGCATCCTTCTCCATGACCCACATTGCGGATCGTACTGCGCCCTGGGCAAAAGTCATGCGGCTGGAAGCCTTGTGCGCAATTTCCACCCGCTCACCTTCTGCGGCAAACATCACGGTATGCTCGCCCACAATATCCCCGGCGCGAATGGTCTCGAAACCGATCGTTTTGCGGTCCCGGGGGCCGGTATGCCCATGTCTGCCGTACACAGCACACTCCTTGAGATCACGCCCAAGCGCATTGGCCAGCACCTCACCCATGGCGAGTGCCGTACCGGAAGGCGCATCCACCTTGTGGCGATGGTGTGCCTCGATCACTTCGATATCGACATCGTCACCCAGCGCTCTGGCCGCCATATCCAGCAAGCGCAGACACAGATTGACGCCAATACTGAAATTCGCTGCCATGACGATACCAATCTCACTGGCAGCCTCTTCGATCACGGCCTTCTCTTCGGCCGAAAAACCGGTCGTACCGATGATCATCCGGCAACCATTGGCGCGACAGTATTCCAAATGGGCCAGCGTCGCCGCCGGACTGGTAAAGTCAATCACCACGTCAAAATCCGCGCCGGCATCGAGCGACTCCGCCAGCGGAACCGACAGGTTATCGATCCCCGCCACTTCACCAGCATCAGCCCCCAACAGCGTACTGCCTGGCCGTTCGGTTGCAGCAGTCAAGACCGCACCATAGGTTGCATCACAGGCCTGCACCAGCGTCTTGCCCATGCGACCACCCGCACCCACCACTGCTATCTTTGCCATTGTCTAATCCTGTTTGAATTTTGCCTTGAGATCTTCGAAGAACCCCTTCATGCCATCGATCCAACCATGCTCCTGCGGGCTGTGCTTGGTACCACCGGCTTCCAGGCTGTCGGCAAATTCCTGCAGCAGTACCTTCTGCTCCTTGCTCAGATTGACCGGCGTCTCCACCTTGACGCGACAGATCAGGTCGCCGACCGGCCCACCGCGAACAGGCTTGACACCCTTGCCACGCATGCGAAACAGCTTGCCAGTCTGGGTTTCCGCCGGCACCTTCAGGTTCAAACGACCATCCAGTGTGGGTACTTCGAGCTCACCACCCAACGTCGCAGTGGCAAAACTGATTGGTACTTCGCAATGAAGATCATCGCCATCTCGGGTAAAGATCTTGTGCTCGCGCACGACCACCTGCACATAGAGGTCACCAGAAGGCCCACCATTGATACCCGCCTCCCCCTCACCACTGAGGCGGACGCGATCTCCGGTATCCACACCCGCGGGAATCTTGACCTCGAGCTTCTTGCTGACACGCACCCTGCCCTCGCCATGACACTTGGGACAGGGATCCTTGATCTCCTGACCACTGCCCTTGCAGGTCGGACAGGTCTGCTGCACCGAGAAGAATCCCTGCTGCATGCGCACCTGACCCACACCATTGCAGGTCGAGCAGGTGACTGGTGACGCACCCTTGGCGGCCCCGGTTCCGCCACAGCTGTCGCAGACGTCCATTCGCGGAATATCGATGACTTTCTCGATACCGAATACCGCCTCTTCCAGCGTCAGCTCCAGGTTATATTGCAGATCGGAGCCACGATAGACGCGCTGGCGCCCACCGCCATGACCGCCACCACCGAAGATATCGCCAAAGACATCGCCGAAGATATCACTGAAGTTGGAGGCACCACGCCCAAAACCGCCCGCCCCCTGAGACGGATCGACCCCCGCGTGTCCAAATTGATCATAGGCCGCCCTTTTCTGCGAATCGCTCAGAACTTCATAGGCTTCCTTGATCTCCTTGAACTTGATCTCTGCATCGGCATCATCCGGATTGCGATCCGGGTGATATTTCATCGCCATACGGCGATAGGCCTTCTTCAGCTCGGCATCGCTGGCATTCCGGGCGACACACAGTACTTCGTAATAATCTGCTTTGGACATAGGAGTTTTACTTGGAGTAGTTGTTACCTGTTCTCTATCCCGAATGCCTGTTACATACACATCAGGAAGCGACACCGCAAGCGGCTTATTTTCCGCGAGCCTTCAGGATAATGCAAAAAGGCGCTCCCGGTATGGGACCGCCTGTCTCAATCCTGAATCCGGGTTTTCAACGGGGGTGGATGGCACAAGACACTGATTTCACAGGGGTTTCAAAAAACACTGGCTTTACCCATGAGTAAAACAGGCTTTTTTGTGCCGCGCTGGGAGTCTGTGCCAGACACCTCGGTTAAGTCCTGGACTCAAGTCAACCTTTGATGGTCAACAACAATGGGCCGGAATCATCCAGCCCATTGTTATCACTCAACCTACTTCTTGTTGTCGTCAACTTCCTCGAACTCTGCATCGACAACATCGTCATCTGCCGCCGCGCCACCTGCAGCCTGCTCAGCCTGGGCGCCAGCCGCTCCGGCCGCCGCGCCGCCCTGATCCTGGGCATAAGCCTTCTCGGCCAGCTTACCGGAAGCTTCGGTCAGCTTCTGCGTCTTGGCTTCGATATCATCCTTGTTATCGCCCTTGATGGCTTCCTTCAGCTCGGCAATCGCAGCTTCGATCGCTTCCTTTTCGCCAGCCTCGACCTTGTCTCCCAACTCTGCCAGGGACTTCTCTGTAGCATGGATCATGGTATCCGCCGTATTTCTTGCGGTAACCAGCTCATGGAACTTGCGATCTTCCTCGGCATGCGCCTCCGCATCCTTGACCATTTTCTCGATCTCGTCTTCCGACAGACCACTGGATGCCTTGATCACGATGGACTGCTCCTTACCCGTCGCCTTGTCCTTCGCTGATACATTCATGATGCCGTTGGCATCGATATCGAATGTAACCTCGATCTGCGGCACACCACGAGGCGCTGGCGGGATGTCACTCAAGTCGAAACGTCCCAGTGACTTGTTGGCTGATGCCTGCTCACGCTCACCCTGCAGAATATGCAGCGTTACCGCAGTCTGGTTGTCATCTGCTGTCGAGAAGATCTGCGTCGCCTTGGTAGGGATCGTGGTGTTCTTCTCGATCAGTTTGGTCATCACGCCACCCATGGTCTCCAGACCCAGGCTGAGCGGTGTCACGTCGAGCAGCAATACATCCTTGACGTCCCCACCGAGCACACCCCCCTGGATCGCAGCACCTACGGCGACTGCCTCATCGGGGTTCACATCCTTGCGTGGCTCCTTGCCAAAGAAATCCTTGACGGCCTGCTGCACCATCGGCATCCGGCTCTGGCCACCGACCAGAATGACATCATCGATTTCCGAAGCGGACATGCCAGCATCCTTCAACGCCAGCTTGCAAGGCTCGATGGTACGCTTGACCAGATCCTCGACCAGCGACTCGAACTTGGCCCGAGTCACCTTCAGGTTCAGGTGCTTGGGTCCGGACTGATCCGCCGTGATATACGGCAGGTTGATATCCGTCTGCTGCGATGAAGACAGCTCGATCTTGGCTTTCTCGGCCGCCTCCTTGAGACGCTGCAGGGCCAGCGGATCGTTGTGCAGATCCATTCCACTCTCTTTCTTGAACTCATCCGCCAGATAGTCGATCAGGCGCATGTCGAAATCCTCACCACCAAGGAAGGTATCCCCATTGGTAGACAATACCTCGAACTGGTGTTCACCATCGACTTCGGCAATTTCAATAATCGAGATATCGAAGGTACCTCCACCGAGGTCATATACTGCCAGCTTGCTGTCGCCACCCTTCTTGTCCATGCCGTAAGCCAGCGCTGCAGCCGTTGGCTCATTGATAATGCGCTTGACATCCAGACCGGCAATTTTGCCCGCATCCTTGGTGGCCTGACGCTGTGAGTCGTTAAAGTAGGCCGGTACGGTAATAACGGCTTCGGTTACAGGCTCACCCAGGTAATCCTCGGCGGTCTTCTTCATCTTCTGCAGAATACGCGCGGAAACCTCCGGCGGCGCCATCTTCTTGCCACCTGCCTCAACCCAGGCATCACCATTGTCAGCCTTGACGATCTTGTAGGGCACCAGCTTGATGTCCTTCTGTACAGCCTCTTCATCAAACTTGCGTCCGATCAGACGCTTGACGGCATAGACCGTATTTTGAGGATTGGTAACCGCCTGACGCTTGGCAGACTGACCTACCAACACCTCTCCATCTTTCGTAAACGCAACAATCGAAGGCGTTGTGCGATCACCTTCGCTGTTCTCGATAACCTTGGGTTGATCCCCTTCCATCACTGCCACGCAGGAGTTGGTGGTTCCCAGGTCGATACCGATAATTTTTCCCATCTTTTTACTCCGTTGAATCTCTTGTAATTTGTTGCTAAGGGATATGGGGGCATTGACACCCAGTTCAAGCCTTTAGGTAAAAAAAACCTGATCGCTCATCCCGTTGTCGTTCCACTGCGGCTCCTGGATTCAAGGCTCCTTCGAGACAATAACCATTGCAGGGCGAATCAGTCGGTCGTTCAGCGTATAGCCTTTCTGCATGACGGCCGTTACGGTATCCGGCGGTACTTCGCTGCTGGGCTGCAGAGTCATGGCCTGATGCAGCTCGGGATCAAACGGTTCACCCATCGGATCAACGCTCTTGATGCCGAATTTCCCCAGCACATCCGAAAACATCTTCAGTGTCAGCTCGGTTCCCTCGCGGATCTTCTCGGCATCTACCTCACCTTCCGCCGCGGCAAGCCCCATTTCCAGACTGTCGATCACCGGCAGCAGCTCGGTAGCAAAGCGCTCCAACGCATACTTGTGCGCATTTTCGACGTCCCGTTCCGCCCGCTTGCGCATATTGTCCTGCTCTGCCTGGGCGCGCAGCACACGCTGCCAGTACTCATCGACCTTGGCTTGTGCTTCAGCTAATTCTTCTTTCATCTTGTTAAACTCGGCTTCCGGTGCAGGTGTTTCCTGAGTGGCTTCCACTCCTTCGTCACCCTGAATCCCTTCAGGGGCGGGCTGTTCGACAGTCGCTTCCAGATTCTCATCTTTGCGCATGAAAAACTCCATCAGATTAAAAATACAACCCCCTGTCTTTACAGCGAAAAACAGAGAACAGACTCGTCCGGAGCAGAACACAGCCTCCGGGGTTCATTAAATACTTCGAGGGACTATGGGGATGATCAACGAGAATTCAAGGCGGCACTTAAAAGTCGTGAAGTCACATCGACAATGGGAATCACCCGCTCATAAGCCATACGGGTAGGACCGATAACGCCCAACACACCAACCACCTTGCCATCTACCGTGTAAGGCGCGGAAACCACGCTGCAATTTTCCAGGACATCATAACCGGCCTCCTGTCCGATAAAGATCTGCACACCTTCGGCATTGGTGCAGCGATCCAGCACATGCAGAATATCGCGCTTGGTATTGAAGATCTCGAAGAGTTGCCGCAACCGTTCAACATCGGACAGCTCTTCATACTCCATCAGCCGGGTCTGCCCTGCCATCACATAATCGCCAGACTCATTGTCTTCACGCTTGAGCACCTGCTCCCCCAGCTCGATGGCCGTACCCATCAGCGAATTCAGGTTTTCGCGCAGGCTCTGCAGCTCATCGACCAGCTTTTGTCGCGCATGCAGCACATCCATACCCGCAAACAGCTCGGTCAGATAATTGGCTGCCTCAATCAACTCCGATTTGCTGTATTCGCGATCCAGCATCAGAACCCGATTCTGCACCTCGCCATGTCCCAGCACCAGCACTGCCAACACACGCCGGTCACTCAGTTTTACGAACTCGATCTGCTCCAGCGTAGCCACATCATTGCGCGGTAGCGTAACGATACCCGCCAGCCTGGTCACCCCCGACAGCAAACCCGACGCTGATTCCACCAACCCGTGGGAATCAGCCGCAGAATCCAACTCCGACTGAAAGCGGTGAATCAGCCCCTCGGTCAATGGCTTGGTCTGCAACATGGAATCGACGAACAGCCGATAACCGGCCGCAGTAGGAATACGCCCCGCCGACGTATGCGGAGACGCCAGCAACCCCATATCCTCCAGATCCGCCATGATATTACGGATCGTAGCCGCACTGACATCCAAACCAGAAACCTTGGCCAGCGTACGGGAACCCACAGGGTGGCCATCCGCAATATGCGTCTCGATCAGGGATTTGAGCAGCGTGTATTCACGTTCCGATAACATATTATCCCGTCTTATTCAAGGTGGCGGCTAAAGCCTGTGATAAGTAGATGAAAACAATGACAAACCCTTGACAGTCCCGTTTCACCCAAATGGTGAGAGGCTTCAGCCTATCACGGCCCTGACTTGTTCTGGCACGCCTGCCCTTGCGCTTCACTCAAGTTGTAGCGATTGCTACAAATTTCGCTCCAGAGCGGCGCCCAGACGCACCAGTCCAGCGCCAGGATCCGCAATCCACCATGAACAAGACGGGATTATCCAAGGCAGCCTCATTTTTCGGGGATTATAACCCCGGTCAAGGCTCAACTCACTCCTGATGTACGTCTTTTCGGCAGATAAAGTGGTTCCATGGCGGCGCAGCCGTTGCGCTTGTCCACACTACCAGAACGACAATTCGAGCGATATTACGGTTGTAGTCGCAAACAAACCACTATTGCAGGTACCGCATCATGCGCAACTTGAGCTGATCCGCGAGCGAAAAGTCATTCATCATTCACTCTTCCCTGAAGTGGATACCCTCTGCGAGTCCTACCTCTGTACCGCAATTGATTCAATGATATGGCCGCTCGCATCCAATACAAATCGGAGTCCAGGCTCTCCCGAATAGTCTTGGAAATCAACAGCTGAAATCTATAAGAACGCTTTCCTGAACCACGGCTTTACCTCTCTACAATGTCCGGATATTGCAAAGCGGGAAACGCGTAGGTCGGTTGCCGGCAGAGTCACAGGCGTAACCACCGGCATCCGCTCCCCCCCAATCCTGCCGAATACTGGCGGTATCTCAAACCACATGATAGCTTTTGCTGCTATGACGCAATTCCACCATATCGGCATTATCATCAAGCAGCAGGATCGGCGGCTGAAAAGCACGCTGGATACGCTGTTGAAACAACTGCGTTCATTCGAAGTCGAGTTGTATCTGGACGAGACGCTGCAGTTTGCCGGTTATACGATGGATCGTCTGGTCACGCGGGAGACGATTGCGGAGCTGTGCGATCTCTGCATTGTGGTGGGGGGTGACGGTACGCTACTGGGTGCTGCACGCTCGCTGGCCGAATCCGATGTGCCACTGCTGGGGGTCAATATCGGGCGTCTCGGGTTTCTGGTGGATGTCTCTCCAGATGACCTGCCTGCCCAGCTTGCCGCCATTTTCGCGGGCGACTATCAGGTGGAGACACGCTGCATGTTGCGCGCGCGGATCTTCCGTGACGACAAATGCCTCATTAGCGAGCTGGCGCTCAATGATGTGGTTATGCATGTTCGCGATGCCATCCGCATGATCGAGTTTGAAACCCACATCGATGGTCGGCTGGTCAACATGCAGCGCGCCGATGGCATTGTGGTCAGCACACCCACGGGTTCCACAGCCTATGCACTCTCCGGCGGTGGCCCGATCCTGCATCCCGAAATCGATGCGCTGGTGATGGTACCGATCTGCCCGCATACCCTGAGCAGCCGCCCGATCGTCGTCAGTGGCGAAAGCAATATCACTACCTGCCTGCACCGGCACAACCACTCTTCTGCGCGGGTCGCTTTCGATGGACAGACCATTCTCAATATCCAGCCCGGCGACAAACTGCTGATCGACAAATCCGGCCACCACCTCAAGCTGATCCACCCCAGCAGCTACGATTATTACGAAATCCTGCGCAAGAAACTCAACTGGAGCGCCCAACCCTGATTCACCACTCATGCTGACCCATATACAGATTCAAGATTTTGCGATCATCGACTATCTGGACCTGGACCTGTCTGCCGGCATGACTGCGATCACCGGCGAAACCGGTGCCGGAAAGTCCATTATGCTCGATGCCATCGGCCTGGTGCTCGGAGATCGCGCCGAAGCATCGATGGTACGTCATGGTGCTAACAAGGCGGATATCAGTGTCAGCCTCGATATCAATCAGGCCGAAGTGCTTGCCTGGCTGGAAACCTATGATTTCGATGCCGATGGCGAATGTATCCTGCGCCGCGTCATTACCAGCGAAGGGCGTTCGCGTGGCTATATCAATGGCTCGGCGACCACAGTGGCCAAACTCAGGGAGCTGGGCGAAAAACTCGTCAACATCCATGGCCAGCATGCCCATCAGGTACTGCTCAAACCCGCTGACCAGCGAGACCTGCTCGATTCCCACGGCAAGCTGGACAGCCTGGTGACCAAGATACGGCAGGCCTACGACCAGTGGCATGATGCCCGGCAACAACTGGATAACGCCAACCAGTCCCAGGATGCACGCCAGTCCCGACTGGACCTGCTCTCCTTTCAATACAACGAGTTGCAGGAGCTTGGCCTCAAGGCTGATGAAATGACTGAACTCGAAGCCAACCTCAACCGCCTGACCCACGTCGACAGACTCCAGAAGTACGCCTTGAACGGCTTCGAGCTGCTGTATGAGTCGGACAGCCAGTCGGTCTATGCGCAACTCAACAGTGTATTGCAGGATGTTCGTGAAGCCAGCGAGATCGACACCAGCTTCGGTGACACCGTGGAATTGCTGGAATCAACGCTGATACAGGTGGAAGAGGCAGCACATAACCTGCGCGAACAGGGGGATCGTCTGGAATCCGATCCACAACAGCTTGCCCTGCTGGAAAGCCGCTACAACCGTGCCCAGGAGCTGGCAAAAAAGCACCACGTACTGCCGGAAGCACTGCCGGAACTCGAAACCAGAATTGAGGAAGAGCTACAGCAACTGGAGAACCCGGAACACTCACTCGAAGCCATGGAGCAAGCCCTGGCCAAAGCAGCCACACGCTACGACGAACTGGCCACAAAGCTGACCCGGCAACGAAGGAAAATCGCTAATGCACTGGAAAAGCGCATTACTGCTGCAATGCAGGGACTGGGCATGGAAGGGGGTAAATTCGGCATCGAGATAACGGTGAAGCAGGCTGGCGAGCCCAGCCCCAAAGGGACCGACCGTGTGCAGTTCATGGTCTCGGCCAATCCGGGGCAACCGCTGAAACCCCTGAACAGCGTGGCATCAGGAGGTGAACTCTCCCGCATCAGCCTGGCCATTCAACTGGTCGCCACCGAGAACATGCAACTCCCCACACTGATTTTTGACGAGGTCGACAGTGGCATCGGTGGCGCCGTGGCCGAGGTTGTCGGCCGACAGCTCCGCTCGCTTGGCGAACGCTGCCAGGTGTTCTGTGTTACCCACCTGCCCCAGGTAGCTGCCTTCGGTCATCATCATCTGCAGGTGGAAAAGACCAAGACAGCCGACATGACCCAGACCCGGTTGATCCCATTGACCGACAGCCAGCGTACCGAAGAAATCGCGCGGATGCTTGGCGGCACCTCAATCACACCGCAAACCCTTGCTCATGCGGAGGAAATGCTGCGCTCAGCCCAGGATTCAGCCTGATTCAGGCCAAGCCGCACCAGATTATACTTTGTCCTTTCAGACGGTTCGCACTAACATAGAGCGCTCCGGATAATCCGCCTACAGACAGACATATGACCAAACTCCTATTTACCCTGATACTGGGCACTGCATTGATCAGCGCTTGCTCGGGAAACATCTTCTCCGTCCACAAGATCGATATCGAGCAGGGTAATCTGCTGAACGCCGCCGCCATCGACGAAGTCTCCGCCGGAATGACCCGCAAACAGGTGGTTGCGTTGCTTGGAGAACCTGTCCTGCAGCCCATCCTGAACCCGGATCGCTGGGAATACGTCTTCTACAGAAAACGTGCCGACCAGCCCGTGGAGAAAGAGCTGGTTACCGTCCATTTCTCCAACGACAAGGTCACCGACATCAAGCACGATCGATAAGCAGCCGCTATTCAGACACCAGAGCAACGCTCTAAGGCAAGTACGGCACAAAGCAGCACAGACAGGAAAGGAAGATTTCGGGAGGGGCAATAAAAAAAAGAGGGCAAAGCCCTCTTAAGTAGAAGTGTCACAATGACAAGAGTCCTATCCAATGGAGATAACCGCTTTAAAGCCCAGCTACTTCCATTGGGAATATTTATACCCTGTCAGTGGCGCAAAGAACGTGATGCATTCCTCAAACCCTGTAATCCGCCCACAACCCCCACGGCAATACCAGTCCAATTCACGTTTTCTGCCTGCTTGCTGCAGCTCGCGTCTTTTTCGCACGCTGACGGCGTACTTCCTTGGGATCGCAGGTGATCGGGCGATAGATCTCCACCCGGTCATATTCCCGCAAAACGGTGTCTGGCCTGGCGAGTTTGCCATAGATGCCCATCTTGTCCTTTTCCAGGTCAATCTGCGAAAAATGGTCCGCGATATGCGATTGGCGGGCCGCCTCGATCAGCGTTGTCCCCTCCTCCACATCCAGTGGAATCACCATCTGTTCGTCGGGTAGCGCGTAGGCAACTTCGACCGGTATCTTAGCCATAGACATTCCGCGCCCGTTCGACAAAGGCATCCACCAGGGAATTGGCCACGGTATTGAATACCGGCCCGATAGCCAGGCTCACGATGCGGTTGGAAAACTCATAATCCAGCTCCAGCGATACCTTGCAGGCCTCCCCGTTCTTCAGGGGGGCAAACCACCAGAAGCCGTGCAGATGTCTGAATGGTCCCTCGACCAGCTTCATCTCGATCTTCTCGAACGGAGTCAGTGTGTTGAGTGTGGTAAACGACTTGCGTATTCCGCCCTTGGCCAGTTCGACACAGCCGGTAACCGCGCCATTTTCCCGCGACAGCTCTGCTGATGACGCACACCAGGGCAGGAACTGTGGGTATTGTTCGACGTTGTCGACCAGCCTGAACATCTGCTCGGGAGAGTAAGGCACAATTGCATGCCGTTGTATTGAAGCCATTGACTATATGATCCCCACGGAATTGAGGAAGATGATGATAACAGCCGCAGGCGCAAAAAACCTGATGAGGAAATGCCAGAGCTGAAACAACGCACCATCCGGCATCTCCAGCTCGTCGAGCAGATGTTCCCGATGCATGATCCATGCCGCAAAGATGGAAATCAGCAACCCGCCCAGCGGCAACAGGATATTGGTGGTGAGGAAATCGAGGTTGTCGAAGAATGTCCTGCCCAGCCAGGTGATTTCACTCCAGGCATTGAATGACAACACCGTGCCTATGCCGATAAACCAGGCAATTGCCCCCGCTGTTACGGCTGCCGGAGCGCGCTCCAGCGCAGTATTCTCGACCAGCCAGGTAACAGCCGGCTCGATCAGGGAGATGGCGGAGGTCCATGCTGCAAAGGTCAGCATGATGAAGAACATCGTGCCAATCACCACGCCTCCCGGCATCTGACCAAATGCCAGCGGGAGCGTCTGGAAGATCAGCCCGGGGCCGGCTCCGGGTTCGAGCCCATTACTGAAGACGATGGGAAAGATTGCCAGCCCGGCCAGCAACGCAACAACCGTGTCGGCAATGGCGACCACCAGCGTCACCTGACCAATCGAGACATGGGCAGGCAGGTAGGAACCATAGATCATGATCGCTCCCATCCCCAGTGAAAGCGTAAAGAATGCATGCCCCATGGCCACCAGCACGCTGTGGCCAGTCAGTTTGCTGAAATCCGGGGTGAACATAAAATCGACTGCACGGCTGAAATCCCCCTGGGCTACGGCGTAACCAACCAGCAATACAAGAATGACGAACAGCAGGGGCATCAACCAGCTGACAGCTTTCTCCAGCCCTTCCCTGACACCGCGGGCCACTACAATCGTGGTCATCACAATGAACAGCGTATGCCAGCCCAGCAGCTTTTCCCAATCCCCCGTCAGACCACCGAACAGCCCACTGATTTGCGCTGCATCCGCGCCGGTAAAGGCACCGCTTGCCGCACGCTCGACGTAGGCCAGGGCCCAGCCGGCAATGACGCTGTAGTAGGAGAGGATTAGAAAGCCGGCGACTACTCCCATGATGCCAAGGTACTTCCATGCGGAACTCGCTCCCGCTTCCCGAGCCAGGGTCGCCATGCTGTTGAGCGGGCTTTTTCGCCCCCGGCGACCCAGGAGAATCTCGGCCATCATGATCGGAATGCCAATCACAGCGATACAGATCAGATAAACCAGAACGAACGCGCCACCACCGTTTTCACCGGTGATATAGGGAAACTTCCAGATATTCCCCAACCCCACTGCCGATCCTGTGGCTGCCAGAATGAATGCCAGACGCCCCGACCACTCCCCATGGATGGATTTTTCCTGTGATGCCATGCTCCAGTTTCCCGTTTGCGATACCCACTACGGCCATTGTGTTGTATTTAAACCGGTTTCTCAATATCACCGCACAGGCACAAATATCTGCCGCCAGCATGAGGCATTGCTGCGGAGCGCTGGTATAATCAGCGCACATTCACCCTGACCAACCCAGGATTCCGGGATAACCACCAAATGGCCAAGCAAAAGAAGAAATCTCCTGCCACGATCGTGCAGAACAAGAAGGGTCGGTTCGACTATCAGATCGACGAGACCTACGAGGCCGGCATGGTGCTGGAAGGTTGGGAAGTAAAGAGTATTCGCGAAGGCAAGGTGCAGATTCGGGACAGCTATGCGTTCATCAAGAATGGCGAGGCCTGGATAACCGGTTGTCATATTACCCCGCTGCTCTCCGCCTCGACTCATATCCATCCCGATCCGGTGCGCCCACGCAAACTGCTGCTACATCGTCAGGAACTGGACAAGCTGGTTGGCGCCATCGAGCGCAAGGGCTATACACTGGTACCGCTATCGATGTACTGGAAGAAAGGACTGGTCAAGATGTCACTGGGACTGGGCAAGGGCAAGAAGGCCCATGACAAACGTGCGACCGAGAAGGATCGCGACTGGCAACGCCAGAAATCCAGGATCCTGAAGCACTAGGAGTCTGTCGGACTTAACCGTTTGAAGCGAAAATCACTGGGGGTGAATTAAGTCAGTTTATCGTTGAGGAGAATAGCAGCGCTATTTGACGAACAGGATAAGCTGACTTAATCGCCATCCAGAGATTTGCACCCCAAGGGCACTTCCTGCGGGCGCAGCCAAACAGCGTTAAGTTCGACAGGCTCTTAGGAGTCTGTCCGAGAATAGGGGGGTTATTGCCCCTTCCACAACACCTGTCCACCAGAGGCCTCGGCGATCATCTCCAGCATTTCGGCGTGGGCAGCCCTTTCGGCTTCATTGGCCCGCAACACAGGCAACGGCACCGAACGGACGACAGGCATGATGCCCTGCTCCACCTCCTCATCGACCGGATCCTCGTCTTCACTGAGCAGCAAACTGCTTTGCCCGCCGGTCATCGCCAGGTAGACATCGGCCAGGATGCGCGCATCCAGCAGTGCGCCGTGGTATTCACGACTTGAATTGTCGACATCGAGACGCTTGCACAACGCATCGAGGCTGTTGCGCTGACCGGGATAGCGGGTACGTGCCATTACCAGGCTGTCGGTGATCATGCAGTAATCCTCGACTTGCCCCCACTCCCCTTCCAGCAGCGCAAACTCATGGTTCAGAAAGCCGACATCGAAGGGTGCATTGTGGATAATGAGTTCGGCATCCCTGATGTAGTCGACAAAGTCATCGACGACATTCACCATGCGCGGCTTGTCGGCCAGGAACTCATCAGTAATGCCATGAACCGCCAGCGCACCTTCATCGATGGCACGATCCGGCTGCAGATACTGGTGGAAGTTATTACCCGTCAGACGACGGTTGACCAGCTCCACACATCCGATCTCGATAACCCGGTGACCATCCTTGGGATCCAGGCCCGTGGTCTCGGTATCAAGTACGATCTGCCTCATGCCTGCATCTCGTCAATGGCCTGATTGGCCAGTTCATCGACCCGCTCGTTTTCCGTGTGACCACTGTGTCCCTTGACCCAGTACCACTCGATATCGAACTGTGATGCAAGCGCATCGAGACGACGCCAGAGATCCTCGTTCTTGACCGGCTGGCGGTTGGCAGTTTTCCAGCCGCGCTTCTTCCACCCCTCGATCCAGCGGGTTATCCCGTCCATGACGTATTTGGAGTCTGTGGTAACGGCCACCGGGTAACGGTTGTGCTTCAGGCTTTCCAGCGCCTGGATGGCCGCCATCAGTTCCATGCGGTTATTGGTGGTTTCGGCCTCGGCGCCATAGAGCTCCTTGATCTTGTCACCAAACACCAGCAACGCTCCCCAGCCTCCCGGCCCGGGATTGCCACGACAGGCGCCATCGGTATAGATTTCAATCCTTGGGGGCACGTTTCATTCCTCTTGCGGCGGGCTCCACCAGCCCTCCGGTAATCAATTTGGGTTTCTTCCAGCGAGGCTCTATCGGGGTCAAAGTCGCGACGCGTTTCTTCGCCAGCAGCGCATACCCTCCAGCAAAATTGGCGGCCAGCAGTGTCGCCAGTCGAGCCATTTTCGGCGATCGGTTCAGCCATGCGGGAAAACTCGGATTGATCATACTGAGCAGTTCGGAATGCTGCACTTCAAATCCGAGTACCGTGAGCCATTCCTTGACACGCCCCTGCGAGTAGAGTCGATAAGGTGCTTGGCGCAACTTCTGGTAACCGGCCCAGACAGTCCATGAATCGATACCGACCACCAGCAGCCTTCCTTCCGGTACCAGGATGCGCTCAGCCTCGCGCAACAGCAGGTGCGGATCACCCACGTACTCCAGCGTATGCGCCAGAATGAGGATATCCACGGAATCACTGGCAATCGGCAGGGATTCGGGATCACATTGCAGATCAGCCTGAGCAGAGTTGTCGGCAAGTACCCGATGATTGATCCGCAGCGAATCGAGCAGGATATCTCTGACCGGCAGCGGCCCCAGCTGGATCGCATGGTATCCGAATACACTCTGCAGCCAGGGGTTCAGTTTGCCTTGCAGGTTACTGGCAAATACCTGTCCCTGGGGCGAGCCATACCACTGCACAAGGCGTTGTTTGTCATCTTTTCTCATATCTTCTCCCGACAGAAGCTCTCATCCCCCGCTGCAATGCATCACTCCGCCTATCACATCATAACGCCACAACAGTGCAGACTATCCGATAAATACTTGATATATTCACAGATCCGCATTAGTTTCGCCACCTCGCGCATCCAACTGTGGTTTTCCGTGGCTTCTGGCTGAGAACCTCGGCTCACTTTGGATGTCAAAGCTCCAGGATAGCGTAACAAACAAGGATACCGCCTGTTTACCGCAAGGCATACCAAATCATCATGTTTTACTCAACAACAATACCAATATCGAAAACACTTGGAAAAGCAGGCGGACTCATGCTGACCATGTTGCTTCTCGGTCTGTTTCCAGTGCACTTTGCAGCAGCAGCTGATGCCCCCGGCCGTCTCACCTTTGTCCCCAGGCCGGCAACACCGCCACTGGAGATGTTCACCATCAAGGCAAGCTCACTTGTTGTACCCTCACGGAACGAAGGTTATTCCCATCAGCACACCGTATGGGACAGAATTCGCGAGCACGGCAACTTCTTTTTCGACCCTGACAACAAGCGTATCAGCAACGAAAGAAAGCGCTACACACGAACGCCCGGTTATCTGCTCAAGGTGACCGAGCGTGCCGAACCCTTTCTCTACTATATCGTCGAACAACTGGATCGGGCAGGTCTGCCGCTGGAGCTGGCACTGCTGCCCATTATAGAGAGCGCCTATCAGATCGATGCCAAATCCAAGCATGGCGCGCTCGGTCTGTGGCAGTTCATCGGCTCTACAGCCAAGGTCTACGGCTTGAAGAAGAACTGGTGGTATGAGGGGCGCAAGGACTTGCAGGCTTCAACCGATGCCGCCATTCGCTATTTCAAGGATCTGAGCGACATGTTCGATGGCGACTGGCTACTGGTGCTGGCAGCCTACAACGCTGGCGAAAGATCCGTTGAATCCGCCATCAAGGCCAATCGCAAACGCGGTCGCGGCACAAGCTTCTGGGACTTGAAGCTTCCTTCGGAGACCATGTCCTATGTACCGAGATTTCTGGCCGTGCTCTCCATCATTCAGGATCCCCAGTTCTATGACGTAGAAATCTGGCCGGTGCTGGATACCCCCTACTTTACCCCGATCGATACCAGAGGCAAGGTCAGGCTCACATCTCTGGCCCGCAAATATGATGTGGATCCCGGCATTCTGCAGAGGCTCAATGCGGGGTACCGTCGCAAGGTCACCCCACCCAAGGCTACGCATACTGTCCTGCTCCCGGTCGGTGTTTCCAGCAATGCGGAAACCTATGCCAGTGGTGGCGACTTCATCAGGGCCGCCTACACTCCGCCAAGCGGTATTACCCACAAAGTGAAGTCCGGTGACACCCTGAGCATGATCAGTCGACGCTATGGTGTACCGGTCAAGCGTATCAAATATAATAACGAACTCCGAAACGACCGGATCCATATCGGTCAGAAGCTCTATATTCCGGAGTCGTGATCCGGACAGGCACGCAAACAACCATTGAATTCTTCAACACTTGCGTGTCTGCTCCCTCATTCCGACTGTTTCACCACCGGATTCTACGCAGAAACCAGTCATTCTTCGCAGTCTTGCCTCCAAACCTGTCTGATAATCCTGCAAGTCCTCCAAACTCCAGAGAGGTCACAAGAATAACTCAGGGAAACCAGGTATGAATGCACACCAATATCGGGCCGTGATCGCCCAGTTCATTCCAATCAGCTCACTCAGCAGCAAACACTTCGAAATCCTGCTCAACAAGGCTGAAATCATCGAACTTGCCAAGAATCGTCCACTGTTTCAGCGGGGAGAAGTCGACAAGTCCCACTTCTACCTGCTTGAGGGCGAGTTGACGATAGAGTCGGGCAGCGGCGAAGTGACTAAAATAGAATCAGGTACCGAAGCAGCCATGCATCCCCTGGCGCAACACCAGCCACGACAGTGTACGGCCAAGGCAACCATGCCGACCGTCTGCCTGAAGATCGAGAGCAAATCGCTCGATATGATGCTGAGTTGGGATAACGCCAGCAACTATGTTGTCGAGGAGGTAACACCAGAATCCCCGAGGAACCCTGTCGACTGGATGGGCAATATACTGAAGAACCCGGTTTTTCAGAAGATTCATCCATCCAACCTGCAAGCATTCTTCATGAAGCTGGAACGCCGCAACTTTCGGGCGGGAGAGGTCGTGATTACTCAGGGCACAGCGGGAGACTATTTCTATATTGTCGGCAGCGGCACCGTGGCCATCACTCACACCAGCAAGGCCTATCCCGAAGGCATGCAACTTGCGATGCTGCAATGTGGTGATTTCTTTGGCATGGATGCACTGGTTTCCGATCACCCACGATCGGCAACAGCAACGATGAAGACCGATGGTTCTCTCATGGCGCTCTCCAAGGAGGATTTCATCTCCCTGATCACCAAACCGTTGATCAACTGGATCAGCTATGAAGAGGCGGCAGAACTGGTGACCTCCAGCAAGGCCATACTGCTCGATGTTCGCCTCCCCGTGGAGCACAAATACGCCAACATCCGCAACAGTGTCAACTTCCCGCTGCTCTACCTGCGCCTGAAGCAGAACCTGCTGGACAGGGACAAACTCTACATCACCTACTGCGACACCGGCGGCAGAAGTGCTGCCTCGGCGCTGTTGCTGCAGAACTACGGCTTTGAAACCAGAGTTCTCAAGGGCGGCATGCAGGCCATACAGGACAACCCGGACAAGACTTCCAGCAACAAGGAAGCACCTGTCGTGGCCTGAGTCCCTCTTCTGCCGATCAGCATGCCTTGCCAACTAGCAAGCATGCTGATCCCCCAAGCCCTCTCCAACAACGCCCCTGGGAGGCTGTCGGACTTAACCGCTTGAAGCAAAAATCTCTGGGGACGATAAGCTGAGTTAATCGCCATCCAGGGATTTGCACCCCAAGGGCACTTCCTGCGGGCGCAGCCAAACAGCGTTAACTCCGAAAGGCACCTAGGAGCCTGTCCGAGAATAGGAAGCCTACTGCGGAAAAGCCATTTTGGCCCTTTTTCCCCCTGATTTTCGTCAAATATAACCAATATTCTCCTCAAATCAGTGAAAAAAATGCCCTAAAATGGCTTTCCCTCGCTACGA
>CAYTPO010000040.1:0-34572 GCA_964439815.1 uncultured Thiotrichales bacterium
ATTTTGGTACGCTGGCGACCTTCCTGATCGAGCATGTGGACAAACTGATTCTCGGCCGTATCGGTACACTGGCCGAGCTGGGGGTCTACCAGATCGGCTTTACGTTTGCGGCCATATTCTATACGGCTTCGGGTATTCTGATGGGGCGACTGGTCTATCCGGCCCTCTCTGAGGCTTCACGGCAGGGGGATGAACATTTCCACAGAACCATGACGGACCTGAAGCGGGTGCTGCTGCCTCTGATCGGATCGTTGCTGTTGTTCTCCTATTTTGCTGCACCCTACTTCTTCACCTACCTCTATCCCAAGGCCTACCATGATGCCGGGTGGATCTCGCAATACATGCTGGTCATGATCTGGTTTATGGTGTTGAGCGATTTTCACAGCTCGGTATTCATTGCGCACAATGAGCCAAAGGTGACGGCAAAGGTCTCACTGTCGGTTGTCTTTGTAAGGGTGCTGTTCAGCCTCGTCGGCTATTACCTGTTCGATCTTGTCGGGTTCATTCTCGGCATGGCGCTGGGATCCATGATCGGATACATCACGTATAAATACCTGCTTTGGAAAAAGCAGGGCTACAGTAATTACTATGAAGTCCTGGTTTCCCTGATCGGGGTGGTGTTTCTGGCGCTGTTCTTTATTGGGCAGGGCGTCTTTGTGCACACGGAGTTCGGGCGTGTTACCTACGCTGCGTTGTCGGTAGCTGTCATGGGCGCCGGGTTACTGATCTATTACAAGAAGGTGATCGGCAAGGATCGACTGGCATTTGCCTGAGATCCGCTGCTGCTGCCTGGGTTGGTTGTGTGAATCTGTTTGTATACATTTTTGAGAATTCTATGATCCTGCGAAAGCAAATCTTTCTTTTTTCCCTGTTTTTTCTGGTTGTGGCCGGATGTTCATCCGAGGCAGATATCGGTGAGCCCTTTGATTTCAAGTCGGTGTCAGCGGCTTACCGGAGTCATGCCGACAAGATCGCTGCAAGCCATGATTCTCCCATTGGTATCAATGTGAACATTCCGGTGGACTGGAGTACCAGCTACCCTTTTGTTGATATTTTCAGGACAGCACGGCCCTTTTTTGCCGAGGATGGCGCCGAGGTCACTCTTGATGAGCATGGCTGGGTCAGGGCGTTCAACAATAAGGGGTCGGTTTCCAGCCCGATGTTCTGGGATATTCCGGTACCCATGATGCCAGAAGGTGATTATGTGGTGACCCATGATGGCAAGGGCAAGTTGCAGTATGATTGCGCCAGGGTAAAGCAGCGCAGTAATGGTGGACAACGGGCTGTCATCCATATCGGTGGTAGCGACTGCGGTCTCTATCTCAAGATCAAGCGCTCCGATAATGAAGATCCTGTACGCAACATAAGAATCACCATGCCGGGGGGCATCTGCGAAGGCAATCCGTTTGTCACGGTCAAGGGGGCCGATGATTGCAAGGGGGTACGCTATCTCTCCTTTGAGGAGCATGCAGACGACATTGTCTTCAATCCGGAATACCTGGCCTTCCTCAAGGATTTCTCCGTGCTGAGAATGATGGATGCGGGAGATACCAATGATTCGGAAATTGCATCCTGGGATCAACGCTCGAAGCTGGATGATGCCACCTGGCAGAAGAAGGGGTATCCGGTCGAGATTATCGTGAAGCTGGGGAATATCCTGCATCGGGACATCTGGGTGACGCTGCCCCATCTGGCAAATGACGACTATATCCGTCGCTATGCCGACTATGTTCGCACGCATCTGGATCCCGATCTGAAGGTTTTCATCGAATATTCCAACGAGGTGTGGAACGGGATGTTCTCGCAGAACCGCTATGCCCGGGATCAGGGGAATGCCAGAAAACTTGACAAGAACTATTATCATGCCGGCTGGCGGTTCTATTCGCAGCGCTCGGTAGAGGTGTTCAGGATCTGGGAGAAGGTCTTTGGAGGGACGGATCGGCTTGTGAGAATCATGGCCACTCAGACCGATGACCCGTGGATGAGCAATCTGCTGCTTTCACACAAGGATGCCTACAAGCATACGGATGCATTGGCGGTCGCAGCCTATTTTGGTGTGGAGACCGATGCGGAAGATGCTCCTGATCTGAAGAAAATGACGCTTGCTGCGCTGTTCCGACATACCGCCGATATCGAACTGCCACGGCTGCTGGCCAAGCTGAAAAAGAATCGGGAAGTGGCTGAGAAATACGATTTGCCGCTGGTCGCCTATGAGGGTGGCCAGCATTTTGTGGGTGTTGGTGATGATGTCGACAACCCTGTGATACAGAAGCTGTTCAATGATGCGAACCATGATGCGCGGATAGCAGACCTCTACACCAGGCTGTACCAGGGGTGGAAGCATATTGGTGGAACGCTTTTCGTGCATTATGCCGCGCCGGGGCTCTACTCGAAATGGGGTAGCTGGGGTATCAAGGAGTATTTGTACGAGCCGCGATCCGAGGCTCCAAAATATGATGCCACGCTCGAGTTCATCGAGAAGAACCGACGCTGGTGGTGACACCAGCAGAGTGAATGCACTTCGATCCGTTGTCTTCGCCGTCGTTCCCTGGCGAACAGCTACTTGATGTGCAATTCCACGCGCCGGTTTTTCTGTCGCCCTGCGGCCGTGGCATTGTCTGCTATCGGGTCGTCACTGCCATAGCCAACGGCGGTCAGTCGTTCGGCGTTGATACCCTTCGTGACCAGATAGATCATGACGGCTTCTGCACGGCGCCGTGACAGGATGCGGTTGTAGAGCGCTTCTCCACGGTCATCCGTATAACCCGCGATTTCGAGGCGAACCTCGGGATTCCTTTGCAGGCTGGTGATGACATTGTCGAGTACGCTGTCCGAGTCCTCGGTCAGCTGATCCGAATCATAGGCAAAACTGACGCCGTCGAGAATGATGGTTGCCGAGCCATGTTCTGCGGTAGGGGTCAATGTGTGCAGTAGTAACTCTGCAGCACTTGCGGCACCTTCGCCGGCAACTGGTGGTGATTCGATGGTGTTGGCTTCGATAGTGGAAATCTTCTCCGATGTTTCCTGTGACAGCGGGCTGCTGGCGTCCTCTTTGGCTGAAGCAGGATTCTCCGTTGCGGTTGGTAATGGAGCTGGCTCTGCTGGATCAGTGGCGGGTGATATGACCTCACTGCCGTTTTCAGGTTCGATGGTTTCGGTCGTTGCTGCCTTATCGGGCTTGCCGGTCTCCTCTGAACTACCGCCGACAGTGCTGACCTCATCGGTTGCCAGTGAGGTATTCTCTTCGGATTCGGTGGTTGCCTCGGGGGGTGTTTCCCGTTCTTCCTGTTCGGTATCCTGCCGTGGGGCTAGGGGTGCTGTAGCCGAAGCCTTGTCTTCTCCGGAAGGTTCGGTCTGGTCGCTGTCGGCAACGGGTTTGCTGGTCGATGTTTCAATATCCGGTTGATGGGAGTCCTCTTGCCCAGCTGCTGCTGATGCTTCGGGGAGCTTGTTCTTTGTGGCGGGCTGCTCTGGAGCAGGTCGGGGTTTGGCAACTTGGGAACATTGTGGCAGCCACCATACCAGGATCAGAATGGCGAACAGGATAAAGAGAAATAACAGTAACTTGCGTAGCATGTGACACCCCATGGTTTTTGCTGTATCGGAGAAATACCGGCATGGCCATCAGCCCTCCGACAATCCTTGGGGATGTATTGTAGTCGCTTGAACCGGGTTTCTCACCTTGCGGTGAGCGTGCCGGGGTATTGAGGCGACATGCCGCAGCGGATCAGGTACGCAGTGATTCCTCCAGCAATACCTGGAATTTCCGGGTGATTTCCGGTGTCAGCTGATCCCATTTGAATTGCCATACCCAGTTGTTCTCGATGGTACCCGGCATGTTCATGCGTGAGCCTTTGCCAAGCCCCAGGACGTCCTGCATGGGCAGGATGGCAAGAAAGGCGGGAGAGTGGAGTACGGTGCTGATCATGGCGTCGAGTATCGAGTCCTTCTCGGTAATGCCGAGCTTGTGACGGATAAAGGCCTGTGCTTCGGGGTGGAGACTTTCAAACCAGCTGACGACGGAATCGTTGTCGTGGGTGCCGGTATAGGCAACCGTGTTTTCGCTGTAGTTGTAGGGCAGATGAGGATTGTCATCCTTGCCGTCAAAGGCAAACTGCAGCACCCGCATACTGGGCAGGTGATATTTTTCTCTCAGTTCGTCCACTTCCGTGGTGATGTAGCCGAGGTCTTCCGCGACCAGGGGCAGATCCCCCAGCTTGCTGCGCAGGGTTTGCAGCAACTCATCACCAGGCGCTTTGACCCACTCTCCGGCACTGGCAAATTCGGCATCGTGTGGAATGGCCCAGTAGGCTTCGAGACCCCGAAAATGATCGATCCGGATCAGATCGAACAGATCCAGCTGCCGTTTGATCCTGTCGATCCACCAGCTGAATCCATCATGTTCCAGTGCGGACCAGTTGTACACCGGGTTCCCCCAGAGCTGACCATGTTCGGTAAACATGTCGGGTGGGGCGCCGGCTACCGTGCTGGCGTGGCCGTTTTCATCGAGTGCAAAAAAGCGGCGGTTGGCCCAGGTGTCCGAGCTGTCGTGGGAGACGTAGAGGGGGAGATCGCCAAACAGCTGGATGCCCCGCCGGTTTGCATATTGCTTGAGCGCCTGCCACTGACGGTCGAACAGGTATTGCTGAATGACGATGAAGCGCTGGTACTGGCGATACTGGCTGATGAGCTTTCTGACGGCGTTGGGGTCACGCCCCCGGAGTGTGTCGGGCCATTCCCACCAGGGTTTCTGTTGCTCGGCCTGGCGGATGGTCATGAACTGGGCATAGTCCTGCAGCCAGTATTCATTGTGGTTCAGGAAGCCCCTGGCATCGGGCAAGCTCGAAAATGGAGCGTCCACGAAACGCTTCAGCGTCTTTTCGAGAGCTGGCAGGGTATCGTCTACGGTCTGCTTCAGTACATCACCAAACCAGGAGTCATTCAGCGCTGTGTCTGCTCGCAGGCTGGCGATATCGATAAAGTCGGGTGATCCGGCAAAGGCGGATAGTGCAAGGTAGGGAGAGCCGTCGGCATGTGTCGGCCCCAGCGGCAGAATCTGCCAGGTCCTGAAACCGGTGGAGGCGAGCCAGTCGATGAACTCGTAGGCAGCCTGGTCGAATTTCCCGGGTCCCGCCGGGTTGGGAAGTGAGGTGACGTGAAGTAGTACGCCGGCGCCCCTTTCATGGGATTTTGGTGTCACTGGTTTTCCTGAAAATTAGAAGTTGGTGTCCAGCCCGGCCCGCTTGTGCGTTACCGGAGATGTCCGAGTCCATTCAAGGCCGATGTTTAGCTGCCCCGCCGCATGACGCCGCCTGCTTCCGCATCTTCTCCGATACCCGTATTTCCCTGACTCAGCGGGATATCCAGGCTGGAGGGCGGTTGCTGGTCGATCAGATGATAGAGGTTCTTCAGGTTCTGGCGGTAGAGTCGATCGAAATCCTGTACTGCGCCGGACGGGTTGTAATCACCAAACCACCAGAACCAGTCGGATCCCTCGCAAACTGCGAGCTGAGCCAGCAGTGCCTTGTCGCTCCCCTTGTCGGGGTTGGCGGCAATATATTCGTCGACAGCCGTCTTGGCAGCACAGAGCATATCCCAGGCGCGGTTCTTGTCGGGGTCGCCTATCCAGGTCGAGAAGGTTCCGTAGACCCAGCTGCCAGAGACAATGCCTGGCAGTTCCCGGGTATCGGGGCTGTTACCGAGGTGCTCAGAATAGGTTGTCAAATTGATGGCAGGATCTTCACTCAGCCGCCTGTACAGGGCGTCGAGGAAATGATAGCCGTTTTCCGGATAATACTCCCATGCGTTTTCACCATCCAGAATGATCGAGACGATGGTCTCCCGATCACCATCGCAGTGGCCGTGGATATTGTGCAGGTGCTGGATCAGATCGCTGACGGCATCGTCGGCATGCCATTTGGAGTAGGTGAAGCCAATCAGGTCAGAGAGTCCGTCATCACGGAAAAACAGGTGGGTGTCGGTGTCTGACTGCTTGAAACTGCTGTGCCGGCACTCGCGCAGCATTTCATCGGGATGATCCCGGAAGCAGTTGTGAAGTACGGTATCACCGGTAGCCACCCAGTCGAACCCGTGTCCGGCCAGCAACTTCACGGTAGCATCAGAGACGCCACCTTCGGATGGCCAGCATCCCTTCGGTTCGAAACCGAACCATTTCTCGAATACCTTGCGCCCCTCCAGAATATGCCAGTTGGCGCGGGATTCACCGTCCGGATACTGGCTGTGCTCCGGCAATGGTGCTTCGGGCTGGCTTTCCTGTGCCGAGGCGAAGTCGAGCAGCAGGGGAACCATCGGGTGGCTGTAGGGCGACATGCACAGCTCTATCTTGCCTTCGAGTGCCAGCTCACGGTAGCGCGGAATGATGCTGCGAATCTGCTCACCAATCACGCGTAGCAGATTCTCGCGATCTTCTGGTGAGTAATTGCTCTCCTTCTGCAGGAGATGGCGGATGATCAGGTTATCCCGCTTGATGCTTTCTCCCGTCCATGCCAAGTGGTACCAGACATTGAGGTCGATGAAAAACTGGCGGTAGAGATAGCCCAGCGTACCGGCCTCAAGGTGGCTGCGGGCGGTATTGACCAGTGCTGAAAAGGCCGGGTAACGTCGTACCAGGTGCTCTTCGTTGGCCTTGAGGCAGGCATTGATCAGCCATTCCCGCTGTGTGGTATCCGAGCGATAGGCATCGTCACAGACGAGGAAGCGCAGCAGCTGATCCTTGATTTCCCGACCGGTCGTGAAATAGCTGTCGATCTGTGTGCCATAGTCTTCGAGCTGGTCCAGCAGCACAGGGGCAAAATTCACCACAGCGCGAGCACCGTCATTGCGTTCGATATGAGCCGCCATATCGACGTAGTCCTTGATCGCATGCAGGTAAGTCCATGGCAGATGATATTCCCCGGTACCCAGATTGCGGTACTCGGGCTGGTGCATATGCCACATCAACACGAGGTTCAGCGGTTTCTTTTCAGTTGCTTGCATGTAAGGTTTCCTAAGGATCTGTTCCATGGCCCTGGTCCCCAGCCGTTACCTGCGGGTGGAGTAGCCTGGTTGGGCTTTTCCGCGGTAAAGGTTTTTACGGCCCAGATCAGTAGGGCAACATAGCACCGGGGGGAATGCAAGAATCATACTTCAGAATTATGTAATGCTACTCATAAATTATTGTAACTACTCAGCTCACCACTGAAATCCATCATCTCTGCGTTGAAAAATGGTCATTTACGCTTGTAAACTCACATTTCTCAACTTGATCTGGCGGATTTCAAAGGCAATCCGAGCAGCTTCTGCTTATCTGAACTACTGGCTGAGTAGTTACAAATTGAGTAGTTACAAATTATGTAGCATCACATGAGGAAATCCGCATCATGAATTTGCCCTGATTCCGTGCTCGCAGCCACTCGGTGAGCGGCTGTAGTTACAGGCGTTTTTCAGATGACGCGATGCAGTTCCTGGCCGAGCATCTCGGGTGTTACCAAGGTGACACCGCTCTTGGTCACCCGGAAGCGACGCTTGTCATCAGCCTGGTCAACGCCTATGGAAGTACCTTCGGGAATGATGCATCCCCGATCGATGACGGCCTTGTGAATTTCACAGCTTGGCCCGATGGTCACATCCGGCAGGATGACGGAGTCTTCAACCACACTGTATTCATCAACAAAAACGTTGGAAAACAGCAGGGAATGGCGGATGGTCGAGCCTGAAACAATGCAACCCCCGGAAACCATAGAGTCTATTGCAGTTCCACGCCGCGTATCCTCATCGAAGATGAACTTGGCTGGTGGTGCCTGTGTCTGATAGGTCCAGATTGGCCAGTCCTCATCGTAGAGATTGAGTTCCGGGTCAATCCCGATCAGCTCCAGGTTGGCCATCCAGAAGGAGTCGATGGCACCCACATCACGCCAGTAGCTCTGCTTTTCCGATTTCGGATCCATCGAGGAGTAGGCGAAGGTGCGGTGTTCCTTGACGGCCTTGGGGATGATGTTCTTGCCGAAATCATGGTCGGAAAACAGATCCTGATGATCGCGAATGACCTCGTTGTAGAGGAACTCCGCATTGAAAATATAGAAACCCATCGATACCAGGGCAGTATCCGGCTTGCCGGGAATGCAATCCGGCAATTCCGGTTTTTCATTGAAATCGAGGATGCGATTGTTCTCGTCAACGCTCATGACACCAAATTCGCTGGCACCCGAGAGGTCGATTTCGTGACAGCCAATGGTCAGATCGGCATTGTTTTCCACATGTTCGGCGAGCATGGGGCCATAATCCATCTTGTAGATATGGTCACCGGCCAATATCAGGATGTGCTTGGGGCGCTGACTGCGGATGATGTCCAGATTCTGGAACACCGCATCGGCAGTCCCTTGATACCAGGAAGTCTCGATTCTCTGCTGTGCCGGCATCAGCTCGATGAATTCGCCAAATTCCCCACGCAGAAAACTCCAGCCGCTTTGCACATGCTTGATCAATGAGTGTGCCTTGTACTGGGTGACGATACCAATGCGCCGTATCCCTGAATTGATGCAGTTGGAGAGCGGAAAGTCGATGATGCGAAACTTGCCGCCAAATGGAACAGCTGGTTTGGCGCGCCACGTGGTGAGTTCCTTGAGGCGTGATCCTCGGCCACCTGCCAATACTAGGGCGAGGGTTTCCTTGGTCAGACGACTGACAAAACGCGGTGTTGGATTATGTAGCATGAGGTCGTTGTCCTGGGCTTTGGCGGTTATTTTGAATGAATATCCCAAAAAAGGCTGATGACACTAGTGTTCCGTAATAAACAACTTTCATGTTGACTTAGATCAATGAAAGAATAGTGTGTCGGTACATTCTGTATCAGAACTGAATTCTGGGTGCTTATTCATGGTTGATGCAAGTAAAAAAATTACGCAAGCGCAGCAGCGGCTGATCAGTGGTCAATGCCATGACCCCTTCAGTGTATTGGGGCGACATCCTACGGGAGAAGAGGGGCAGGCCGAGATCGTCGTGTTTGGCCCGCACATCGAGTCGTTGACTATTGCTGATAACCAGCAGCCGATGAAGCGTGTCGAGAACAGCGATTTTTTCGTCTGGGAGGGAGATGACACCGATTTGCCGGCCCATTACCGTTTGCAGGCCACAGACAAGACCGGTCACGAATTTGGTTTCTATGACGCATACAGCTTTGCGCCACAGATTCCTGAATATGATCTGGGGCTCTTCTCCAAAGGGCAGCATTGGCATATCTACCGTTATCTCGGTGCCCATCCGACAGTCGTGGATGGCATCGCCGGCGTCCTCTTTGCAACCTGGGCTCCCAATGCCCGGCGCGTGAGTGTGGTGGGGGACTTCAACCAGTGGGATGGGTTGCGACACCCCATGCGCAGCCGTGGCAGCAGCGGAGTGTGGGAGATCTTTGTCCCCGAACTGGAAGCCGGGGTTGCCTACAAGTTCGAGCTGCGCAATGCGCAGAGTGGGCAGGTGCTGACGAAAATCGATCCGTATGCCCAGCGTACCGAGTTGCGCCCCAGAACGGCATCGCTGATTCCAGAAGATTCGAGTTACGAATGGTGTGATGGCTTGTGGCTGGCGTCGCGCAGCAAGTTGGACTGGATGCATGCACCGATGTCGGTCTACGAGCTTCATCTGGGGTCCTGGCAGCGCGACGAGGATGGCAACTTCCTCAATTACCGGGAGTTGGCCCACCAGCTGGTGGACTATCTCAAGCCGCTGAACTACACGCATATCGAGTTGCTGCCGATCACCGAGCATCCGCTGGATGCGTCCTGGGGTTACCAGGTCACCGGATACTACGCACCGACCGCGCGTTTTGGTGCCCCGGACGATCTGCGCTATTTCATGGACTATCTCCACCAGCATGAAATCGGTGTGATTCTGGATTGGGTGCCGGCGCATTTTCCCAAGGATGAATGGGCGCTGTCGGAGTTTGATGGCAGCGCGCTGTATGAGCATGCCGATCCCCGTATGGGTGAGCATCGTGACTGGGGTACCAAGATCTTCAATTTTGGCCGCAACGAGGTCAAGAATTTCCTGATTTCCAGCGCCATCTACTGGATCGAGGAATTCCATATCGACGGTATTCGCATGGATGCCGTGGCCTCGATGCTCTACCTGGACTACTCCCGCGAGCCGGGGGAGTGGGTACCCAACAAATACGGCGGCAATGAAAATCTTGAAGCCATCGAATTCATCAAGCACCTCAACAGCGTCATCGGGGAAGCTTTTCCCGGCGTGCTGATGATTGCCGAGGAATCGACCTCATGGCCGCAAGTCTCGCGACCGGTCTACCTTGGAGGGTTGGGCTTCTCGATGAAGTGGAACATGGGCTGGATGCATGACACGCTGAACTATATCAGCAAGGATCCGGTGCATCGCCACTATCATCACAACAACCTCACCTTTGGCATGCTGTACAGCTTTACCGAGAACTTCGTATTGCCGTTCTCACACGATGAAGTGGTGCATGGCAAGGGTTCGATGATCGCGAAGATGCCGGGAGATCGCTGGCAGCAGTTTGCCAACCTGCGGCTGCTCTACACCTATCAGTACACCTATCCGGGCAAGAAGTTGCTGTTCATGGGCAGCGAGCTGGCACAATTCGAGGAGTGGCATGAGGATCGGGCACTGGAATGGTCCTACCAGACACACCCCGAGCATCTGGGTATCCAGAAGCTGGTGGGTGACCTCAACAAGATCTACTGCAATACGCCAGCGCTCTATGGTGACGAATTCTACAGTGAAGGCTTTTCCTGGATCGATTGCAATGATGCGGCCCAATCGGTCATCGCATTTCAGCGAAGCTATGGTTCGGAGTTCGTGATCGTGGTACTCAATTTCACACCGGTACCGCGCGTGAATTATCGTATTGGTGTGCCGGAAGGCGGGCGCTACCATGAAGTGTTCAATTCCGACTCCGCCTATTACCAGGGCAGCAATACCGGCAACTTCGATTACCTGCACTCTGAGCCCAAGGCATGGATGAATCTCCCTCATTCCCTTAATATGACGCTCCCCCCGCTGGGTGGGTTGATATTGAAGCTGGAAACATGAGGCACGAAGATTGAGAGTTCTGTTTGCGGGAAGTGAGGCCTATCCGCTGATCAAGACGGGTGGGTTGGCTGATGTGGCCGGATATCTGCCGTTGGCGCTGCAGTCGCTTGGAGCCGATATGGTGGTGGCATTGCCGGGTTATGCCCGAGTGCTGGAGCAGTTGGATGCCCGGGTGATTGCCCATGTCTCGACATTTCGCGGTTACGCGCTGATCCGCGAGGCCAGGCTGCCGAATTCCGATGTCCGTCTATGGCTGGTGGATCATCCGCTGTTTTCCGAACGCAGCGGAAACCCCTACCTGGATGATACCGGCAGTGAATGGCCGGACAATGCCATACGCTTCGGGCTGTTCAACCAGGCGCTGGCACGCGTCGTGGCAGGCAAGACCTCGATCAGGGTGCAGTTTGATCTGGTGCATTGTCACGATTGGCAGACGGGGCTGCTGCCGGTTTACATGCATCAGGAAAAGCTGATCACTCCCAGCATCTTTACCATTCACAACCTGGCCTATCAGGGGTTGTACCCGGCAGAATTGCATACCGAGCTGGAGTTGCCGCTCTCTTCCTGGTCGCATGATGGTGTCGAATTTCATCACATGCTGTCATTCATCAAGGGCGGGCTGGTCTATGCCGACCGCATTACCACCGTCAGTCCCACCTATGCCGAGGAGATCAAGCGCGATGAGTTTGGCTATGGTCTGTCCGGCCTGCTGCTGTACCGCTCCGATGATCTGACGGGCATCATCAACGGCATCGATGTCGAGACATGGAATCCGGCCAAGGATCCGCTGATCGCCGAACAGTACGATGCAGATCTGCTGGAACTGAAAGTTGACAACAAGCTGGCGCTGCAGCGCGCCGTCGGGCTGCCGGAAGATCCCGATGTGATGGTGCTGGGGAATGTCGGTCGCATGGTGGAGCAGAAGGGAATCGATATCATTCTCGATGCCCTGCCGGAGTTGGTGCAACTGCCGGTACAGATCGTGATCGAAGGTTCCGGTGAATCCGCTTTCGAGGTGCGACTGGCCGATGCCATGAGTGCCTGGCCGGACAAGGTGGGTGGCCTGATCGGCTATAACGAACCGCTGGCACATCTGGTCGAAGCGGGAGCTGATGCCTTTCTGATGCCATCGAGATTCGAACCCTGTGGCCTGAATCAGATGTACAGCCAGGCCTATGGGACGTTACCTATTGTCTATCCGACCGGTGGTTTGCGCGATACCGTGGTGGATGCGACCGACCAGAGCATCGCCGATGGCGTGGCAACCGGTTTCTACATGGACAGCCTGAGCAAGTCGGCCTTGCTGCGGGCCGTGTCACAGGCGCTCAGGCTGTATCACGACCGTGATCAATGGCAACGGTTGCAGGTGACGGCGATGCAACAGGATTTCAGCTGGGAACACAGCGCCCGGGAATACTTGCGCTTGTATCAGATGCTCTCTCGCAGCGCCGAATAGTCATCATTACCGTGGCCTTGTGCGAGGCCGTCTTCGATGATTGCGGCAACGCCGTTGAGCATGGCGGTATTCAGATGATGTGTAGCGGCGGCCTGCAGGAACAGCTTCACATCCTTGTCCAGATGCTTCAGCGGGAAATTCGGGTTGTCATAGCTGCCTTCCAGCATCTTGCCCAGCTTCTTGTCGAAAGTCGGTGCATACAGTGCCGATTCGCGCAGAATCTCCATGAACTGTGATACCTCAGCCCCTTCGGCCAGTACAAAGTTCAGACTCAGCGAAAAACTGGCGGTCAGTCCGGCAATCAGCTGGTTCATAGCCAGCTTTACGGCGGCGGCCTTGCCGACAGGACCCATCAGTCGGGGGGATTCTCCCAATGCAGACAGCAGGGGAAGATACTGCTCGAATTGCTGCGGGGTGGCTCCCACCATCAGCAGCAATGTGCCGGCACGGGCCTCCGGAATGCTGCCCAGCACCGGAGCCTCCAGGTAGGATGCCTGGAGTGCGTTCAGCCGGGTCTGCAGCGCACGACTTTGATCGGGTGCGATGGTTCCCATCTGGATAATGGTCTTGCCGGCCAGCAACCTGGCCGGGACCGAGAACAGTACGCTGGAGATGGCCTCGGCATCACTGAGGAAGAGCAGCAGGGTGTCGGCAGCGTTGATGGCCGTTGTCAGGTCGGCGGTGACTGGCACCTTGCCCTGCAGGGCGGCTTCCGCCTTTTCAGCGGTACGGTTCCAGGCCGTAACATCATGGCCCTGTTGCTGCAGTCTCAAGGCCGCAGGTGCTCCCATCAGGCCGGTACCCAGTAGTGCTATGTTCATTGTCTGTTCTCCGTTTGGCGTTTGATTGCCGCATGCAATGTTTCTGAACCCGTAGCAAAAGTTGGGTAGAATCACCCGCGCCCGATTCTAACAGGATTAATCCATGGCTCGATTCAATATTCCCCCGGTATGGTGGATTCCACTGGTGGTGGCAGTGCTCAGCACCGTGATGCAGGCAATGGGGTGGGATACCCTGCTGCGTTACTCCCGCGAAGGGCTGCAGCAGGGTGAATGGTGGCTGTTGATCACCGGTAATCTGGTGCATCTGGGGTGGAATCATCTGATCCTCAACTTGGCCGGACTGGTCATGGTCTGGTGGTTTTATGATGACGAATTTTCCCTGCTCGAATGGTTGTGGATCTTTGTCATCAGCGGGCTGTTTGTTACCGTGGGCCTCTATTTTCTCGATCCGCAGCTGATCTGGTATGTCGGTCTTTCCGGTCTGCTGCACGGATTGTTCATTGCCGGTGGTATTCGCCTGCTGGGGCGGGATACCCGTTTTGCCGTGCTGTTGCTGCTGCTGTTTGCGGCCAAGCTCACCTGGGAGCAGCTGTTTGGCTCTCTGCCGGGTACAACCGACATGGCGGGCGGGCCAGTGGTGGTCAATGCCCATCTGTATGGTGCCATTGGCGGTGCCGTGGCCGACTTGTTGCTACTGGCCCGGGAGCGGCTGGCGATGGCACTGCATACTTCTTCATGAATACTATCAACCAGTTGAGACGCATATGAAACACGAACGCGCCAAGACCATCGCCTCGGTGCTGACCGAGGCACTGCCGTATATCCAGCGTTATGCCGGCAAGACCATTGTCATCAAGTATGGTGGTAACGCCATGACGGACGAACTGCTGAAAAGCAGCTTTGCCCGCGATATTGTCCTGCTCAAGCAGGTGGGTATCAATCCGGTGGTCGTTCATGGTGGCGGGCCACAGATTGGCAACCTGCTCAAGCGTCTCGGCAAGGAATCCACGTTCATCCAGGGCATGCGAGTGACTGATGGTGAAACCATGGATGTCGTGCAGATGGTGCTGGGCGGGTTGGTCAACAAGGATATCGTCAGCCTGATCAACAAGCATGGCGGCCATGCGGTCGGCCTGACCGGCAAGGATGGCGGCCTGATACGGGCGAGGAAGCTGCATCTGGCCGAACACGAAGGGGATCTTGGCCATGTTGGCGAGGTACACTCGATTGACCCGACGATAGTGGCGACTCTCGATGAGAGCGGCTTTATTCCGGTGATTGCGCCGGTCGGGTTTTCCGAAGACGATGGCACGGCCTACAATATCAACGCCGATACGGTGGCCGGCAAGATTGCCAGTGTGCTGGGTGCGGAGAAGCTGATCCTGCTGACCAATACGCCGGGCGTGCTGGATTCGGAGGGCAAGCTGCTGACCGGTCTGGGAGCGCGGGAAGTCGAGGCGCTGATTGCCGATGGCACCATCCAGGGCGGCATGCTGCCCAAGGTGCATTGTGCGCTCGATGCCATCAAGTCGGGTGTCGGTAAATCCCATATCATCGACGGCCGGGTGCAGCATGCGGTGCTGCTGGAGCTATTGACGGATGCAGGTGTGGGCACATTGCTGAAGAGCTGATGTTCATGCAAGTGATTGATCATCAAGGCAGGTATTGAAAACCGCCCGGGATATCTTCCTGTCTGTCGGTGAAAGGCTTGACCTTTTGCAAGAAAAACAGTTGACAATGAAACTCTAATATTAGAGACTACTAACATAATGATTAAGTGTGGTGGCTTAATCATTCATGGATCCTCCATCCTCCTTTGGTGGTAGATTGGCGCAGCGCCTTCCCGGCGACTGCGCTTTTTTTTGCCCGCAAAAAGGTGGCACCTGTTTGTACCGCCGTTGGGAGCGGGCATCCCCAAACCCCCTGTATCGACAAAATCCTCCTGGCGGAGGGATTAATCCCGGGATCTGGCCTAAACTTGGGAATATCGGTTCAACTCTCGGGGCAGATTATGAGTCGTGATATTGAGGACATTCTTGCGCGATATCAAAGTGACAGGACGCGCCTGCTCGATATCCTGTGGGATGTGCAGCGAGAGTATGGCCACATATCCGAACAGGCTGTCGCTGTCATGGTGAATGGTCTTGACATGTCGGCCGCTGATATTCGCGAGACGCTCTCCTTCTACCGCTTTTTCCATTCCCGACCGGCCGGGCGGCACACCCTCTATTTGAGCGATACAGTCATTGCACGCATGAAAGGCTATGACGTGGTACGTGCGGCGCTGGAGCGTGAAACCGGAGTCGGTTTCGGTTCCGTCGATGAATCCGGCAGCTTCGGGCTCTTTGACACCGCCTGTATCGGCCTCAGCGACCAGGAGCCGGCGATGATGGTGGATGATGTTGTCTTTACCCGGCTGACAGCCGGGCGCGTGGCCGAAGTGGTCAACGGGCTGAAGCTGGGCAAGACCGCTGCACAGCTGGCCTGTCCGGAAGACGCTGCATGTGACTCTCTGGCCGCCGTGGAAGCGCAGGCCGCGGTGACCGTGCAGCGACGGGGGCCAGTCTATTTTCAGCCGGAGCGCGATTATGCAACGCTGCTCCGGCATTGCCTGCAGATGACGCCTCGGCAGATGGTCGACATCGTCACCCAGTCCGGATTGCGGGGACTTGGTGGTGCCGGTTTCCCAACCGGGCGGAAATGGCAGATGTGTAATGAAGCCGATGCGGATGAGAAGTATGTGATCTGCAATGCGGATGAGGGGGAGCCGGGCACCTTCAAGGATCGGGCGTTGCTGACATGCTCGCCGGGGGATGTGCTGCTGGGAATGATCATGGCAGCCCGGGCGACGGGAGCGTGCAGCGGTATTCTCTACCTGCGGGCGGAATATGCCTTTCTGCTGCCTTATCTGCAGGCACAGGTGCGGTGGTTTCGTGAGCAGGGGCTGCTGGGTGAGCAGATCATGGACACCGCATTCAGCTTCGATATTCGCATTCAGCTGGGTGCGGGTGCCTATGTCTGTGGCGAAGAGACCGCACTGATCGAGTCCTGTGAGGGCAAGCGCGGTACGCCACGCCTGAAACCGCCTTATCCGATCCTGAGCGGGTATCGCGGCAAGCCTACCTGCATCAATAATGTCGAAACCCTCGTTGCAGCCGGTCGTATCATCGAGGAGGGTGCCGCCTGGTATCGCGCCATGGGAAGCGGGGCGTCGGCGGGTACCCGGCTGCTGAGCATTTCCGGTGATTGTACCCGACCCGGCATCTATGCGATAGAATGGGGTACGACGCTGGATGAGGTGCTGCGGTGGTCGGGAGCCGGGGATGCCCACGCCGTGCAGATCAGCGGCCCGGCAGGTGAGTCTCTTTCCGTGGCACAGGAGCGGGAGCGGGTATTCTGCTACAGCGATCTCTCCTGCAACGGGTCGCTGATGATTTTCGATGACAGCCGGGATCTGCTGGCCATTGTCAGGCATTTCATGGCATTTTTCGTTGCTGAATCCTGTGGTATCTGCACGCCCTGCCGGGCTGGAGGCATCGACTTGCTGGACAAGATCGACCGGGTGATTGCCGGGCGTGCCAGCCAGCGCGATCTCGATGAAGCATTGCAGTGGGGCAACCTGATTCGCAATACCAGCCGCTGCGGGCTGGGAGTCAGCCTGCCCAACCCCATCGAATCGACATTGCGCAAATTCCCGCAGTGTTACCAGCAGAGCCTTGTCGGATCCGGGGCAACCTTGCTACCGGGTTTTGATCGTGAAGCAGCGCTGAAAGCGTATGCACGGGCCTGCGTGCAGTTGATGTCGGGAGGAAAGCAATGACGATACGACTCACTATCGATGAGCAGGAGATCGCCGTTGATTCAGCGGCTCCGCTGGTGGATGTGGCGGCTGATCATGGCATCTATATCCCTACCTTGTGTCATGTTCGGGGCAAGCCCTGTCTGGGCGCCTGCCGGGTCTGCTCGGTTCGGGTCGATGGGCATGTCATGGCGGCCTGCACGGTGATGGTGAGCGATGGCATGGTTGTCGAGGTCGACGTGCCTGAACTGGCGGATATGCGCAAGGCACTGGTCGAGCTGCTCTTTACCGAGGGTAATCACTACTGTCCCAGCTGTGAAAAAAGTGGTCGCTGCGATCTGCAGGCGGTGGGTTATGAGCTGGGCATGACAGTTGCGCGCTTTCCCTACCGTTTTTCGCTGCGACGACGTGAAGTTGGTGATGCTGCCATCTGGCTGGAGCGGGATCGGTGCATATTCTGTCAGCGCTGTGTCGAGTTTGTTCGTGATCGCGAAACCGGCAGAAAGATCTTCGCCATTGCGGGACATGGTGCAGCAGCGCATATCGTGCTCGATGATACGCTGGCCGCAGCCATGCCGCCGGAGCAGGTGGCTGAGGCGGCTGCACTCTGTCCGGTGGGATGCATTCTCATCAGGGGCAAGGGATTTGATGCGCCGATCGGGCAGCGCAAATATGAACTCAAAACGTTGCGTGAACGCACGCTGGAGGGGCAGGGGGAATGAAGAAGGCAACTGTCATCGCATCGCATGAATTGCCGGTTACACCGCTGGACCCTGCAATGGCGGCTCGGCGTGAAGAAAAACTCCAGGTGGCAATGGCCGGGCTCTGCGGCTGCTGGGGGTGTACGCTGTCGTTGCTGGATCTTGATGAGGCATTGATCACGCTGCTGGAAAGCATCACGCTGGTGCGCAGCTCTCTGACCGATATCAAGCGGATCAGCGGGCGCTGCGCCATCGGGTTTGTCGAAGGTGGTGTCGCCAGTGATGAGCATATCGAAACCCTGCTGCATTTTCGTGAACACTGTGATCTGCTGATCTCGGTGGGTGCCTGTGCCATCTGGGGAGGCGTGCCGGCTATGCGCAATACCATCGGGCTGAAGCAGTGTCTGCAAGCCGTCTATCTCGACTCGCCAACAGCCGTGCCGGGCGCGGAACCTGTGATTCCCTGTCATCCCGAGATCCCCGCACTGACCGACCAGGTTCGCCCTTGCCATGAGGTGGTCAGAATGGATTACTTCATCCCCGGCTGTCCGCCTGATGCAGCCGCCATTTTTCGAGTGCTGGATGATCTGCTCAATGGGCGTGATCCCGCCTTGTCCGGCACGCTGATTCGCTACGACTGATGGAGCATCGCCAATGAGTCGAAAACTGGTGATCGACCCGGTAACCCGCATCGAAGGGCATGGCAAGGTGGTCATTCAGCTCGATGATGACAACCAGGTTGTGGATGCCCGCCTGCATGTGACCGAGTTTCGGGGGTTTGAAAAGTTCGTCGAGGGACGCCCCTACTGGGAAGCGCCCATTCTGTTGCAGCGTATCTGCGGGATCTGTTTTGTCAGTCATCACCTGGCAGGTGCCAAGGCGCTGGATGAGCTGGTTGGGGTCGGCCCCGGGACAAAGCATTCGCTGCCGCCAGCGGCCGAAAAGCTGCGTCGTCTGGGTCATTATGCGCAGCAATTGCAATCACATGTGACGGCCTGGTTCTACCTGGTGGCACCGGAAATGGTACTGGGTATGGATGCCCCGCCGGAGCAGCGCAATATCGTCGGTCTGCTGGAGACCGATCCCGCAATGGTCAGGCGTGTGGTCGCGCTGCGCAAGTGGGGGCAGGAGGTGATCAGGGCAGTCTTCGGCAAGCGCATGCATGGCATCGATTCGGTACCCGGTGGCGTCAATCATTGTCTCGATGCCGCGCAGTGCAACCGCCTGTTGCAGGGAGAGCCGGGACTGCTCTCCATTGATGAGGTCATCGATCATGCCCGGGACAGCCTTGCGCTGTTCCACGATTACCACCAGAAACACCGCCGCTTTGTCGATGAGTTTGCCGAAGTGCCGGCGTTGAATATGTCTCTGGTCGATGAGAGGGGCAATGTGGATTATTACCATGGCCGGATACGCATCGTCGATGGGCGGAAGCGGGTTGTCGAGGAGTTTGATGGTCGCGATTATCTGGCGCATTTCTCGGAAGCGACTGAAAGCTGGAGCTATCTGAAATTTCCGTTTCTGAAAAAACTGGGCCGGGAGGCGGGTGCTGTCAGGGTCGGGCCGCTGGCACGGCTCAATGTGACCGCCGGTTACGGTGCGGCCACACCACTGGCGCAGCAGGCACTGGAGCGCTTCCATGACTACACGGGTGGGCGGGCCAATGACATGATATTGCACACCAACTGGGCGCGTGCGATCGAGATTCTGCACGCGGCCGAGTTGCTGAAGCAACTGCTGCGCGATCCCGACTTGCAGAGTACCGAGCTGGTAACCAGGCCACCGGAAGAAGCCTGGAGTGGTGAGGGCGTTGGGGTGGTCGAGGCACCACGTGGCACCTTGTTGCACCATTATCGAGCCAACAGATCCGGTGAGATGACCGCCGCCAACCTGATTGTGGCAACGACGCAGAACAATGCGGTGATCAATCGCACCGTACGCGCCGTGGCCGAGACCTGGCTGAACGGCAGGGAAGAGATTACCGAGACGATGATGAATGCGATCGAAGTGGGGATACGGGCCTATGATCCCTGTTTGAGCTGTGCCACCCATGCCATGGGGCAGATGCCACTGGTTGTCTCGCTCTACAATGCTGCCGGGGAGCTGGTCAATGAGCGTATTCGCTGAGAATCCATTGGTGGATCTCGCTGCTTGTGGTGATCACGGATGCCTGATTTATGGTATTGGCAACGTGAGCCGCCAGGATGATGGTCTGGGCTGGGCCTTCATCGATCATCTGGAAAGAGAGGGGATGTGCCCGCAGGCAGAGCTGATGCGCCACTACCAGCTGCAGCTTGAAGATGCCGACCTGATCAACGGGAAGCGGCGTGTGCTCTTCGTCGATGCAACCCGGTCGCCCGAGGTGGATGTGCTGGCGCTCGAACGGGTAAGGCCCAACATGGATTCAAGCTTTACCTCCCATGCTGTTTCGGTGTCCTCGATTCTGGCGGCCTGCGAGATCTGCTTCCAGACCCTGCCTGAAGTCTGGCTACTGACGATCAGGGGCTATGAGTGGACATTGCAGAGCGGCCTGACGCCGAAAGCGACTGCCAACCTGACTGCGGTCATTGACTGTTTCCGGTCGGCTATCGCCACCAATGTACCAAAATCTGGTACGGTGATGACTGCCGCTTCGGCACGGCATCCTGTATGAATGAGTAGTTACCAAGTGTGATGGTTTTAACGCTTGCGCCGTGCTGTGATATTCGCTATAGTTCCGCGCCTTTCGTTCAGCAGCAAACGTCAAACTTGGCGCTGTGCCGCGGAACAACAAATAGCCTTCTATGTACGGAGATGGTTGGAATGAAAACGATTAGTGCTAAACCTGCTGAGGTCAAACGGGACTGGTTTCTTGTTGACGCAACTGACAAGACACTGGGCAGGTTGGCAACCGAGATTGCACACCGCCTGCGCGGCAAGCATAAGCCGATTTATACGCCTCATGTCGATACAGGCGATTATATCGTGGTGATCAACGCCGAGAAGATTGCTGTAACCGGCAACAAGCGTACTGACAAGATGTATCACCATCACACCGGCTATATTGGTAACCTCAAGTCCATCAGTTTTGAAAAGCTGATCGAAAAGGCGCCGGAACGTGTACTCGAAAAGGCGGTCAAAGGCATGTTGCCCAAGAATTCACTGGGTCGGGCAATGTTCAAGAAACTCAAGGTTTATGCTGGATCTGAACACGCTCACAGCGCGCAGCAGCCCAAGCCTCTCGAAATTTAATATAGGTCAGTAGTAGCATGGCAAATCAGTATTACGGAACCGGGCGCAGAAAATCATCTTCTGCACGTGTATTTGTACGTCCTGGCAGTGGCTCAATCGTCGTCAACAACAAGGCACTGGATGATTTCTTTGGTCGTGAAACTTCACGCATGATCGTCAAGCAGCCACTCGAAGCAACCGAGAACACGGAAAAGTTCGATGTGTATGCGACCGTCAAGGGTGGTGGCCCCAATGGTCAGGCTGGTGCGATTCGTCTGGGTATCGCCCGAGCATTGCTCGAGTATGACGAGACGCTGCGCGGTAATCTTCGCTCCGAAGGATTGCTGACTCGCGATGCTCGCAAGGTGGAGCGGAAAAAAGTGGGTCTGCGCAAGGCAAGACGCGCAACCCAGTTCTCGAAACGTTAAACAGCGTTTCAACGGACCAGAAAAGGCAGCCTCGGCTGCCTTTTTTTATGCCTGGAATAAAGCTACTCGAAGATGGAAACGGGGAATAGTGGGAGGCATCTCTCTTTGTTCTAGAGGGTATGCGGAACTTGAACAGCCTTTTTCTGTCAGCCACTTGCCCCGAATCGGGGGATCGGATTTAATTCGTCTGCGCTTGAAGCAAAGAGCCATGCAGGTGCGGTAAACAAGCAGTTTGCTGTGCCGATGCACTGATATCGGAACTCGATTTCCGATAGAAAAACAATAATAAGAAAAGTGATACAGTGGCTGAAAAAACTCCAGACGGCGAAAGCCGTCTATTTTTAATTCTTGAAACTGTTGCATTACTTATCGTGTTGGCAGCCATGCTGACAGCTTGTAATGCAGCAGATGCACCATCCCCCAATGCTGATGCTCCTGCCGGGACTTCAGCAAACCTGAAAGTCGATCTGGCTGCTCAGGAGACACGAACTCCCGCAAGGGCATTATTAGCCCGGCAGCAGGCTCTCTCCCCTGCGCCGGGTTATTCCTGCGGCTTTCCTCGCCATCACGACTACAGTTCCAACTTCATTCTGCCAGATCACCGCACCCGCTTGCAGCTCGATAACGATGTAATACGTGCTTACGAGGACTGGAAGGCTGCCTACCTGGTGGAAGTGCCGGAGACATCGACCGGTTTGCCCGGTTTCAGAGTTGCATTCAGCGCTTCGGCACCGGAGAGAACCGTTTCCGAAGGATTGGGTTTTGGCATGCTCATTATGGTTGCCATGGCGGGATACGATCCACTGGCGCAACACTACTTCGACGGCCTGTGGCGCTTTTCCCGAGATCATCCCAGTAGTATCGATTCGCGGCTGACTGCCTGGCAGATCCCGGAAAGTACGGCCGGCGAAGCCAGTGCCTTCGATGGTGATGCCGATATCGCACTGGCGCTGTTAATGGCGGACAGGCAGTGGGGGAGTGGTGGCGTGGTGGACTACCGCAGCGAGTCGCAGCAGATGGCCGATGCCTTGTATGAGTCGGCCATAGGGCCGCAAAGTCTGTTGCCAATGCTGGGAGACTGGGTTGATCCTGATGGTGCCCCTCACAACCAGTACTCCTCGCGCAGCTCCGATTTCATGCCGGCCAGCTTCCGGGCCTTTGCGACGCTGGATGGAGCAGAGAAGTGGCTGGATGTCATTGTTACCGTTCAGGAGGTCATACGCCAGTTTCAGCAAGCGTATGACAGTGGCCTGTTGCCTGACTTTGTGCAGCGCGACGGTGAGACCTTCAAGCCAGCTGATGCAGGTTTTCTGGAAGGCGAGCATGATGGCGACTATTTCTATAACGCCGGGCGTCTGCCCTGGCGCCTGGCGATGGATGCATTGACCAATGGGGATCAGCAGTCACGCGAGTCACTGCGTAACATGACCCGCTTTATTGTGGCTGCCGTGGCAGATGATCCCGCCTCGATGGGGGCGGGTTACCTGCTGGATGGGACACCCATTGGCAACTACTTCAGCAGTTTCTTTGCGGCCCCCTTCGCACTGGCGTTAATGTCCGAGCCCCGATACCAGGCGCAACTGAACAAGTTGTACGACGCCATCTACCAGCGACGTGAAGGCTATTATGAAGACAGCGTGACCCTGCTGTCATTGCTGCTGCTGACCGGGAATTTCTGGTCTGTCAGCGGGGAATGCTGACAGAACAATCGCTGCGTGATCTTCGGCAAACCGCTACGCAGCTCCCGCTGCTTTCGCCTCTGTTCCGTTTTACCTCGGGGGCAACTTGAGACGTCACAGGTAACTGCTTCTCAAGGCTGCGGAGGTGCCGGAAACGCTGCCGCTTTTTCCGGCCTACGGGGCGGGTTGCGTGTATTTGAGCGAATTGGCAGGTCGGGACAAGTTTGTGCTCCCGGCAGCGGTGGCTACACGCCATAACATTGCTTTTGATGCGTGCCCGCCAAGCGGGCTGGTGCGTTGGGTAGCTACCAATTATCCCGCATTGAGCTCAGTGCTGGTGCCCACCGGGGCCGTGAACATGACGATGTTCCAGCTCTTCTGCCGAGGCATCCCGCACATCACAGACGGTGACATCGAAGTTGAGTGTTACACCTGCCAGCGGGTGGTTGCCGTCGATAATGACATGATCTTCTTCCACATGAGTGACGGTGACCATGACATCCTGCCCATCGGGTGTCTGGGCATGAAACTGCATGCCGGCCTCGATCTCGACATCTTCCGGAAACATGTTCCTTGGTGCTTCCTGTATCTTGGCTGTGTCGATCTCCCCATAGGCGTCTTCGGGGTTGATGGTGATCTGGACGGCGTCACCCTTCTGTTTGCCACTCAGTGCATTCTCCAGTCCCGGAATGATATTGCTGGCGCCGTGCAGATAGGCAAATTCCCCATTTTTGGATTGATCGATGAGATTGCCGTCGGCGTCTTTCAAGGTGTAATCGATGGTAACAACTTTGTCGTTGGCAGCTTGCATTGTGGCTCCTGATAGCAGTGGAATGGGCTGTAGCAGTCCGGTATTGCAAAGGGACGGCTGAATAAGAGGCCGTCATGTTGTCAGACTAGTGACCTGTTATCAACCAGAGGAAGACGTGGTTGGCAGGCGTTTCCAGCAGAGGATACGGTTGTTGGCAGGCATGGCGTAGTCGTTTTGCAGCTGCATCCCAGCTTTGGTAGCCAGTTTGTCGAGATCCTCGAAATTGCGGATACCGCTGAGTGGATCGCGCTGCTGCAGCCACTGGTCGAACCGTTCGTTGCTGGCAGACGTATACTGGCCCTGATAGTTGAAGGGGCCATAGAGCAGGAATAATCCACCGGGTGGCAGCAGCCGACCAATGCCACGGAACATGCCTTGGACATCCTGCCAATGCATGATGTGAGCCGTATTGGCGGAGAAGACGCTGTCGGCTGCAATGCCAGGCCATGATTCGGAGCGGGTATCCAGCGCGATGGGTGGCAGGATATTGGGCAGGTTGGCCTCTTCCAGCCAGAGTCGGATGCCGGCGTGGTTTTCTGGCAGATCACTGGTCTGCCAGGTCAGATGCGGGAGCCGTGCCGCGAAGTTGACAGCATGTTGTCCCGTGCCGCTACCAATCTCCAGCAGTGAGTGATGTTTCTGCAGCAGGGGAGCGATGACTGCAAATATCGGATCGGCATTCTGGTCGCAGGATTCGGCATAGGGTTTCATGGCAGATCTGTGTTCCTGTAGGGGAGGGAGGACTGGAGGTGCGCCATGTAATCGGCAATGGCAGCCTGTTCGCGCAGGCAGAATTGTTGAATGGCATCCCGATACAGATTGTCCTTCAACCAGTGGCTGGAGCGGGTCAATACCGGCACAAAACCGCGTGCGATCTTGTGTTCTCCCTGGGCACCGGGCTCAAAGCGTGCTATTCCATGCCGGATGCAGTACTCGATGCCCTGATAGTAGCAGGTTTCAAAATGGAGAAAGTCGATCTCCATGGTACAGCCCCAGTGTCGTCCGTACAGTGTCGAGTCGCTGCGGTACATCAGGGCGCCGGCGATGCATTCTCCCTCCCTGTCCGCCAGCACCAGCACCACCTGGTCCGGGAGTGCGGCGGCAATGTCGACAAAGAATTCCCGGTTGAAGGTTGCCATCCCCCATTTGTTGTCGAAGGTACGCTGGTAGAAGATGCTGAAATCCCCCCAGTCACGCGCGGTGGCGCTGTGTCCGTCGAGAATGCGAAACTGAACCTCCTCCCTCTGCAGTCTGCGTCTCTCCTGGCGAATGTTCTTGCGCTTCTTGGCTGTCAGTCTGCCGAGGAATGTTTCGAAATCTGCATAGCCACGGTTGTGCCAGTGAAACTGGCAGTCATGTCGGGTCAGCAGGGATTGGCTGGTGATCGCATGTTCATTCTCCGGCTGGAACAGGCAATGAAAACTGCTGGCGTCCATACTCTCGGCCAGTTGCAGGGCGGTTTGCAGCAGCAGCGGTGACAATTCCTTTTCGCGCCCCTCCTCGATCAGGAAACGCTGGCCGGTTGCCGGTGTATAGGGAATGGCCGCCACGAGCTTCGGGAAGTAGCGGATGCCAGCACGCTGGTAAGCCTCGGCCCAGCTGTTGTCAAAAACAAACTCGCCGTAGGAGTTGTGCTTTTCATACAGCGGCATGGCGGCAACCAGTGATTCACCTTCATGGATGGCAATATGGCGCGGGAGCCAGCCAAAGGCAGGCCCGACACATCGATGTTGCTCCATGGCGTCGAGGAAGGCGTGTTGCAGAAAGGGGTTGTTGTCCGCAACCAACCTGTTCCACGCTATGGCCGGGATTTCGCTGATTGCGGTATGTATGTCTATTCTCACGGGAATCACTGCCCTGCAGGTGTTTGGAGAACTGCCTGCGGGATAGTCTCCCACTCTGCTCGGATGGGCAAGAAAGGAGCGGGTTGATGCGGTTGTGCAGTGGAGGAGTGCCAGGCCTACGCCGCTGCAGAAAGGATCAGTTCTTGTGTGCTGCTGCCTTTGCCAGATAGGCGTTGGCTTTTTTCACTGTTTCATACTTCCGCTCTATCTTCCTGAGGCGCTGCAACTCCTCGTGCAGTTTTCCCTTTTTGTCTTCCGCACGTTTCACGGCCAGTTTGTCGGCAGAATTCCTGATTCCCGGGATATCCGGGCAGTCAGTGACATAGAGGTGGGTTGTACGCCGTTGTCTGGGGGCGGAGATCTTTGCAGGCTGTCCATCATCGGCTGTCGAAGAAGGCTGGAGAGTGCTGGCCAGTGGCGGAAGTTCATAGCTTGATGAACCGCCTTTGGCCTTCTTGCCAGATTTGCCGGGTTTCCTCTCCGGCATTACCGAAAATTTAAGGCCACAGCAGTCGCAGTAGTAGCGCTTGCTTTGCGGGAAAATGAGAGCCTGAAGTGTACTTTTGCGAATTCTGTCCGCAGTGGTCAGCAGTGTCTGGCAATTGGGGCAGTTCACGCCCCTTCTATAGCGTTGATTCGGCATATCCATTGCTCCATTAATCACTGCACAAAGTATAAACAGTTGTGTCATGCAGGTGGATAATTGAAATCACGTTTCAGGGTAAGTTGGCGGCAATCCCTGTTTTTGGTTTGAGCTTGGGCAGCCCGGGCTACATCTTGTAACCGTAGAAGCGCTTTTTCAGGCGGTTGGAGTACAGCCGGTACCCCAGCACCGTACCCAGCAGAATACCGGCGATGGCAGTAATTGCAGCAATGAGCGCCGGGTGGATGGTTTGTGTTTCGGGTGTTTCCGCTGAGTCGTCGCCAGACTGTTCCGCGTGCAGGAGTTTGAGTTGTGCCTGATCCAGCTGCTTGCGCAACTGTTCCTTTTCATTGGTCAGGCGCACGTTTTCCTCATTGAGCTGGATCATTTTCTCCTCATAATCCTCACGCAAGCCCGAGCCAACGGCTTTCTCCTTCAGTTCCTGCTTCAGACGCTCGACCTCGATATCGCGCTCTTCCAGCAGTTTCTGGATCTCGGGTAGTGCCACCGATGCCGGAGGTTTGGAGACGGTATAGAATTTCTTGACCCAGCCGACGATGCCATCGACCGTTTCGACCTTCTGGTAACGGCCTTTTGTTTCCAGCAGTTTCAGCGCGTTGCCACTACTCAGCGTGCGCAGCGTGGCGCCCTTGCCGCCGGCTTCCTCGTACAATTTGAGGTGCAGCGTATCGGTCACGTAGATGGTGTCGATATTGGTTGCTTCTGATTCCTCGGTGTCAGCCGGTTTCTCTTCGGCAGAGAAGGCTACGGGGGCAAGGAAACCCAGTAGAATGCAGGCTAGCGTCAGTCGTGAAGAAAAACAGTTCATCAGTGAATACTGTCACATTAATCGATAGGCCGGTAAGTGTAGCCCAATCGTGAGTCGATTTCCGGTTGCCGTTCACACTGGCGCACAGTGAAAAAAGCCCGGTTGAATCAACCGGGCTTTGTGGCGGTTTAAAGTTCCTTGATGGCGGTGATCAGCTCACCCACCATGGCCTGGCCATCACCGTAAAGCATCCGGGTATTGTCGGCGTAGAACAGCAGGTTCTCGATGCCGGAGAAACCGGAACCCTGCCCCCGCTTGATGACGATAACGTTCCTGGCCTGATCGGCATTGAGGATTGGCATGCCATAGATCGGGCTGTCCGGATTACTGCGGGCCGCCGGGTTGACAACATCATTGGCACCGATGACCAGCGCCACGTCAGCGGTGGCAAACTCGTTGTTGATCTCATCCAGGTCATAGATGATGTCATAGGGAACACCGGCTTCCGCGAGCAGCACATTCATGTGACCGGGCATGCGACCGGCAACCGGATGAATGGCAAACTTCACCGTCACGCCTCGATCCTGCAACAGCTGGGTCAGCTCCCATACCTTGTGTTGCGCCTGGGCGACGGCCATACCGTAACCGGGGACGATAATCACCTTGTCGGCAAAGGCCATCATCACGCCAACATCAGTGGCTTCGATAGGCTTCATCGTGCCAGAGACTTCCTCGCCTTCACCACTGCCACCGGTGTCACCAAAATTGCTGAACAGCACATTGGTGATCGGGCGGTTCATTGCCTTGGCCATCAGCTGTGTCAGCAGGCTACCCGCCGCACCCACCACGATACCGGCGATCATCATGGCCGGGTTCTGCAGCACGAAACCCTCAAAGCCTACCGCAAGGCCGGTCAATGCATTGAACAGAGAAATCACCACCGGCATGTCCGCGCCACCAATCGGCAGCGTGATCATGACGCCCACGGCCAGCGCCAGCGCAAAGAAGAGGAACAGCAGAAAGCCATTGGCCTCATGCCCCGACTGAATAATGATGATGCCAAGCAGCACGGTGACCGCAAAGGCGCCCATGTTGATCATCTGCTGATTGGGAAACCGCACGGCCTTGCGCAGGATGCCCTGCAGCTTGGCAAAGGCAATGGCCGAACCGGAAAAGGCAATGGTACCGATTAGCGCGCCGAGAACCGCAAGAATGTTGACGGTCTGGGTCATGGGCTCGCCCTTGACCAGCTCGACCGCGGCAATGGCAGCAGCCGCACCGCCGCCCATGCCGTTGTAGAGTGCAATCATCTGCGGCATGTCGGTCATCGCCACGCGCTTGCCCGACCACCAGGCCGCGCCACCACCAATGGCAATGGCCAGAATCATCAGTACATAGTTGGTGTGAATCTGCCCGTGAAAGAAGGTGACCAGCGTCGCCAGCACCATACCGACACCCGCCCAGACGATACCGCGTCGCGCGGTGACCGGGGAGGACATCTGCTTGAGGCCGAGAATGAAGAGAACAGCGGCACCAAAATAGGAAGCCTGAATAAACCAATTCATCTACTTTTTCCCCTTGTCACTGCTCTTGAACATTTCCAGCATGCGTTCGGTGACGACGTAACCGCCGACAGCGTTACCGGCAGCCAGCAGCACGGCAAAGAAGCCGATCAGCGTTTCCATGCCGGTTTCGGCGTGGCCCAGCGCAATCATTGCACCAACCAGCACAATGCCGTGCACGAAGTTGGAACCGGACATCAACGGCGTATGCAGAATGACCGGTACCTTGGAGATGATCTCGTAACCGGTAAAGGCCGCGAGCATGAATATGTATAAAGCAACAAACCCTTCGATCATGTTATGACTCCTTATCAGGCTTCCACGGCTTCTTTGACTTGTTCGTTGGTGATTTCACCGTCTTTGGTCAGCAATGCGCCGGCAACGACTTCGTCTTCCCAATCCGGCTGGAATTCACCATCGGTGACCATTGGCGTGAGAAAATTCAGCAGGTTCTTGGCGTACATCTCACTGGCATGCAGCGGCACCTGGCTGGGTACATTGAGCGGCCCGTGAATGGTGACGCCATTGTGTTTGATGGTCTCCCCGGGTTGGGTGAGATCGGTATTGCCGCCACCCTCGGCCGCCAGATCGATAATGACCGCACCGGTCTTCATCTTCTCGATGGTCGTTGTGGGAATGATCTTTGGGGCTGGACGGCCGGGAACCGCCGCTGTCGTGATCAGCACATCGGCCTTGGCGATATAGTCGGCCAGCTCCTCCTGCTGCTGCTGTCGCTCTTCGGCAGTCAGCTCGCGGGCGTAGCCGCCCTCACCTTCGGCCTTGATTGACAGCTCGATGAACTTCGCGCCCAGCGATTCCACCTGTTCCTTGGTGGCGGAGCGCACATCGTAGCCTTCCACCATTGCGCCGAGACGCTTGGCTGTGGCGATGGCCTGCAATCCGGCCACCCCCGCACCAATCACGATCACCCTGGAGGGGCGAATGGTGCCGGCAGCCGTCGTCAGCATCGGGAAAAAGCGGCAGGAGAGGTCGGCACCCATGATGGCGGCCTTGTAGCCGGCAACCGCTGCCTGTGAAGAGAGCACGTCCATGGCCTGAGCGCGTGAGATCCGCGGCACCAGCTCCATGGCAAAGCTGGTGATCTTGCGGTCGCGCAGTCTGGCAATCAGCTCGGGATTCTTGAACGGTGTCAGCGTGCCGATCAGTACACTGCCTTCCTTCATGGCATCGATCTCTTCAGCGGTCGGTACCTGCACCCGCAGCAGGATTTGAGCCTCGACCAATGCCGCCTTGTCCACCACATCGGCACCGGCAAAGTCCTCGTCCTTGAAGCCGGCTTCATCGCCTGCGCCTTGCTCGATCAGAACCTTGACGTCGAGTTTTTCCAGTTTCTTGACGACGGACGGTTCCATCGCAACCCGACGTTCACCAGCAGCCGTCTCTTTCGGCACTGCCACACTCAGGGGCATCGCAATCTCCAGAATTGAACCCGACCGTGCGTCCCGGAGTGCCGGTCAGGATTAATGACAAAAAGCGGGCAAACACTGCTTGCCCGCGGAAAACGAAAAAACGGTAATAATATCAGATTGGCGAAAAACGCTCGCCTCTCCCGTAGGGGATAGTCTAGCAGGCTATGGTGCAGGCCGCAGAGGGGACAGGCTCCTAGTGCAGTCATTTGAACCGCTGCGCTACATCAGCCAGTGTAGCTGCGCCGTTACCGCACAACCCAGCATGAACAGCAGGCCACTGATGATGGCCTGGCGTCGAAAATGCTTCACCACCACCGCTTCGGAGTGGGCAGCAATGATAAATGGCTGATGCCGGTTGGCTGGCCTGCGCAGGATATTGATGGGTTGTGAATGACCCTCGGCGTGCAACTTCAGCGCCGCGCGGGTGAACGCCTCCTGGCGGGCGGCTTCCCATTCGTCGGCATCCACCGTTCCATCCCCGTTGCTGTCGATCTGCCGCATCCTTGCAGGGTCGCTCTTCCAGCTGCGCAGAATGGCGGCTGCCTCCTGTCGCTGTGACGTGTGCTGATCTTCATGCAGTGACTCGAATTCGCCGATCACATACAGCTCGTCACCGGGTTCGATGCGTTGTTCCAGGTATTGCATGCGATGATGCAGCCAGCCCATCCACTCCAGCTTCCAGCCAAAGGATTTCAACTCCGGGCGATGCGTGTCGCCAAACCAGCGCTCCCGATGCCCGGCAATCACGCGGGCGCCATCGGGATCGATAATGCAGCGGCCCGAGGCGTCTTCCAGATAGAAAATGGCATCGCTACGACCCTTCTCGTGGGGGATGATCGTGCGGGTGTCTACCGCAAAGCCGGAGGTCTGGTACTCGTACCAGATGCAATCCTTGCGAGACAGCGGTGCGACAATGGGCGGGCCGGGCAATAACTGCGCCCGCCCGCTCAGCTCGACATACCCCTGACTGGCGGAGCGAGCGCGGGAAGTCGCCGCTGTCCGCATGAACGATAGCGCATCGATATTGCGCCAGAAGTGAAGCAGGCTCAGCAGTGAGAGAAGGAGAGTGACCCCGAACACGGCCCATTGTGCAGCGGCAGGCAGAGACTGAAAAAGCGCCGACATTCGACTGATTGCAACGTCAGGAGAACAGCGCCTTCATATCGGGGTCGGTCAGTTCCTCGGCCTCGAAGGAGAGAATGGCAGCGGGCTTGAAGCCGATCAGCCGGGCAATCAGGATATCGGGGAACTGTTCGATCTGGATATTATTCTGGTTGACCGTCTCGTTGTAGAACTCGCGCCGGTCGGCAATCTCGTTCTCCAATGTCGTGATACGGGTGCGCAAGTGCTGAAAACCATTGTCCGCCTTCAGATCGGGATAGGCCTCCGCCACGGCAAACAGACTGCCCAGCCCCAGCCGCAGCGAACTCTCCGCAGCGCCCAGAGACTGGATATCCCCCGAACTACGCGCACTCTGCACCCGATTACGCGCCTGAATCACCTTCTCCAGCGTGTCGTTCTCGAACCCCATGTACTGGCGACAAACCTCCACCAGCTTCGGCAGCTCATCATGGCGCTGCTTCAACAATACATCGATATTCGACCATGCCTTGCTGACATTGTGCTTCAGCCGCACCAGCGTGTTGTAAAGGCTCACGCCAAAGAGTGCGACAACAACAAGAACGGCCAATGCGATAATCCAGCCCATGGCAGGGAACCTCCGGAAGGGTAATGAAAATCAGAAGGTTGGCAGTTTAACCCGCAGTCATCAGGCTTGTCGGCTGAAATGGGATAGGCATTGTGGTATTTCCGTTGGAGGGGAGCATTTCCCGAGAAGTCTGTTTTGTATGGGCTGCCCGGTGCTCTGATCGTCTCGTGAGCCAGGGTGATAAACAGCAACCTTTCAGTGTAAAGTACGCTCCTTCCAGGGGGCGTTTTTGTCTCCTTTATCCGAGTTAAAACAGGAGCCTTGCATGTCCCGATACCAGGGTATCGCCAATTTTCGTCATGATCTGATACCCAAGGCGGGGGTGTTGCTGGTGAATCTGGGGTCGCCCGATGAGGCCTCGCCCGCAGCGGTGCGGCGCTATCTCAAGGAGTTTCTGTCCGATCCGCGAGTGGTGGAGATTCCCCGTTTTATCTGGTGGTTCATTCTCAATCTGGTCATCCTGAATATTCGCCCGAAGAAGAGTGCGGCGCTGTACAGGACAATCTGGATGAAAGAGGGCTCGCCACTGCATGTCCATTCGCGTGAGCAGGAGCGTCGGCTGCGTGAACTGTTGGCGCAGCGTTATCCTGGCCGTGTCGAGGTGGCGCTGGGGATGCGTTATGGCAATCCGTCGATCGCCGATGCGCTGGAGGATCTGCAGAATGCCGGTGTGCAGCGGTTGTTGGTGCTGCCGCTCTATCCGCAGTATTCGGGCAGTACCACCGGGTCGGTTTTCGATGCTGTCAGCGATGTGTTGAAGCGCTGGCGCTGGGTGCCGGAGCTGCGTTTCATCTCCAGCTACCATGATGATCCCGATTATATCGAGGCGATGGCGACGCATATCGAGCAACATTGGGTGAAAAACGGTCGTGCGGCGCACATGGTCTTTTCGTTTCATGGGGTACCAAAACGGTTCCTGCTAAGCGGTGATCCCTACCACTGCCAGTGTCACAAGACGGCACGTCTGCTGGTGGATCGGCTGGGATTGGCGGATGGGGAGTGGCGGCTTGCCTTTCAGTCCCGTTTTGGTCGCGAGGAGTGGCTCAAGCCCTATCTGGACAAAACGCTGAAAGCCATGCCGAAGGAGGGCTACAAGGACGTCGAACTCTTCTGCCCCGGCTTTTCCGCCGATTGCCTGGAGACGCTGGAGGAGATTGCTGAAACCAACCGTGGGGTGTTCACCGCTGCGGGGGGAGAGCGCTTTACCTATATTCCGGCGCTCAATGCCGTTGAGCCGCATATCGACATGATGGCCAAGCTGACGGAGTGGCACATGCAAGGCTGGAAGGAGGTGGCCGACGACTATGATCTGGCGACCGCCAAGGAGGAGGCCAAGCAGACTCTGCAACGGGCGCGGGAGAAGGGGGCCGAGCTATGAAATTTGGCATGGTGATCGTGGGCGATGAAATCCTCTCCGGCAAACGGCGTGATACCCACCTCGCCTTTGTGTCCGACGCATTGAAACAGCGGGGGCTGGAGCTGAGCTGGGCCAGAATTGTGGGTGATGAGCATGACTTGCTGGTACAAACCTACCGGGAAACACGTGCCAGCGGGGCGGTGGTCTTCTCCTTTGGGGGCATCGGCGGCACACCGGACGATATTACCCGCCAATGCGCCGCCGAAGCCTTTGGGCTGAAGATCGAACCGCACCCGGAGGCCGTGGCCATATTGCGGGAGAAGTTTGGCGATGACCTGTATCCCCACAAGGTGCGCATGGCTGAGTTTCCGGTGGGCTCCGATCTGATCCCCAATCCGGTGAACCGGGTCGCCGGCTTCAGCATCAACAAGCACTACTTTGTACCCGGCTTTCCCAACATGTCGCACCCGATGATCGAATGGGTGCTGGATACCTGCTACACAGCCGAATTCAGGCAGCCTGAAATAGAGCAGCGCCTGATGGCCCATGCGCCGGAAAGTCACCTGATTACCATCGAAGAGAGAATTCTCGAAGACTTTCCCGATATCAGGCTATCCAGCCTGCCCAACACCAAGGATCGCATGCAAGTGGATCTGGGATTGCGGGGAGCGCCGGACACCGTCAGACGGGCGATGGAGTCCCTGCGGAAAATGCTCGATGCAGCCGGTATCCGGCATGAGCCGGTAGCCGATCGCAGCAATGCCGATTGAATACCGCGTCAATGCGCCATTATCGGCTGATCAGTTTATCGACCTGCTGCAACGTTCAACACATGCCAAACGTCGTCCGGCGGGCAACCGAACCTGCATGGAAGGCACAACGACGAGCAATGTGGCTTCATCCCGGCGAAGGCCGGGATCCAGGAGCCACCCAAGCTTCACTGCATTCCAGCGGTATGAAAATCCCCCCACCTTCCAGGTGGCGCATGACCTCACTTGTCGTGGCTCCGCTCACTGGATTCCGGCCTTCGCCGGAATGACGAAAGAGGGCGCGGCATAAAGGAATCAAAGACACCCATTTATTCCGCCACTGCGGTCGGGGTGGTCGATCAGATACAGGGCGTAGGCGAGAATGAACAGCCCGTTGTCGCAATAAGGCGCTACCGTTCGTCATCGCGAGCGCAGCGCGGTGATCTTCCAACTGCGGTTTCTAGGTTCACTACGTTTGCAACGATGAGCAATGTGGCGTCATCCCGGCGAAGTCCGGGATCCAGGAGCCACCCAAGCTTCACTGCATTCCAGCGGTATGAAAATGCCCCCACCTTCCAGGTGG
>CAYTPO010000041.1:0-5666 GCA_964439815.1 uncultured Thiotrichales bacterium
TCGTAGCGAGGGAAAGCCATATTAGGCCATTTTTTTCACTGATTTGAGGAGAATATTGGCTATATTTGACGAAAACCAGGGGGAAAAAGGGCCAAAATGGCTTTTCCGCAGTAGGCTTCCTATTCTCGGACAGGCTCCTAGTTACAGATGTTTGGTCTGTCGGCTGTTGGCGGTGAACGTGGCGTGCCTTGCCGGGGATTTGTCATTGGTAAATGACGGATTGCCCTTGAGTGGGCTCTGCTGGTAGTCGGCGATGAGGGCGGCTTCGATCCGGTCTGGAGGCAGTGACAGGGCTTGAGTACTGGCGGTATGAACCAGTTCGTACAGGCGCTTGAGGGAGATCTTCCAGGTGGCTGTTGTGGCGTGGAATATGGCCTCGCTCAAGCGGAAGAAACGCTGGAAGGGTTCGTCGCCAAGAATCAGCGGCAGGCTGTGATGAAAATGGCCGGAGTTGCCGATCAGATCCCAGTAGCGGGCAAAGCGGTTCATCTGCTGCAACGTGAAAAAATTGATATCGCGCGTGGCGACCACCGAGTAGGGCGGCTGGGGGTTGTAGCACATCTGGTAAGTTCTGGTATGGCGGTTGAGTGGAGCACCGCGTAGCCGCTTGAGGATACCCAGCTGTATTTCCTGTGGCTGGAGTGATACCAGCTCATCAAAGCTTGCGGCAAAGTTTTCCAGGCTGTCACCCGGCAGGCCGAAGATCAGGTCGGCATGAATATGCGCGCTGGTGTTCTGCCGCAGCCAGCGCAGATTTTCCCTGGTTCTGTCATTGTCCTGGCGACGGCTGATCAGGTGCTGAATGGCGGGATCGAAGGTTTGTACGCCGATCTCGAATTGCAGGGAGCCCGGTGGAAAGCGGCGCAATACCTGTCGCAACGGTTCTGGCAGGTTGTCGGGAATCACCTCGAAATGGAGGTAGAGGTCGTCGTGCATTCTTGCCAGAAAGAATTCCAGAATTCTGACGCTGGTGCTGACTTTGAGGTTGAAGGTACGGTCGATGAACTTGAAGCTGCGCGCACCGCGTTGTAACAGTGTTTCCATCTCCCGCAGAAACTGATTCAGCGCAAAGGGCTTTGCAGTCTTGTCCAGTGAGGAGAGACAGAACTCGCATTTGAACGGGCAACCGCGTGATGCCTCGACATAAATGATGCGCTGTCTGAGGTCGTCATCGCTGTAGTAGGGGTAGGGAGAGGTGAGCTGATCGAGCGGTGCGACTTTTCCTGGAATAACCTTTTGCAGCGGCTTGCGACCCGCCAGAATATCCAGGCACAGTTCGCGCAGGCTGATCTCGCCCGGCCCGGTAATGATGTGGTCGGCCAGTTCGGCAACGGCTGGCAGGTCGGGTGGGTGGCTGACTTCGGGGCCGCCCAGAATGATTCTGGTGTGTGGTGATATGGTGCGCAGCAGGGCGACGACCGCTTCGGTTTCTGCCACGTTCCAGATATAGACACCCAGAGCGATAATCTGGGGCTGGTGGGTGAGCAGCTTTTCGACGATGTCGGCAGGGCGTTGGTGAATCGTGAATTCCAGCAGCCGGGCCTGATCACGCAGTTCCGCCAGGTTGGCCAGCAGATAACGCAGACCGAAAGCGGTGTGAATGTAGCGCGCATTGAGCGTGCTCAATAAGATATCCGTGGGCTGTTCGTTATACTTGGGCATAGGCGATTTTATCACGAAGCAGGCGCAGCATCGGCTGGTGTGGCAGGCAAAGTTCCCCTGCCGTTGCCGGGGAGTTTTCGGTATGATCCCGATAACGTCGGCGGCTTGGCGGCAAGCAGTCCGGATCGGGAATGCAGTCGTTTGCCAATCGCTGTCCGCGCGCTTTGCAGTACTCGCCAAAGGCTCCCGTCAGCCCCGCTGCGAGACAGATCAATTCAATAACCTTAGGCAGGAAAAACAACACATGATCCCACTCAAACTGGCAAAGAAACTTCTGCTGGCCACTGCGGCAGCAGCCATTCTTGCAGCCCCGGCATTTGCCGCTGACAAGGTCTACAAACTCAAGCTGGCTGAAACCTGGCCACCCAATTTCCCGGTTTTCGGTGATGCCACCAAGAACATGGCGAAAATGGCTGAAACCATGTCCAATGGTCGCCTCAAGATCACCATCGACTCCAAGAACAAGCACAAGGCACCCTTTGGCGTTTTCGACATGGTTCGTGCCGGTCAGTACGACATGGGGCACTCCGCTTCCTATTACTGGAAAGGCAAGGTACCCAATACACTCTATTTCACCACCATGCCGTTTGGCATGATTGCACCCGAGCAGTACGGCTGGTTCTATTATGGCGGCGGTATGGAGCTGATGGACAAGGTCTACAGCAAGTACAACCTGCTGTCGTTCCCCGGTGGCAATACCGGCAATCAGATGGGTGGCTGGTTCAAGAAGGAGATCAAGTCGCTGGATGATCTCAAGGGTCTGAAGATGCGTATTCCGGGATTTGCCGGTGATGTGCTGGCCAAGGTCGGCGCCAAGCCCACCAATATTCCTGCCGGTGAACTCTATACCGCGCTGGAGCGCAACACCATCGATGCACTGGAGTGGGTTGGTCCTTCTCTTGATCTGCGCATGGGCTTTCACAAGATCGCACCCTACTACTATACGGGTTGGCATGAGCCTGCCACCGAGCTGCAGTTTCTCGTCAACAAGAAGAGCTGGGACAAGTTGCCCGCCGATCTGCAGGAGATTCTGCGCGTAGCCATGCGTACGGCGGCCTATGACATGTACATCCAGTCGTATAACGACAGCGCGGAAAACTGGGCGAAAATGAAGACCGATTTTCCCAACATCAAGGTCAAGACCTTTCCCAAGGAAGTCATGGACGCGCTGCGCAAGGCCAACGATGAGCTGCTGGCCGAGAAAGCTGCCGGTGACCCACTGGCGAAGGAAATTCTCGAGTCACAGAAAGCCTATATGGCCAAGGCTCGCAAGTGGACGAATATTTCCGACCGTGCTTATCTGAACAGTCTTTCCGACTGATCATTCCTCCAATCTGCTCATGACCGCAACCGGTAGCACCTGCTGCCGGTTGCGGTTTTTCCGGAGCGTTCCATGTTGCTGGTAAAACTCGAACAACGCATCAACTGGTTTTCTGATCTATTGGGGAAGATTTCGGCAACACTCTTTATCGTGCTGCTGTTCAATGTCTTTTACGATGTCGTCACGCGCTATGCATTCAATGATGTCTCCATAGGCATGCAGGAGCTGGAGTGGCATCTGTATGCCGCCATTTTTCTGCTGGGCGTGCCCTATGCATTGCGCAATGAAGGGCATGTTCGGGTCGATGTCATCTATGAACGTCTGTCGCCACGTCAGCAGGCGTGGATAGATATCATCGGCACATTGCTTTTTTTGTTGCCGTTTTCCCTGCTGGTGGGCTGGTATGGCGTGGGCTTTGCCGAAGAGGCCTACAAGCTGGGGGAGACCTCTGGTGATCCGGGCGGGCTGCCGTATCGCTGGGTCATCAAGGCGGTCATCCCGTTTGCCTTTTTCTCGATTGCGATCAGTGGGATCGGGCTGATTCTCAAGTCGGTCAATACACTGCTGGGGCGGCATGAGTCGCACTACTCCGCAGCACCTCCCGCATCCTGAATAACCACAAGAGAATCGGTTCATGATCGGAATCATCATGTTTTTTGTTGCGTTGCTGATGCTCCTGGCGGGCTTTCCGGTGGCGTTTACCTTTGGTGGCGTGGCGCTGCTGTTTGGTGTGTTTGCCGAGGGGCCGGAGCTGTTCGCCTTCATGCCCTTTCGCATTCAGAGCATCATGGAAAATACGGTGCTGATGGCGGTGCCGCTGTTTATTTTCATGGGCATTGTGTTGCAGAAGACCAAGCTGGCCGAACAGCTGCTCGAAGCCATGGGGCGGCTGTTTGGCCGCGTGCGGGGTGGACTGGCAATTTCGACGGTGCTGGTGGGTGCCCTGCTGGCGGCCTCGACCGGCGTGGTGGGTGCATCGGTGGTGGCGATGGGGTTGATCTCGCTGCCGGTCATGCTGAAATATCGCTACGACAAGTCGCTGGCCTGCGGCACCATCTGTGCGGCGGGAACCTTGGGGCAGATTATTCCGCCATCGATCATCCTGATTATTCTGGGTGATGTTCTGGGTATTCCGGTGGGGGATCTGTTCAAGGCGGCGGTTGGCCCCGGCGTGGTGCTGGTTGGTCTCTATATCCTCTACATTCTCTATAGTTCGTTTCGCAATCCCGAATCTGCACCCGCCCTGCCGATGGAGGCCGGTGTAACGACGCGGCGGGAGCACTATCTGCATGCGCTGATTGCCATCGTCCCGCCGCTGGCGTTGATGTTGGTGGTACTGGGTTCGATCTTCATGGGCATTGCCACGCCTACGGAATCCTCGGCGCTGGGGGGCGTGGGAGCGCTGCTGCTGGCATTGATCTATCGCCAGTTCAGCTGGAAGATGCTTTATGACTCGGCGCAGGAGACGGTCAAGGTGACCGCGATGGTCTTTGCCATCCTGTTGGGTGCCACGGCGTTTTCGATGGCGTTTACCTATAGTGGCGGGGATATGATTGTCGAGGAGATCCTCTCTGATCTGCCCGGTGGTCGGGTGGGTTTCCTGATTCTCTCGATGCTGGCGATCATGGTGCTGGGTTTCTTCATCGACTTTGTCGAGATCAGCTTCATTATCGTACCGATTCTGGCGCCAGTGGCTGATGCACTGAATATTGCCCCGTTGTGGTTTGCAATCCTGATCGCCATGAACCTGCAGTCATCCTTTCTGACACCACCGTTTGGCTTCAGTCTGTTCTATCTGAAAGGGGTTGCGCCGCCGGAAGTGCGTACCATGGATATCTATCGTGGTGTAGTGCCCTTTATCCTGATTCAGGCAGCAGTTGTGATTTCCATTCTGCTGTTTCCCGGTTGGTATGGGTTACTGTAACGCGGTGATTGGCTAATTTTGGCAGGTCATGATGCCGGCATTGTCAGGCGCACGGTCAACGTGGCCAGCAGCATCAATACCACTACCACCTTGCCGGCATTGCGGGCATTGCTGCGGTCGAGTTTCAGCAGCTTCCAGTAACCCAGCATGACAGCAATCATGCCAATGCCCAACGGTTCGTAGAGGGTGTTTCGGCTGGGCGGGCCAATGCCCAGCAACATCAGTGCAAACCAGAGTGCGATGCCGGGCACAGCCAGCAACAGGATCAGCGGGCTGCTGGGGCGGGAACGATTGGTGAAAAACCAGACCGGGTAGAGCAGCAGCATCGGTAGCGATAGCAGTATTGGTAGTGTTTCCAGCATGTTTTCTTCCGATTCCTTTTGGTGACATGGCTTCAATGCCCTGGAAACGGAATGATGACATAACAACCATGCTGTTTCTTCCGCCGATTGCCGAAAGGTGGTGGCAAGAGGACATACCTTGTCTATTGAGTGTGCTCCGGCACTTATCCATTGGCGACAAACCATGAATCACGACCAGAACTTCAAAAACCTCATCCTCGATTATCCGCACAAGGCGCTGGAATTCTTTGCCGGGGCGGAAGCTGGGAGCATCGATCAGAACACCAGAATCGTTCCCATCCGCCAGGAGCAGCTCAAAGAGCGGTTGGGTGATCGATTCAGGGAACTTGATGTTCCCTTGCTGGTGGAATGGCCCGATGGTCGCCGCGAGGCATTGCTCTTCGTCATTGAGGAGGAA
>CAYTPO010000042.1:0-13475 GCA_964439815.1 uncultured Thiotrichales bacterium
TTTAACCCCGTCTTGTTCAAGGTGGCGCCCAGACGCACCAGTCCAGCGCCACTATCCGCAATCCACCATGAATAAGACAGGGTAACTTCAAACCTGACGGAGTAAGACCTTTTTGCTGTCCGTCAGATCTGAAGGGGGGAGGGAGACTTATCCCGTTTTATCCGCGGTTACGGCCTCCGCCGCGACCTCGGCCCTGGCCGGTATCAGAAAGAATGGTTTCGACTTCAGACTGGCTCATGTACTGGGCCTGATAATCGGTTCCCCGCTTTTCTATCTGTCCGACAAAAGCTTGCAGATGGTTGTAGGATCCATTCATCAGATTCTGGTACATGCCATCGATATCGTCCTGTTCCGATTCCGCAATGGCATTCTGCAAATCACGAATATCCAGCTCCTCGATAAAGGCTCCAACCTTCAACGCATCATCCAGGCTGTTCTGGCCTCGGGAAACGAGCTCATCATATAGGGCGGATATTTCCGGGTTCTGAAACACGCCAATGGTGTCGTCGGTGACGGGGTCTGTAATGCCATAGGCGTCGAGTTTTTCATCGACCCTGTCGGTGTGTCTCTGCTCCGATTCGGAAATATTGGAAAAGACTGGCAGGCCCCATTGTTCATACAATGTCTTGTAGACATCGCGGGCGAGTTTTTCCTCTTCGCGCATCCAGGCCAGCGTTTCGCTTTCTCCGGTGGTCAGGACGCTCTCGTCATTGTAGATTGTCTGACCGTCGTCCGTTTCGGGGGATGCCATTTCGGTCTGTTGTACGGTTATTTGCTCATCGAATGAATATTCGCTCTCGGCAACTGTTTCGGTACGACTCTGCGGTGATTCTTCCTGCTGTCCACGTGAAGCGTTCTGGAACTGGCCCGACGCGCCCGCAGAGGCGCTTCCTCCCCTGCCTCTGCCACGTCCCCTTTTCATCGATGGGTCACTGATTTCATTGGCAAGGTTTTGCACGGTGCGATCCATGCTGTCAGTCATTTGACCTCGGTCGAAGGGTTGGGCACTGCTGTTTCTGAATTGTTGTGCAGCCCGACCCGATATATCCCGACCGGATCGGGTGCAACTGCCGTTTGCTCCCGGACAGGAAGAAGGGTTTTGAAAGGATGTTGGTTCGATCATGCTTGACTCCTGAGTCAGTGGCGGTCAATGGATGTCTTGCCGCCTGGTTTATAAATGGTTTGTCCACCACAGGATTCCAACCCAACATCCTGTCGGGTCATGGTTTTTTCTGCCGCACGGTAATCTGCATCCCCACGGCATAATCGGGACTGGCGTCGGTGAATCCGGTAACGGCGTAGGTATTGACCGACAAAGTCCGGCTTATCTTCCAGTTGAGGTAACCCATGATCTCCTTGCGGTCGCTGTTGGTCGTGGTTGTGGCTTCCATGAAATCGAAGCTGAACCCGGCGGAGAACGTATCGGTCAATCGCTGGTTTGCCCCCAGCGATGTGTAAAGTACATTATTGAAATCGGTCTCCTGCGTATCGCCCATGATCTTGTAGCCAAGTGTCGCAAACGGTGTAAGACGGCCCATTGTGTGAGCGATATCGAGCTGCGCCTGATAGTCTGTTTCTCCGGTGCCCAGGCGCTTTTCGCTATCCGCTGTCGGAAACTTGATCTTGGCCGTGAGATCGACATAGGGTGCGCTGTTCCACCAGGTATCCAGCGCATAGCTGAGGCTTGCGACTGTGTCACCCAGGCCGCTATCGGTGGTCTGGGTCGATGCGGTGTCGGTGTTGATCACCGTGCCATCGGTACCGGCCGTCACAGAATCCGGCCCGGTAATACTGATATAGGGCACCGTGAGTTTTGCGCTCCACGGAAATGCGGTGTGCTTGATGGTCAGTGGCAGGTAGACAATTTCCGTATTATCGGTTTCGCCATAGTCTCCCGAACTGAAATCGATCCCTGTGCTCAGCGCGATTTCTCCGGCCGTGGCTGTGATGGGTAACAGCGATGCGGCAAGCAGCGCCGGTACCAGCTTGTGTGCATTGATAAAGTGATTATGTTTATTATTCATATCTGATGGACCTTTACGGTTTCTGATTATTGGCCGTGACGCCCGGGTCTTTCCGGGCGTTCGGGTCTTTCCGCAGTGGCCGGACGTTCAGGCCGCTCCGGGCGTTCCATGCGGTGTGAATGCTCCGGTCTTTCCGGGCGTTCCGGACGTTGGGTATGCATTGGACGGGACATTTCATTGCGATGGCGCATCCGATACTCATAGCCGATGCCGTAGCCTCTTCTGATTGGGCGAACCGGTGTTTGCGCAGTGTTGTCGGGTTTATCTTCTGATAACTGTTCGCTGGTTGTCATATCGGTCACGGCCTTTGATGGCACGGTATTGATGATCTCTGTGAATTCAGGTTGTTCGCCCTCTGCTGCGGCAACTTGCGCACTGGTGGTTCCGGCAAGCAGCACGAACAGGCCGGCGGCAGCCATCTTGTTTGGTTTGTCTTTCATCTCTTGTCTCCTCGTAACTGCTCGACTTGCTGAAATGGCCTCTGCCCCAACGGACGGCGTGTGCTTTCCAACTGTCCGCAGAATACCCATTTTGTGTTGGCAGGGTGTTTCCGGGCTGTTGAAAAGTGTTTCAAGGTGTTTCAATACGCACTGGTTCAGCAGGAAAAACGCGTATTCTCAGGTCATGGAACAGGAAAGCAAGAAAATACTGATTGTCGATGACGATCCGGGTATCCGCGAGTTGTTGTCGCGCTATCTGACGGAACAGGGGTTTGTCGTGGAAACGGCGGGAGATGCCTCCGAAATGGACAGCCTGCTGCAATTGCATCTCCCGGATCTGATCATCCTCGACCTGATGCTGCCGGGAGAGGATGGCCTGTCGATTGCACGTCGGTTACAGACCACGGTGCAGTTGCCGGTGATCATGCTGTCGGCCAAGGGAGAGGATATGGACAAGATCATCGGGCTGGAGGTTGGCGCAGATGACTATCTGGCCAAGCCGTTCAATCCCCGGGAATTGCTGGCGAGGATCCGTGCCGTGTTACGCCGTCGCCAGGCCGTGGCAAACCCGACAGAAGCCGGGCATGGTGATGCTGCCGATGTTTTCCGTTTTGGTGATTTCACGCTGAATCTGACATCCAGGGCCTTTCAGCGTGGTGCTGAGGATATCCCGCTGACAACCGGTGAATTCAATCTGCTACAGGCATTTGTCGAACATCCTGATCGCGCTCTGAGTCGTGACCGGTTGGTGGATCTGATCAAGGGTTACGACCGCTCGCCATTCGACCGCAGTATCGACGTGCGGGTTACGCGTCTGCGACAGAAGATCGAGGACGACCCCAAGACGCCACGCTTCATCCATACCATCTGGGGCGTTGGCTACATGTTTACACCCAAAGGCAAGGACTGAATGCTGCTCCCTGCGACACTGCTGGCGCGTACCGCGCTGACGCTGGCGGTCTCCCTGATGGTGCTGTTTCTGTTCAGTATTGCAGTCATGTTCTATTTTGTGATGGGACCAATGGCGCAGCAGGCTGCCGAAGATGCAGCGGCCTTGATGGTGTTGTCGGCCCAGACCTGGGCCGAGTTGCCGCCGGATACCCGCGCTGATTTCGAGGATGAGCTGCTGCTCAGTCATGGCATCAAGCTGAAGATCAGCGACACTCCGCTGCAGGAAACCACACACTGGCAACCACACATGCGTCTGTTGCAGCGGGCGCTGGAGGAGCGGCTGTATGGGCAGCCGGTACGCATCGGCTTCGATGGCAAGGATGATGATCTGTTCTGGGTCGAGTTCGAGGTGGCCGAGCGCAATCTCAGGCTGGGTGTCCCACGTCACCGGATTACGCCACAGATGCCGTTTGCGCTGCTGTGGCTGGCGAGTGGTGGGGTGCTGGTCCTGTTGATTACCAGCCTGATCATGGTACGCCGGTTGACACTGCCGCTGGAGCGTCTGAGTGAAGCGGCGCGCCGCTTTGGACGAGGCGAAAAGCCGGGTGTCTTGCGTGAGGATGGCCCGCTGGAACTCAAGACGCTGGCACACAGCTTCAATGAAATGATGCGGCAGATCGAGGAATTGCTGGCGAACCGGACGACATTGCTTGCGGGGATTTCCCACGATCTGCGCACACCGATTGCACGGTTGACGCTGGCGATCGAGCTGCTACCCCAGAAGGCAGACCCCGAGCTGATACAGCGGATGCGTCATGACCTCAGCGAGATGGATGCATTGATTACCCGCACGCTGCAACTGGCGCGAAACCTGGATGATGCAGGGCAGGATCAGGAAATGGTCGATCTGCAATCTTTTCTTGATGCGCTACTCGCGGAATACGCGGAATCGGGGAGCATCATCCGGAATTTGCAGCGGGGTTGCGTTATCGCGGCCAATCCTACCGCGCTGAAGCGGGTAGTGGTCAACCTGCTCGAAAATGCGCTGCGCTATGGAGAAGGCAAGCCGGTAGAGGTCCAACTGCATTGCAATAAAGAGGCTGCAGTGATTGCAATTCTGGATCGGGGGCGTGGCATTCCGGCCGACAAGCTCGGAGATGTCTTCCAACCGTTTTTTCGACTCGAAGCCTCGAGAAATCAAGCCACGGGTGGCAGTGGCCTTGGCCTGGCGATTGTACAGCAGCTCTGTCATGCACAGGGCTGGGCCATCACTCTGCAGGCAAGGAATGAGGGAGGACTGGTCGCAGAATTGAAAATCCCGCAAGTGACGGACGGTAGCGATGCACTCGCGGGCGGGTAAACTGCGGCAGGGATTGCCGAGAAGATCCAGCACTTCCTGGGGTTAGTACTTGATTAAAATCAAATAATTGGGGGAAATACCAGTATTTTTCATTGGCGGCCGGAGAGCATCAAAGCGGAATCCATCCAATGGTGGTGGTATTGTGGTTTTAAACTGTTATCGAGTAGGTAAAAAGGAGACATTTTTAGTGATCATTTTTTACCCGCTGAAATGATCAGACAAATCCTGGCTGGAAAGGATCGTATTCAGGTAAAACAGCGATTATTTTCAACTATCTGGCTGCAATAATGGCCACTTTCTATTCCTCAGCAAAGGGATTGCGACCTCGGAAGTGCTGACAGAGCCTCAGTTGTTATGTTGTAAAAAAGCATCAAGGGGATATGAAAACCTTCGTGATGACGCGGTTTTTCCTACAGTGATTTCTTGAAGGTGAAACATCCGGGAAAATCAAGGCGGCATTATTGTGGTAAAAAAACAGCCTGTAAATTTTCATGACGGAAACGTGAAATACACTATAATCAAGCTTCAACAGGTTCGAAGGAGGCATTTGCCATGACTGCTATACTGATCGGAATTATGTTGTTGACTGGGTGGTATCTCGTCAGAGGTTTGTTCAGCTAAATACCAATATCAAACTTATGGGCTGGTTCGATCGAGCTGGCCCATACTTACCCCGTAAATCCTGCCATATCGTTTCGCCCGACCCTTCGGGTATTCTCACCCGACCCCTTGTCCTGCAACAAGCACCGGCACCCATCTCCAGGCAGGGAATTGCCATGCCGTTGGTGTAAACTGCTATCATCAGTTGTCTTGATCGGCAGGATTACACGGGTTGATTACCGGCCAGCACGCGGCGCGGCAAGGCGTATCAACGGCGACCTGTCTCGGCAACTTCGCGACTACTCAGGCAAACACTGCGATTTCACATAAACTAGGAGAGGATCGATGTTAAAGAACTTGTTGGCAATCATTGGTGTCATAGCCCTTGCGGCAGGTGGCTATCTCTACACCAAGGCGGGACCGATGATGGATCTGATGCCACTAATGAGCAGCCCCGAGATGCAACCCATGCTGGAGCTGGTGAAGAAGAATCCTGACGGGCTCAAGGCTGCCATCAACAATCTGAACGATGGCGCCGCCGAAACGGCAACGGCCATGTTCGAGAAGTGGATCGAATCCAAGGGTGAGATTGCCACAGCCACCACCTGGGCCAAGAAAGTGGAGGAAGGACTGAGCCCGGATGAAGTACTCGATGCACTGGCGTCCGTGGCAACCGAAATGAATATCAAGGCCGTTGGTGACCTGCCACTGTCCAAGGAGCTTGAAGCCAGGGGTATCAAGAGCGGTTACCTGCGCGTGCTCTCATACTGCAATCCCGAAACGGCCCGCAAGATGATCGACTTTGCCGCACCCATGGCAGCCTACCTGCCGTGCCGCATCACACTGGTCGAGAAGGAAGATGGCCTTTGGCTCTACACACTCAATATGGACATGATGATCAAGATGGGCGCCAAAATGCCCCCCGAGTTGCTTGAAGAGACAACAAAGGTCCGGGATACATTGTGGACAATGCTGGAAAGAGGCGCCACCGGCGAGTTTTGAAGTTCATAGCCTGCGACTGGATAACGGCTCCTATCCCGGTTCGTCGGCCCGAATAAGCGGGCGATTCGAGCGATTCGAAGCTGCTAGCCTGCCGCATCCCCCATCACGCAAGATGGGGAGGCATCCAGACTGCAGGAATGTCAGCTCCGCTAATTGGATGCGGAGTTCACTTCCCTGTGGACTGGATACCGGCTTCCGTGCCGGTATGACGAAAGGCGTGGTTCTCCTCGTATTCTGATTCTGGTGCTGCTCCCTCCGTCATGCCGGATGGGGAGGCTCCAGACTGCCGGGATGTCACCTCCGTTAATTGGATGTGGAGTTCACTTCCCTGTGGACTGGATACCGGCTTCCCGCCCTGTATGAGGAAAGGCGTGGTTTTGCTCCTGTTCGGATTTGGCTTTTGTAACCGGATAAAATCTTGATTTCCTATGCCGCACTTCGTTTGTCATGGTGAGTGTCACTGCTTCCTGCTGCACTTCTTTGCCGTGTGGATGTGGTTTTTTCTCCCGGTGTATCTGTGTCCTCTACCTTGAAGCGGTGCATCAATGCGGCCAGTTCGGCTGTCTGCATCTGCACATCCCGGGCGAGTTTTGCCGATAGTGCGGTCCGTTTGTTGTCGCCCTGCATTCTGCTTTCAATGCCGGAGACGGATTGGCTGACATCCTGTATGCCATGCGCCTGGGCGTCGATGGTTTCGGTGACGCTCTGCATCAGTTGACTGGCTTGTTGAATCGAACCCGTCAGCTCCTCCAGCGCCGAGCCGGTATGTTGTGCGAGCGAGGTGGCGGAGGCAACTCTGGCGATTGAATTCTCGATCAACTCCTTGATATCCCGGGCAGCGTCGGCTGATTTCCCGGCCAGATTTCTGACTTCATTGGCAACCACTGCGAAGCCGCGACCATGTTCTCCACTTCGCGCTGCTTCCACGGAAGCATTCAGTGCCAGCAGGTTGGTTTGAAAGGCAATGTTGTCGATGGTTGTGATGATCTCTTCCATCTTGGTGCTGGATTCGTGAATTTCCTCCATTGCCACAATGGTTTCCTTCATCACTACTTGGCCCGAGGTGGCCTGGGTTCGGGCGGTGGTGGTCAGCAGATTGGCCTGGCAGGTATTGCTGGAAGACTCCTCGACCTGGGCGGACATCTTCGACATGCAGCCTGCTGCCTTTTCCAGATGTCGGGTCTGTTCCTGTGAATGCGAGGAGAGTACCTCTGTCTCCTTGACGATTGCGCAGGCGGACTGTTGTACTCGTGTGGTTACCTGAATGACCTGGGAAACCGCGAACGCCATCTGCGAGATGCTCTTGTTGAACGCCTCCTGCAATTGACTGAGTTGGCCGCGGTATTCACCACCCATTCGCTTGGTCAGGTCGCCTCTGGCCTGGGCTTCTGCCGCAGCGGTAATTTCGTGAATGGCCTTGTTGAGCGAGCGGTTGTCATGACGCAGTTGCAGCATGAACAGGCCGACCAGAACAATCAGCGTGGCACTGACCCAGTAGAGTATGGTCAGTGACTGCTCCACGGTCTCCATCGACTGGTGGTAGGCCGAGGAGTAGACTTTGTTGATGGCCGAGAATTCACCAGGGAGCGTAGTTCTATTGTGCAGTTGCCCGAAGACCTTGTTCAGGATTCTTTCGTACTCCAGAACGATATCGACATGGGTGATATAGAGATTGAGTTCTTCGGCATTGGGTCCGAGGAGTTCCGCCTGCGCCAGCAGTTCCTTTTCCTGGCTGATGCGGTCGAGATCCAGTTTGTCCGGGGAGAGGGTACCCACCAGTACCCGCTGCAAGACGGTAAAGATGTTCTGCTGGGCCAGGGGATTGCCGGCGGTTCTGGTTGCCAGTGTTTCGGCCAGCATGGGCAGGTAGGAGAGTGAATTCCTGACCAGCGAGAAATAGCGTTTGAAGTTGTTGGTGAGTATGTCGATCTGTTCCAGATTCTCCTCTCCCCGGGCCAGATGTTCTGCAATCCTGGATTTCGTCTGTTTATCGAGATAGGCCGGTGGATGAGCGAGGGCATCGGCATAGCGTTGCAGCTCCATCATCCGGTAATCGATGAGGTCGTAGAACCTGTGCTCACCATTTCTTACATGGAGCACTTCGGATTCCAGCATCGACATGTTGTGCTTGATTGCATTCAATGCATCCATGTAGGCACGGTGGTGTTTCATGTTGATGTCAGGCTGGGAGTAGATCAATCCACCCAGAAACAGCGCCGTTGCGACAATGATGCCAAGCGTCCATTCAGGTTTGATAGTCATCTGTATTTCTCCACCCCGTCAGGGAAGTTGTCCGCTGAGGCTGGTCAGGAAGTGCTTGATATCGGCAACGTCCTCATCGGGCAGGGTACGTCCCAGCTGCAATGCGGCCATGGTATGGATGGCCTGCTCCAGGTTTTCGGCGCTACCATCATGGAAATAGGGGGCCGTCCTTGCAACATTTCTGAGAGAAGGCACCTTGAAAACATGCAGATCCTGCCTGTTGCTGGTGACAGCGGCGCGGCCTCGGTCGGCATCATTGAAGGAGCGGTCCTCATAGTAGGCAACCAGCGCACCAAACTTCTGGTACATGTTGCCACCGACATTGACACCCTGGTGGCAACTGGCGCATCCGTATCGTTTGAATTTTTCATAGCCTGAGCGAGCCTGTGCGGAGATGGCGCCTTGATTACCCCGGAGAAACTGATCGAATGGAGATGGGGTGATCAGTGAACGCTCGAATTCTGCGAGGGCATCAGTGATATTGTCAGCCGTAATGCCATCCCGGTAGAGCGCAGAGAACCGTTTTTCATAGACGGGATCTGTCGACAGTTTGCCAATCACCTCTGGCCAGTTGGAGGCCATTTCGACGGGATTGAGCACCGGGCCTGCTGCCTGCTCCTTCAGATCTCTGGCCCTGCCATTCCAGAACTGGGCAAAATTCAGACCACTGTTAAGTACGGTTGGTGCATTGATGGCGCCGGTAGCACCGCCAACCCCTGTTGAAACCTTGCGGCCATCATCACCACCAGCAGCCAGATCGTGGCAACTGGCGCAGCTGATGGAGTTATCGGCAGAGAGTCTGACCTCATGGAAAAGCCGCTTGCCCAGGGCCGCCTTGTCTTCATCGATCGGCAAGGATTCCGGCAGCGGGCGTAGCGGCTCCTGCAGCAACTGGAAATTGCTGGTTTCCGCGCCATAGTCATGGGCCTGCCCCATGGCACTGGTAAAGGCGCGAAAATCCTTGTCTTCACGGGGTTGGCATGCAGCCAGTGTCGCTGTGAACAAGACCAGCAACACCGGGTGGTAAAAGGCTGTTTTAATACAATCGACTATCATTTCAGTTCCATCGCTTTAATACGCTGCATGAATAGATGCAATTTGAATGCCATGAACAGGTTTTCCGCGGATGAAACCGTGAAATCACGATGAATGGTAAAGCCGATGAGGGGGGCGGAGGTTGGCAGGTAACGTGGTGCCTTTGACAACCCTTTGCCCCGTTGGTCTGCATGGTGATTTATGGGTAGTAGCCTTGGGGTATTGAGTATTCACCGCGAGGATGAAACTGGAGGATCCGTAGCTGCATGGGGATGAGACTTCCATTAAGGAATGTCAGTGTTTGTAATTTCCTACAGGCAAATCATCGCCTGGAGGGGCAAGTTTTCAGATAGCCTATATGGACTATATTGGGCTACACCGGCACATGAATACAGGGCGGCAAGTGGTCCACAATGGCAAAAAAAATCCCGCAGGTATTCGTGCGGGATCAAAGGGGGGTCTTGCAGAGGAGTCTGTTGACTGGGCCTGTCGGTCAGGGTTTGATATAGGTGTATCCCATGGATTGCAGCCTGGCCAGCTCGGCCACACCGCTGGGAACGATATCGGCCTTTGCTACATCGTAAAGATCGTTCTCATAGTTGATTTTCTTGCCTTTCAGGGTATTGGCGCAGACATTGAAATCGACACCCTGGTCCTTGAGGCCGGATATCTTTGCCTGTATCTGGTCATCCGCATTGGCAAACTTGAGCTTTGTGGATTTAAGAGCATCCGGCTCCAGCAACAATGACAGCCCCTTGCCATGCAGAACGACCTTCAGATCGAGATTTTCGGCTCCCACGGCATTGATATGGTTCTGAATGTTGCGTAATGCGCCCGCCTGATGTTTGGGATTGTCATAGTTGATGTGATAGACGACCTTCTGCTTGCCATAACCCTGATCGGCAGCGATAGCGCTGCCCGCAAGGCCAAAGACAAAAACGAGAATGGTAGACAGTAACAGTAGTGGTGATTTCATCATGGTCTTTTCTCTCCATTGTCAGGGCTGCTGCGAGAAAAAGGCTCACAGCGTCATTGGCAATCGCTGCCCTGTCTTCTATTGATGCAGCAGCCGCTTGGTTTATTCCCTGACGGCCGGATATTTTCATGCAGGAATGTGATTTGCATTGTTTGAGCCAGATCACTGGGGATTCCCCAGGTTATCCGGTAATCTTGACGGGTGGCGGTTATAAAACCCGATGGTCACGCGGTGTGGCAGCCATTGGACAGCAAACAGGGAGAATCATGCAGCGTGCATTGAAGGCATTGGGTCGATCGATGATGGGAAGCTTCCGGGATCTGCTGCCGATCATTCTTGTCATTGCGTTCTTTCAGTTGCTGGTTCTGCAGCAACCCATTCCGGATCTGTTTGGCTTGCTGTTTGGTACGCTGCTGGTCGTCATGGGGTTGACCTTTTTCATCTATGGCCTGGAGATGGGGCTTTTTCCAATCGGGGAATCCATGGCAAAGGCTTTTGCCCGCAAGGGCAGTGTGCTCTGGTTGCTGCTGTTTGCGTTTGCGCTGGGGTTTGGTACTACTGTAGCCGAGCCGGCCTTGATTGCGGTCTCCAAGGAGGCGGCCAAGGTGGCGGCCCAAGCGGGCCTGCTGGCTGATGATCCCGGAGAAATGCACCGCTATGCCACCTCGCTGCGGATTACCGTGGCAGTTTCGGTAGGGCTGGCGATTGTTATCGGCGTATTCAGGATTCTCAAGGGCTGGCCCATCCAGTACTTCATTATCGCGGGATATCTGCTCGTGGTCGTCATGACGGCGTTTGCCCCCAAGTCGATTGTTGGCATTGCCTATGATTCCGGTGGTGTAACCACCTCGACCATCACCGTGCCATTGGTGACGGCACTGGGGGTAGGGCTGGCCAACAGTATTCAGGGAAGAAATCCGATGGTCGATGGTTTTGGACTGATCGCCTTTGCATCACTCACGCCGATGATCTTTGTCATGGGTTTCGGGATGGTGGTCCATTGAGCTGGCTTACCGGCATGTTGATGGCGGCGCTCTCGACGTTGCGCGATGTGCTGCCGATAGTGGTCATTATCTTCGGGTTCCAGTTTCTGGTCATTCGCCGGCCCATTCCCAACCTGAAGCGTGTGGTTGTCGGCTTTCTCTATGTCCTGCTGGGGCTGACGCTATTTCTCGAAGGGTTGGAGCAGGCGCTGTTCCCGCTGGGACGCTTGATGGCCGCGCAGTTGACGGACCCGGAGTTCATCTTCGGCTCGCTGGAGAATGTCGCAATGTCGATACACTGGATGGACTATTACTGGGTCTATCTGTTTGCCTTTGCCATCGGTTTCAGCACCACGATAGCCGAGCCATCGCTGATGGCCGTAGCAATCAAGGCCAATCAGGTATCCGGTGGCGCCATTGGGGTCTGGGGCTTGCGAATTGCGGTCGCCATCGGGGTGGCTGTGGGCATAGCCCTGGGTACCTATCGCATAGTAACGGGGTATCCACTGCATTATTTCATTATCGTTGGCTACATCATCGTTGTGGTGCAAACCTATTTTGCACCACGGCTGATCATTCCCCTTGCTTATGACTCCGGCGGCGTGACCACATCGACGGTTACGGTGCCGCTGGTTGCTGCGCTGGGGCTGGGGCTGGCTGAGACCGTTCCGGGACGCAGCGCATTGATGGATGGCTTTGGTTTGATTGCATTTGCCAGCCTGTTCCCTATCATGTCGGTCATGGCATATGCACAGTTATCCGAATACCGAAACAAGGCAAGTTCCCGTAATAGATCCGATTAGTATCCTGAGAGGCAGAAGATGCACTTTAAATTGTTGATCGCGCTGGTCAATGAAGACAAGACCAACGCTGTAATGCAGGCCGCGCGCGAGGCAGGCGCAACGGGCGCCACAGTCATTACCAATGCAAGGGGAGAAGGGCTGGAAAAAAGCAAGACCTTCTTTGGTCTGACGTTGGAAACACAGCGCGATATGCTGCTTTTCCTGGTTGAAGAGCATTTGAGTCGGCAAATCATGGAGAAGATCGGCGAGGTAGGGGAGTTCGACACGTCAGCCGGATCGGGCATCGCATTCCAGATCAATGTGGAGGATGCCATTGGTGTCCTGCACCAGGTAGAAGAGTTGGTCGATAAAGTTGAGGAAGAAATCTGATGGGCAAACAAATCGTTCGAGTAGCCGATGTCATGAAGCAGGATTTTGATCTGATCGATGGCAAGGAGACGGTGGCCAGTGCGCTGGAGAAGATGCAACAGCCCAATGCACACGCGCTGATCGTCAATAAACGTGATGCGGATGATGAATACGGCATTGTGCTGTTGTCGGATATCGCCAAGAAAGTGCTGGCCAGGGACCGGGCGCCGGAGCGGGTCAATATCTATGAGATCATGTCCAAGCCCGTGCTGAGCGTGCCACCACGCATGGATATTCGCTATTGTGCCCGTCTGTTCGAACGATTTGGCCTGCAGCGTGCTCCGGTCATGGAAAATGAACAGCTGCTGGGCATTGTCAGCTACAACGATATGGTACTGAAAGGCTGCTTCGAAACCGGTTGTACTCCATCGAGTTAGGTTTGATGAGAGCCTGTCGGACTTAACCGTTTGAAGCGAAAATCCCTGGGGGCAAATTGAATCAGTTTATCGTGTGAGGAGAATAGCCGAGCTATTTTACGAGCAGGATAAGCTGAGTCAATCGACATCCAGGGATTCTTGCCGCTGGGACGCTTCCCGTGGGTGCATCCAAACAGTGTCGGGTTCAGGCAGATCAGGCAACTTCCACCTTGTTTCCGGGGTGTTCGATAGCTTTCTGCTCTCGCTTGTCAGCAGGGAACGCCCGCTGGTTGGTTGCATGGCTTGGTTGCCTTGATGCGGTGTTATCGATGGGA
>CAYTPO010000043.1:0-11327 GCA_964439815.1 uncultured Thiotrichales bacterium
TCCAACTCTCTGTTTCCCATGGTTCACTCAATGTAACGCTGTCTGGTTCGGCTTTGATTTCAGCCGGAACCAATGGCTCTTCCTCTTTGACGCTCTCGGGTTCTCTGGCCGATATCAATACGGCGCTGGGTACGCTGACCTACCAAGCCAATTCCGATTTCAATGGCAGTGATTCGCTGACCGTACTCTCCACCGATCTGGATGGCGCGACCGATTCGGATACGGTGGCCATTACCGTCAATGCGGTGAACGATGCACCGGTAAACACTGTCCCAGCCTCTATTGCAGTCACCGAAGATGTGGCTACGGCACTCACCGGTATTTCCATTACGGATATCGATGTCGGCAGCACCTCTATGGTGGTCACTTTTTCCGTTCCTGCCGGTACGCTGGCCGCCACCTCCGGATCAGGTGTCACTGTGGGTGGCACGGCTTCCGATCTGACACTTTCCGGGTCGGTATCCGATATCAATGCCTTTATTGCGGCCAGTGGTGTCTCTTATACAACAGCGCCCAATGCCAATGGGTCTGTGACATTGACGGTGCTGACTTCGGATCAGGGGAATTCCGGTTCCGGAGGCGTGTTATCCGATTCGGATTTTGTGACGCTGAATATCACGGCTGTTGATGATGCCCCGGTGGTTACTCATTCAGGTGCCGCCGAGTCCTATCTGGAGGATATCGTGCTCGATCTCGTGGATATCGTAGCGACGGATGTGGACAGCGATATTACAGTGACATTAACGCTTTCCGATACGGCGGCAGGTCATTTGAGTGTGGCCACTGCGGGGGCAGTGACTTCGACTTATGACAGTGGCACCGGGGTCTGGAGTGCCTCGGGTGCCGTGGCTGATGTCAATACGCTGCTGGAAGGATTGTCATTTACCCCCGCGACGGACTACAACAGCAGTTTTACGATAACCACCCGTGTCGATGATGGGGTCAACCCGGCGGTGACCGGTACGAAGATTTTTTACGGTACGGCGGTCAATGATGCACCTTCTTTCACAACGCTGGGTAATCAGTCCGTTGCTTATGAGTCGGGTGCCCATACGGTGGTGGGGTTCGCGACAGCGGCTGCAGGAGGGGGCGTTGATGAGAGTGGTCAGTCTTTTACTTACGCGGTGTCCTATGACAATGCGGCGCTGTTCAGCGTGGGGCCAGCCATCGATGCCAATGGCCGGTTGACCTATACGGTGGCTGATGGTCAGGCCGGAACTGCCACGGTCACGGTTACTGTCACCGATTCCGGTGGCACAGCGGATGGCGGGGTGAATACTTCCGCTGCACAGACATTTGATATCACGGTTGCCACCAATACGGCGCCGACCATTTCGGCGATTGCTGATCAGTCGATTGATGAAGATACGGCGACCGGCTCTCTCGCCTTTACAGTCGCTGATGCAGAAGCATCTGCAGCATCTCTGGTTGTTACCGCCTCATCCAGTGATACCACACTGATTCCCAATGGGAATCTGGTGTTGACCGATGGGGGTTCGGGTCACTGGAGTATCATGGCTACGCCTGCGGACAATCAGTTGGGTTCGGCCACCATTACGGTGTCGGTCAGTGATGGGACGACAACGAGCTCCGAGACCTTTGTGGTGACGGTCAATGCGGTCAATGATGATCCCAGCAATGCGGGATCTCTGCCTGCGGATATTTCGGTGGTTGAGGATGTGCGCAGCAATGTGGATTTGTCGGCCTTGGATCTGTCCGATCTCGATGCGGCTGCGGGAAATCTTACGCTGACGCTCTCTACCAGTACGGGTGGCAATCTGGAAGCCTCTGCAGGTGTGGGTGTTTCTGTCGCTGGCAGCAGTACTGCGCTGACGCTCACGGGTTCTCTGTCTGATCTGAACGATTATCTGAATACAGCAGGCAATCTGACCTATCTGCAGGGTACGCAGAATCTCAATGGCAGCCATGTGGACACCATAACGGTTACCCTCAATGACCATGGAAATACCGGAAGCGGTGGTGGAATGGATATTGTGCTGGGCACGGTCAATGTGAATGTTACGGCCGTCAACGATGAGGAGTCCCTGGATATCAATGCGGGTTTGACGCTGGATGAGGGGGCTTCTGCCCCAATTACCCAGCTCTTGCTGGCGAGCAGTGATGTGGACAATTCTGCTGTGCAGCTGGTTTATACCGTGACGACGCCACCTGCCAACGGTCGGTTGGAACTGGCCTCGGCCCCAGGAACGGCAATCAGCAGTTTTACCCAGGATGATATCGACAACAACCGTCTGCTGTATGTCCATGATGGCAGTGAAACGGCTTCCGACCTCTTTGTCTTTGCAGTCGATGACGGTTCAGGCAGCAGTCGCAACGGGACCTTCGATATCACCGTCAATCTGCTCAATGAGAATGCGCCAGTCATATCCGCAACACAGGTTTTCCCGGTATCGGAAGCGGCTCCCAATGGCGCGTCAGTCGGTACGGTGGTGGCTACTGATGTCGATACCGGCACGACGCTGTCGGCCTGGTTCATTAGCGGAGGTAATGATGATGGGATCTTTGCAATCAATGCCTCCACTGGTGAGATAACCGTGGCGGATCATTCGAAGCTGGATTATGAATCTGTCCCGAACCATGTCCTTTCACTGTCTGTCTCCGACGGTACAACTACCTCGGCCATCGAGACCATCACCATCAATGTCACCAATGTAGATGAGCAGCCCTTGGCTGTTGATGATGCATTTGTCGCCGTTGAGGACCAGCCCCTGGTAACAGGAGATGTTCTGGCCAACGATCAGCTCGGTGATGTGCCAGCCGTGATGCTTTCCTTCGATGTGCAAAGCGATCAGGGTGGAACTGTCAGCTACCGGGACAATGGGGTTTTCTCCTATACTCCACCGGCCAACTTCAACGGGATCGACAGTTTTACCTATACCTTGCGCGATGCCAGCGGAGACATTTCAACGGCAACGGTGTCAATCATGGTATCGGCGGTCAACGATGCGGTAACCGGTTATGCAGATCGTTACTCGGTGAATGAGGATACCCTGCTGGCAGTAGCCGCTCCGCAGGGTGTTCTGGCCAATGACGTAGATATCGATGGTGATTCACTTTCAGCCTCTCTGGTGTCAGGAACCCTCCACGGCACGCTTGATCTGCGGGCCGATGGCAGCTTTACCTATGCTCCCGAGGCCGACTTTAGCGGTGAGGATCGCTTTATCTACCTCGTTGGTGACGGGGCCGGTAATGCCATGCAGGTCAGCGTGGTAATTGAGGTGATTGCGGGGAATGATGCCCCGATTGCACTCGACACCACCATCACGCTGGATGAAGACTCCAGCCATACGCTATCGCTTGCTGATATCGGGTTTGCCGACATGGATGGCGATACGCTGATCGCAGTGGAAATTGCCATGCTGCCCGGCGCCGGTGTGTTGATGCTCGACGGCGAACCGGTGGTATCTGGCCAGCAGATTAGCGTGTCGGATATTCAACGGGGTCTGTTGCAATTCACACCAGAGCAGGATGCCTTTGGCGAACTCTATGCACAGGCGGGTGTTCGCGTTTTTGATGGGCAGCTCTGGAGTGAACAGACTGCTTCCGTGACCTTTTCAGTCAACAGTATCGATGATATCCCAAGGGTTGTCGTACCCGAGAAAATTACCGCCATAATGAATAATGAAATCCGCTTTGACGGAGATCTGTCTCAACGCCTGCTGATCGAGGATCTGGATGAGGCTGATCAATTGCAGACCGTGGTCATTTCGGTCTCCAGCGGAACGCTCAGCCTGAGTTTGGTACAGGGGCTGGACAGCAGCGAGGGCAATTTCACCTCACGAATGAGCATCAGCGGGACTGCTGCCGCCATCAATGAGGCCTTCGAATCCCTGGTGTTCGTGCCGGAGCCGGGTTTTGCCGGCGAAGTCAAAATGACCCTGGTAGCAGGTGACCACAACGAGGTGGATGTACAGTTAACCCTTTTTATCGCTGCGCCGGCGGCAGCGCAGACGAACGACGAAAGCAAGGAAGACAACCAGCCACCCGTCAAGCCTGTTGAGTCCGGAGTCGAACCAGCAACCGAAGCGCCCTTGGCACATTCCGGCCACGGATTTGGTGGTGAGCATCTGCTGCTGGAAGAGAGGCTGCAACACCAGAACGACTCTGACAATACATTGAAGGTATTCTGGGAAAACAATCACCGTAGCAGCGCCTACAAGGGTTTCGATTACGTACTCAAGAGTGCAGAGATTTCAGCGCTGTCTGATATCCGTCTCAATCTCAACTGGTCCGCGGAACAGCAGGCACTGTTTGAATCTCAATTGCACGCGAAAGAACCATCTTCCCCTACATCGATTGACCTGCTCAGCCTGAGAATTCTCGATTTTGCCAGTGATTTTCAGACTGAAGAGGAGGCTCAGGAAGAAATTGTCATCAAGACCATCACCTATGGTGCCACCGGTTTTACTCTGGGTGCCATCCTCTGGATGTTGCGTAGTGGCAGCTTTCTGACTTCATTGCTGCTGGCTTCCCCGGCCTGGCGCAATGTTGATCCATTACCGGTGCTGGAGCGGGGATATGACAGCGACGATGATGGGGAAGATGAACGCGACGAGCTAATCCCCAATCAGACGCAGCAGAGCCTGTATGGAGACGAGCTGCGGCTCGACTCGCAACAGCCTCATCGTCATTGAGCAGCCAGATCGCCCCTTGCCCGCCATTGGTGGGTGGTGGGTAGGGTGTTCATCGTCAACGATGCATTTCGATAACGAGATCATCCTGTTCTACCAGTGCACCCGACTCGATATGAATCTTCTTGATCACGCCATGACGTGGAGCTGAAACCGTAGTTTCCATTTTCATCGCTTCGATAACGAACAGGGGTTCGTCCTTGCGCACCTTCTGGCCTTTTTCGACCTGAATGGCCGACAGCTTTCCCTGCAGCGGTGAGCCGATATGGTGGGGCTCCAGCGCCTTGGGATTGATCTTCACGGTACTGACTGCGGCATGATCCCTTACCTGAACACTGCGCACCTGGCCATTCAGGTCAAAGGTGACGCGGCACATACCCGACTCGTCGGCTTCGGAGCGATACAGCAGCTTGATGACGATACTCTTGCCTTTCGCCAGCTTGACCAGTACCTCTTCGTTCTGTTTCAACCCGTAATAGAACGTGGTGGTCGGCAGATAACCCAGATCACCATATTTCAGTTTATTGTCGTAATACTCGCGAAATACCTGCGGATACATCTGGTACGAAAGAAAATCCAGCTCGGACTGATATTCGTCGAACTCCTCCTGAAACGCCTTGAATTCCGCGTCGAAATCAACCGGTTCCAGGTCATCGTTCGGGCGCCCCGGCATGGGTTTGTCACCCTTCAATATCAGCTTGCTGAGCGCTTCCGGAAAGCCTCCTTCCATCCGCCCGAGTTTGCCCTTGAACAGATCAATGACCGAATCGGGAAAGGCTATCGCCTGATTGCCGCTCATGATGTCGTCTTCGGTCAGGCTGTTGGAGGTCATGTACAACGCCATGTCACCCACCACCTTCGATGAGGGTGTGACCTTGACGATATCGCCAAACATTTTATTGACGACCGCATAGTTCTTCTTGATTTCCTCAAACTTGTGTTCCAGCCCCAGTGCCACGGCTTGCGGCCTCAGGTTGGAGTATTGCCCACCGGGAATCTCATGGTCATAGACCTCCGCCGTACCCGCCTTCAGTCCAGACTCGAAGGGATAATAAAACTCCCTGACATCCTCCCAGTAATTGGAATACTCATTCAGACTCTGCAGATTGATGGGTTGCTCTCTCTCATGGCCCTGCATCATCGCAATAATGGAATTGAGATTTGGCTGGGAGGTCAGACCCGACATCGAACCGATGGCCCCATCGACAATATCCACATCGGCCTCGATCGCCTTCAGCAGCGTTGCCGCCTGAATGGCCGCAGTATCATGTGTGTGGAGATGGATGGGAATATCAACCGCTTCCTTGAGTGCCGGAATCAGCATTTCAGCGGCATAGGGTTTCAGCAGGCCGGCCATATCCTTGACACAGAGCATATGCGCGCCCATGTCTTCCAGCCGACGGGCCAGATCAAGATAATATTGCAGGTTGTAGCGATAACCTTTCTCTTCACGGGTTACATCCCCGGTATAACAGATCGTTGCCTCGGCGATCCCGCCGGTATATTTTCGCACGGCCTGAATCGACTGGCGCATGCCTTCAACCCAGTTGAGCGAATCGAAAATCCTGAAGACATCGATCCCGTTTTCCCAGGATTTGATAATGAATTTTTCGATCAGGTTATCCGGATAGGCCTTGTAACCGACGGCATTGGCGCCACGAAACAGCATCTGGAACATGATATTCGGGATGGCATTGCGCAGCAGTTGCAGGCGAACCCACGGGCATTCGTGCAGAAATCGCAAGGCCACATCGAATGTCGCCCCACCCCACATTTCCAGCGAGAAAAGCTGAAAATGGTTTTTCGCCATGCCCTCGGCCACTTTCAGCATATCGACCGTTCTCACCCGGGTGGCAAGCAGTGACTGATGTGCATCACGGAACGTGGTGTCGGTATAGAAGATATTCTTCTGCGCCTTTACCCACTGGCAGAATTTTTCAGCCCCCATTTCATCGAGCTTGTTCTTTGTCCCCTCGGGATATCCCTGCAATTTGCGATATTCCGGTACCACCGGATTTCTGAATTTGCGCTTCTTGTCGACCTTCTTGACATCGGGGTGCCCATTGACCGTGATATCTGCCAGATAGATCAGCGTCTTGGTCGCACGATCGAAGCTGGGATTGATCTTGAACAATTCCGGATGCTCACCGACAAAATTCACTGTCGCACGGCCCGAATAGAATTCGGGATGTTCCAGTACATTTTCCAGAAACCCGATATTGGTACTGACGCCACGCACCCGGAATTCACGTAGTGCGCGATTGCTGCGCTGCACGGCACCTTCCAGCGTGCGACCCCAAGCTGTCACCTTGACCAGCAGCGAATCGAAGAATGGAGAAATTTCCGCACCGGGATAGGCTGCACCGACATCCAGGCGGATACCAAAACCTCCGGCGCTGCGATAGGCGATCAGGCGCCCGAAATCCGGCTGAAAGTCCCGGGTGGGATCTTCCGTGGTAATTCTGCATTGCACAGCGTAACCACGGCAGGTCACATCTTCCTGGGAGGGAATTCCGATTTGTGGATCACTGAGCCGATGGCCATTGGCAATATGCAACTGGCTGCGGACAATATCGATACCGGTAATTTCCTCGGTAATCGTATGTTCGACCTGCACCCTCGGGTTGACCTCGATGAAGTAGATTCTTTCATCCCGATCAACCAGAAACTCCACGGTACCGGCATTGACATATCCGACATGACGCATGATTTGCAGCGCATAGTCGAGCAGTTGTTGCCTCGTCTCCGGCGTCAGGCCCGAACTGGGTGCAACCTCGACCACCTTCTGAAAGCGTCGCTGAATCGAACAGTCCCGCTCGTACAGATGGACGAGATTGCCGTGTTCGTCGCCGAGTATCTGCACTTCGATATGTTTCGGGGAATCGACATATTTTTCCAGGAAGACCGTATCGTCTCCGAATGCCTTCAGCGCCTCGCTCCGCGCTTCATGAAAGGCCTTTTCCAGCTCGCCTTCCTCGTGCAGGACACGCATGCCTCTGCCTCCGCCCCCGGAAACGGCCTTGAGCATCAGCGGAAAACCGATGCGCCGGGCTTCCTCCATGGCGATATCGGAGGTATCCAGCGCCTTGCGGCTGGACTCGATGATCGGCAACCCCGCCTCCACGGCAGCCTTCTTGGCAGAAACCTTGTTGCCAAGCAGATCCATGACTTCGGGGGGCGGGCCGATGAATATAACGCCGGATTCGCGGCAGCGGCGGGCGAACTCCACGTTCTCCGAGAGAAAACCGTAACCGGGGTGGATGGCGTCAACACCATGTTTCAGCGCAACATCCAGAATGGTCTCGATATCCAGATAGGGCTTCAGGGGGTCATCGTCAGCGCCGATCTGATAGGCCTCGTCGGCCTTGTAACGATGAGGTGAGAAGCGATCTTCACGAGTATAGATCGAGACCGTCTGAACCCGCAGCTCAGCCGCGGCCCGGAGAATACGTATGGCGATCTCGCCCCGGTTGGCAATCAGTACTTTCTGGATTCTGGATGACATGGCGCATTCTCCGAGTTTGGTCAGTCCCCTGACAGCACGAAAATGTAGTATACATCACGCAAATTGGTCACAAACACCAGTAGGCCAGCATCTACCAAGCGGAGCACAATCATGGAAAACAACCATTACGATGTCATCATCATTGGCGCCGGTGCCGCCGGGTTGCTCTGTGCCATCGAGGCGGGCAAACGCGGCCGCAAGGTTCTGCTGCTGGACAAGGCCGACAAGGCAGGAAAGAAAATCCTGATCTCCGGTGGTGGTCGCTGCAATTTCACCAACCTCCATACTGACGCCAGCAACTACCTATCGGCCAATCCGCATTTCTGCAAATCGGCGCTGGCCCGCTTCACGCCCTGGGATTTCATGGCGTTGATGAGTGATCACGGCCTGACCTGGCACGAAAAGACCCTGGGTCAGCTGTTCTGCGACCAGCGTGCAGGTGCCATTGTCGATATGCTGCTGACACTGTGCAGACAGACCGGCGTTACCCTAACACTGGATACCGCAATCCAAAGCATTGAAAAACACAATGACTTTGAGGTAAGGACCGGCAGCGGAAGATGGAATGCCGATTCGCTGGTCATTGCCACCGGCGGCCCGTCGATACCGCGCATGGGCGCCACGGATTTCGGCACCCGCATTGCGGCACAATTCGGTTTGCGTACCATCCCCTTCACACCTGCTCTGGTGCCGTTGATATTGGGTAGAACAGAGATGGAAAACCTTTTCAACGGCCTGGCTGGTGTTTCGACCGAGGTAGTCCTCTCCTGCAACGGACACGCCTTTCGCGAGCAGATGCTGATCACACACAAGGGCATCAGTGGCCCCGCCGTACTGCAGATTTCGTCGTACTGGCTTCCTGGTGAAACCCTTCATGCCAACCTGCTCCCGGATATCGATGCCGAGACATGGTCGCAGAGCATTCGCAGCCAATCACCCGATGCACAGCTGAAAACGGTGCTGGGGAGACTGTTACCCAAAAAGCTGGGGCATCACCTGTGCCAGTTCTATTTCAGCAACAAACCCATTCGCCAGTTCACGCCCCGGGAACTGCAGGGCATCATCACTAGGCTTCAGGATCTGGAAATCAAGCCCGGGAAGACCGAAGGCCTGCGGACCGCAGAAGTATCGACCGGTGGTGTGGACACCGCCGAATTGTCATCCAGAACATTCGAAAGCAAGCGCGTTCCCGGACTCCATTTCATTGGTGAAACCGTGGATGTCACCGGCCACTTGGGAGGGTTCAACTTCCAGTGGGCCTGGGCATCGGGGTGGTGTGCCGGGCAGATCGTATAATCAGGGGGAATCCGTCACATCAAGCATCAGCGTCTTGCATGGACAGTGATATTGCAGTGATTTTGCGACCGGAATTATTTGCAAATCCCGTCAGTATGGTAGTTTTCAATTCAATGCGAATGCTGGCTGGCCACGCCCAGACTGCGTTCCAAAAAGGATTTCCTGACCTGGTTTCCGGCATGGAGCGGCCCAGGTGGGTAACACGACCATAATAAGGATTGGCAAGGATATGCTACAAGACACTGTGATGGATATACGTCAAAAGAAGCCCCCCAGCCCCCCCGCAGCAGACAATCGGCAGGATCTGATCGCCTGCCTGCAAGCAGCAATTGCCGGTGATTACACACACTCAGCCAGCGGTAGCGACCAGATTTCCCATCTGATCAACACATTGATCGATAAACTGAAGCACACGACACTGGACGACCTGGATCGAAGCGTCAAACTCTCCATCAGCACGAATGAAGCGGCCATTTCCTCGGCACGCCTCATGTCTGGCCTCAAACTGGTCGATGACAAGGCGCAAAGTATCGCTGCCGCCGCCGAGCAAATGGGAGCATCTGTCCTGCACATACACAAATATGGCTCGGATATTGCGCGGGAAACACGCGAGACACGCCATGTTACGGAGCTGGGATCTGAGGCCGTACATGAGTCGATGAAGAAAATGGACGACATCTCCTCATCGGTCAATGATACCGTCAGCAAGGTGGAATCCCTGATTTCCTTCTCCAGGCGGATCGTCACTATTTCGGAAAATATCAAGAACATCGCTTTCCAGACCAACCTGCTCTCATTGAACGCATCGGTTGAAGCGGCTCGTGCCGGTGATGCCGGCAAGGGGTTTGCCGTCGTTGCCAACGAGGTGCGCAATCTGGCCAGCAGCACCTCGACTGCCACAAAACAGATAGAGGAACTCGTCGTACAATTGCAGGATGAGATCGACAGTATTTCACAGTCGATGACACGCAGTGCTGATGCGGTTGGTCACGGGCTGGAATCCATCAGGGCGGCCGATGTGCAGATGAAGAGCATCAGTGACAAGATCGAGCTGGTCGATTCCAATGCCAGCCAGATATCCATGGCCCTGGAAGAACAGGGGCAGGCCTCCTCGATGGTTGCCAATGGCATAACCGATGTGGCGACCCACACCGCACGCTGTGTCTCCGACATCGAAAATATTGTCGAAGCCATGGATGGTTTCGAAAGCTCTGTCAGCGAGCAGCTTGGCAAGCTCGCGGAACTCGAAGTACCCGGCAAGGTATTGCGGCTGGCGCAATCAGACCATGTGATCTGGAAAAAACGGCTGGCCAACATGATTGTCGGCCGTGAAGGTCTGAATCCCAACGAGCTGTCCAACCACAACACCTGCAGGCTGGGTAAATGGTACAACCAGGTAACGGATTCCAACTTCCGCAACAACTCGGCCTTCCGCGCTCTGGAACATCCGCATCGCCTTGTCCATGACCACGGAATTCGTGCCGTGCGCTATTTCAACGATGGCGACAGCGAGGCGGCTCTGGCAGAAATTCGACGAGTGGAGGAAGCGTCCAGGGAAGTGCTGAGCATACTGGCACATCTGGCAGAAAACACTACCTGAGCCGTAATAGTCCGACCAGGCATGGCTTTGGTCGTGAGCACTCCAGTGGTGCCGAAGATCGAACACACAGCGTGAAGGTGGCATCAGACCCAGCCCCTCAGCTGTTTTCACGGGAAGACCCCGTACCCCCCGCAAGCCAAAGATAAGAAAAATGAATAATCTTTCAATCAAGACCAAAAGCTGGATTGTATTGGCGCTGATCGTGGCCACGTTACTGATTACCACGACTATTTCCTTTTCCCTGCTCAAGCAATCGATACTTCACGAACGCCAG
>CAYTPO010000044.1:0-4472 GCA_964439815.1 uncultured Thiotrichales bacterium
AAGGCGGTATTGTGTCCGGGACTCAGGATCACCTTTGCCGATGAGACCACGGGAGAGACCGAGGAGTGGTTCTACGAAGACGGACTGGTTGACTATCTGCTGGAAGCAGTGGGCGATGTCGAACGGTTGCCGGAGTCGCCCTTTACCGGCACGATGCAGGGGGAGCAGGATGCCGTGGAATGGGCGCTGTTGTGGTTGCCAGAGGGTGGCGAGTCGGTCAATGAAAGCTATGTCAATCTGATCCCGACCCCCCAGGGTGGTACGCATGTCAATGGGTTGCGCACCGGGTTGACCGAAGCGGTGCGGGAGTTTTGTGAATTCCGCAATTTGTTGCCGCGCGGCATCAAGCTGGCTCCCGATGATGTCTGGGACAAGCTGAGTTTCATTCTCTCGGTCAAGCTGCTTGACCCCCAGTTTGCCGGGCAGACCAAGGAGCGGCTATCGTCCCGCGAGGCGGCAGCCTTTGTTTCTGGCGTCATCAAGGATGCCTTCGGGCTCTATCTGAACCAGCATGTTGCGTTGGGGGAACAGATCGCGCAGTTGGCGATCAACAATGCTCAGAGCCGCCAGCGTGCCGGCAAGAAGGTCATTCGCAAGAAGGTTACCACCGGGCCGGCGCTGCCGGGCAAGCTGGCGGACTGCTCCTCGCAGGATCTGTCGCGCACCGAACTGTTTCTGGTGGAAGGTGATTCTGCCGGAGGATCGGCCAAACAGGCGCGGGAACGGGAGTTTCAGGCCATCATGCCATTGCGCGGGAAAATTCTGAATACCTGGGAGGTGCATTCCGATCAGGTATTGGGCTCGCAGGAAATTCACGATATTTCCGTGGCGATCGGTGTCGAACCCGGCTCCGATGAACTCAAGGGATTGCGCTATGGCAAGATCTGTATTCTTGCCGATGCCGATTCGGATGGACTGCATATTGCTACGCTGATTTGCGCTCTGTTTTTCCGCCACTTCAAGCCGCTGGTGGAAGCCGGGCATGTCTATGTCGCGATGCCACCGCTGTTTCGTATCGATGTCGGCAAGGAGAAATTCTATGCGCTCGATGAGGCAGAGAAAGAGGGGATTCTCAACCGCATCCAGGCAGAAAAGAAAAAGGGCAAGGTGACGGTGACGCGCTTCAAGGGATTGGGCGAAATGAATCCGCTGCAATTGCGTGAAACCACCATGGCACCCGATACACGCCGGCTGATCCGGCTGACGATAGATCCGGGTGATGATACGGCAGCCAGGATGGACATGCTGCTGGCAAAGAAACGCGCCTCCGATCGCAAGCACTGGCTGGAAACCACGGGCGATCTGGCCGAAGCCGTCCTGTAATCAAAGGCCGATATCCTTCATGACGCAGCTCTTTACGCAATCCATTATCGCCATTGTCTGGGATTTTGATAAAACCCTGATTCCCGGTTACATGCAGCGCCCGCTGTTCGAGCGATTCAATGTCGATGAAAAACAGTTCTGGGCCGAGGTCAATGCGCTGCCGGAAAAATATCGTGCCCGTGGCTGCCAGCAGATTTCCACCGAAATTCTCTATCTCAACCATATTCTGGATTATGTCCGGCAGGGAAGGTTCTCCGGTCTGACCAATGCCATGTTGCGGGAAATGGGGGCAGAGCTGGAGTTCTACCCGGGGCTGCCAGAATTCTTTCCCGCACTCAAGGCGCAGCTGCAGCAGGAAGAGGTGTTCCAGCATCATGACATCATACTGGAGCACTATGTCGTCAGCACCGGGTTGACGCAGATGATCACCGGCAGCGCCATCGCCCCTTATCTGGATGGCATCTGGGGTTGCGAATTTGTCGAGGCGCTGAATGAGGACAACCCCGTTCTGACGCACCTGGGCTATGTGCTGGACAATACCACCAAGACCCGCGCTGTCTTTGAAATCAACAAGGGCAGCAACAAGCACAGCGAAATCGATGTCAATGCGCGGATCGAGGAGAAGGATCGGCGCATTCCGGTGCAGAACATGATCTATATTGCCGATGGTCCCTCGGACGTACCGGTTTTTTCCGTTATCAATCATGGCGGTGGCAAGACCTACGGTGTCTATCGCCCCGGATCGAGCCGAGAATTCCAGCAGGTCAATCGATTGCAGCAGCAGGGGAGGGTCCAGTCGTTTGGTCCCGCCGATTATACCGAAGGGTCACAAACGCATATGTGGCTGCTCAATGCCGTCAATGAAATTGCCACCCGCATTGTTCGCGATCGCGAACGCGTCCTGGGAGAAAAGGTTGGCGAAGCGCCTCGCCACCTGAATGGCTGAAGGCGCTCTGCTACCAAACAATCCCAGTGATGTTGCTGAGGGGCTACCAATCTCAATACATTGTTTTTCGCCGGTATTACCCACATCTTTTATAGAGAAGTAATATACAGGTTTACCGGAGGATGAATCCGGGGTGGAGTAGCAATGACTGAATATGATATTTCCAGCAGTGATATCAGCTCGCCCGAGTTGGCGTCACAGGGGCGTTCCAGAATCGACTGGGCATGGTCGGAAATGCCGGTGCTGCGGCAACTGCTGCAGCGGTTCGAAAAGGAAAAACCGCTGGCGGGTCTGCGGATGGCAGGGTGTCTGCATATCACGACTGAAACCGCCAATCTTGCACGCGTGCTGGTGGCGGGTGGTGCTGACTTGGTGTTGTGCGCCAGCAACCCCCTCAGTACGCAGGATGATGTCGCCGCCGCCCTGGTCAGGGATTTTGGTGTCAGAGTATTTGCCCGGCGTGGTGAGGATAACGATACCTACTACCGACATATTCATCAGGCCATTGCGCATCATCCCCGGATCACGCTGGATGATGGCGCCGATCTCATCAGTGAATTGCACGAACATTTTCCCGCGCGGCTTGAGGATATCCTGGGTAGCACCGAGGAGACCACAACGGGCGTCATCCGCTTGCGGGCAATGGCGCAGGACAAGGCGCTGCGGGTACCTGTGGTCGCAGTCAACGATGCGATGACCAAACATCTTTTCGACAATCGTTATGGTACCGGCCAGAGTGCGCTGGACGGCATTCTGCGCGCCACCAATATCCTGCTGGCGGGCAGAATTTTCACTGTAGCCGGGTATGGCTGGGTAGGGCGCGGAATTGCCCGCCGAGCACAGGGGTTGGGTGCCAGAGTCATTGTCTGCGAGGTGGAACCGCTGCGCGCACTGGAAGCAGCCATGGATGGTTTTGAGGTAATGCCGCTGCGCGAGGCTGCGGCGCGTGCCGATTTCATGATCACCGCGACTGGCGACAAGCATGTTATCGATACGCCGCAATTCGAGGTGATGAAGGATGGATGCGTGCTGGCCAATGCAGGCCATTTCAATGTGGAAATCAATATCCCGGCACTGCAGGTGCTGGCTGTGGAGCAGAATCGACCACGGCAGCATGTCGAGGAATTCGTACTGCTGGATGGCCGCCGCATACGACTGCTGGCGGAGGGGCGACTGGTCAACCTTGCGGCTGCCGAAGGGCATCCGGCGGCTGTCATGGACATGAGTTTTTCCAATCAGGCGCTGGTTGTCGAATGGCTGGCACACGAAGGCAAGAATCTTTCTCATGAGGTTCATGCGGTACCCGATGAAATAGATCGCAGTGTTGCCCGTCACAAGCTGGAAGCACTGGGCCTGCAGATCGACAGCCTGACACCACTCCAGCAACGCTATCTGCAATCATGGCGGGAGGGCACATGAGTAACCGTCGACTCGATGCGCTGCTGGAAGCGATCCGCCAGGAGGTGAAGGGAACTGCCGGATACACGGGGCGCAGTGAACTGAAGCCAGAGGTCTATACCGCACTGCGCAACGTGGATCGCGCCCGCTTTGTGCGGCCCGATGATCGTGACCTCGCCTGGTACAACGGCCCGCTGCAGATTGGAGAAGGGCAGACCATCTCGCAACCCTATATCGTAGCGTTGATGACCGACATGCTGGAAATTGGGCCGGACTCGAGGGTACTGGAAATCGGCACCGGATCCGGCTATCAGACTGCGGTTCTCGCCGAGCTGGCGCGAGAGGTTTATACCGTGGAACGCATTGCACCGTTGTCGGAAATGGCGCAAACGCGGCTGCAGGAAATGGGCTATGAGAATATCCGTTTTCGTATCGGTGATGGTCACGAAGGCTGGCCGGAGCATGCGCCCTATGATGCCATTATCGTCACGGCAGCGGCCGATGACATCCCGCCTGCCTTGATCGAGCAACTGAAACCCGGTGGACATCTCGTTATTCCGGTCAGCGTGGACTGGCTCAGTCAGCAGTTGCTGGATGTAACGCGTAATGAAGCAGGGGAGACCGAAATGCGGAAGGTCTTGCCGGTATCATTCGTACCCCTCCGCTAGGAGCCTGTCCGAGAATAGGAAGCCTACTGCGGAAAAGCCATTTTGGCCCTTTTTCCCCCTGGTTTTCGTCAAATATAGCCAATATTCTCCTCAAATCAGTGAAAAAAATGGCCTAATATGGCTTTCCCTCGCTACGA
>CAYTPO010000045.1:0-1893 GCA_964439815.1 uncultured Thiotrichales bacterium
AGGCTTCAGCCTATCACGGCCCTGGCTTGTTCTGACACGCCTGCGCTTGTGCTTCACTCAAGTTGTAGCTGTAGCTACAAATTTCGCTCCAGAGCGGCGCCCAGACGCACCAGTCCAGCGCCATGATCCGCGATCCACCATGAATAAGACGGGTTAAATCAGTTTATCGTGTGTGGAGAATAGCCGAGCTATTTGACGAACAGGATAAGCCGAGTTAATCGCCATCCAGGGATTTGCACCCCAAGGGCACTTCCTGCGGGCGCATCCAAATGGTATTAAGTCCGACAGGCTCCTCGGTAGTAAACATGATCCCGAGGCCGTTAGTGCCTTGATGGATGACCATGCCATGAGTATGGAAGCCTGATGTCCCTGTCTGGTCCTGTGCCAAGAGTTGCAGATCGACAATGGAATCGACAGGGTATGCGGCGGGAAAATCTGTTTCCACAAAAGCGCCACCACTGCTGAGATTGGTGACTGTGACAGGTTGGGAGCACTTTTCCTGCGTGCTCAATTGTGCGGGGATGCTGACCGCATATCGTTTGCAACAGCGATGGTTCATGTAATCCGTCCTTTGATTACCGGGGTAGGTAGTGTAGGACGTTAGGCGATACTGGAAATGAGACAGGCATCCCATTTAAGGAAACCATCGATTCCTGATTCTTCAGGTAGTCACCATGGGTTGCAGGAAAGAGAGCGCACCGGTTTGCTGCCGGGAGCCGTTTCAGTTTGGCGGAGCCGAATACGGAAAAGCGCCGCAGTTATCTCAGCCTGTTCTATCAGAGCCTCAGGTCTTGGGAATACAGCGTGCGGTATGGAAAGGTCTGGTGAACTCAGGATTGGTAAAGACTTCACCCTCCAGTTTCCAGCCCTTGCTCTGGTTGATGACAATGGATTGCGCCGCGTTACGATTGGTCCTGTTTTCGCAGATCACATCGCCATTGCTGTTGAAGGTGGTGATGACTTTGGCCATTCTTCCGGTTGTTGCCTTGTAGTGGAGGCCAATCAGCGCAGCCAGTACCAGTACGGTAGCGGGTACGATTTTCCTGAATGTCCCTGCGGGCATGAAAGGGCGTGTCGAGATGAAGATTGCGACGAGCAGGAAAAACGCCGCAATGCTCAGTGTACCTGCTTCGAGTCTGAAAAAATTGTTCACTGCTGCCCTCGTATGGTTGAAGAAGTCTGGAGCCGATAGTCTACCGCAAGATGCCTGTTCCGCAACGGTCGGAAGTTGTCCGGTCAGCAATTGCCAAGCCTATTGTAGGTAGTCTGCTTTATTACTCACATTGACCTGCATCAAGGCAGGTCTGCAGGCCAATCAGATTAGTAGCACCAGCAGATTGAATGCCAGCCATGCAAGGGCGCTGTAGCCGATGAAATTGACTATCGACTCGATACGCTGCTGGGTATGCCTGATCTCCTTGCTGCGTCTGTCGATGATTTCGAGTGCCTGCAGTGGTATCCCGGGGTCCAGCCAGATTTTCCGGTGTGGTAAACGGATTGTGTCGATCCCGGCGATGGCCTCGGTTAGCGCGATGCGGTAAAGGTGGTTATTGAGATCCAACAAGGATCTGCGCATGAATTCATGTGCATGCATCTGTGCAGCATCGATGTCCTGAAACCATGAAATATAGCGGATCCTGCTCCCCGAGTTGCCTGGAGTGGCAGGGTCGGGTTGGCGGGTAGAGGCTACCAGGTGGATCAAACCGGGGTGATCGGGATGAGTCTCTATACTGAGATAACCTGTGTGCAATGATCGATCCCGGTCATCTGGATGGACTGATGGGGCTATGGCCCCCCCTGGCAACTGCTATCCGTTAAATATGGCAGGCAAACAGTATCCTGAATCAGATCCTGAACCGGGCTTGAACGTGGCGACTGGCACAAGCTCTTGAT
>CAYTPO010000046.1:0-45888 GCA_964439815.1 uncultured Thiotrichales bacterium
AGTCAAGCTCTCCCTCGGCAAATACCCAAGAACTGGTCAACAGGCCAACAAGCAGAACAAGTAGTAACACTTTAAAATAGCAGACAATATCCTTCACAAGAGAATCGCTCCGAAAATCATTGCAGGGTGAGACAACAGAAAAATAAAAATGATCGTTTTTCCCGAAAGAGAAACGCAAAAGATTGAACCCGTTCACATAATCAGTTCAGTACCAAGTTCAAACAGGCTTTTTTCAACCGTTTCCTCCTTGAACTCACCTTCAGACTCACGCAGTCGCTCGCGAGATTCCTGTTCAAGAGAGATGTAGAAAGAGAGATATCGACCAGCACGATACTTCAGGGACATACCGTAACCTGTCACATTGTCCTCTGTCGGGATCTTGAGGTAGCTATCCAAACCACCAAAAAACTGTACTTCAGCAATCAGATAGCGGCGAAACTTGTGTCTCAGCTTCAGCGTATTGCGCAAGGATTCATAGCCAGGGCTGGCAACGAGGCGAGTCAGTTCAAAACGCTTTCCGGATTTGAAATGGAGACTGGTGAGTGGTGTCACCTGCCAGGAAACATTCGCCTCATGACGCATCCCACTAACGTCCCCCAGCAGCTCTGCATCAAAGCTGCGCGAATACCGGCCAATCGTGGCATTGACCCTGATGAGATCGCCAACACCATTCGCATAACCTATCAGGAAATCGCTGATGGATGCATCTCTCGAAGCTTCCTCCGACAGTGAATCGGCCGTACTCTCGATGTTCCCGGTCTGCAGTTCAATAAAGACTTCACTACCTGGCACAGGCATATATCCGACGCGCAGGCTCCCCACAGTCTCATTTCTGTCCCTTGGGTCATCATCCCGCGAGACCTGATCAGCGCTGGACTGCTGATATCGATAACGGTTCTGGGTCAGGGACATCCCGAAGGGAATGCGCCCAGCCTGGTATGCATACCTTGCCGAAACTTCCATTTCGTCAATTTTACCCGGCAATTCACCCTGAAAATTTTCTGCAGAAAACTGCTTTTCAGTCGTCCTGTCCGTCTGCATAAACAACTCAAGCCTGTGATCACGTCCCAGTGCCTTGCGACTGAACAGAGCAAACTCATATTCGTCATTATCCTGTGTGTTCAATGTCGAATATCGTTCTGTTTTCAATCCTGCCACCAGTGAATACTGATCATCATCCAGGTTATTTACGATACTAATGGAGGGATGAATCACTATACTGCGGTCATCCACAGGTTTTTCCACGCGCGAAAAAACGTTATTGTCCCGGATGACCGACATTGAAATGGAAGGAGATATCTGTAGTCCTTGGGTGTCCTCAGAGACAGTGCGGCCGAATACCGCAGATTGCATGACCCCGGAAATCAGGAAAACGGCCCACAGAATGGATTTGCTGAAAAAAGCGTCGCTGCTTATCATATCATCGGCTCATTATTCTTATTGTTATATACTCGAGCATCCGCAACCGCCATCAATCCCGATGGGACTAGTACGCAGAATCCTTTCGCTTCACTATATCGCCTGTCATGAACGCAACACATGAACCAACCTGCAATTCGGGTGCAAACAAGGGGGTAATACAGCCATATGACAACACGTTTCCGCTGGATTCCAGACCCGCTCTCCATTCACTGTCAGACTGCCGCTCACCACGCGCATCAATCCTGTCGAAGGGAACTCGGCGCAATTTCAATGGTCATAAGCTATCTACTTCCCCTCCTGAACCAATACCCCATGGAATCCCCAACCAAACCAAAATCCTGCGTGTGGCGTCGAATACCGTGGCTCCTGTCCACATTTCCCTTTCTGATACTCATCACCACAGCCGCTTGTTCCGGTACAGACAGGGACGATCACGAAACGGCACACTCCCCCCCTTCCGTTCAAACAGGCACCCGGTTTACGGCAAGTGTCAGGATCAACAGCAAACATGACTGCACGCTCGAATACCACTGGCAGGATTTCCGTGGCAAAGCACTGACCACACCACGCCCAATGCACCTCAATCAGGAGGAGGCCATTGAATCCGTTCCCGGAATTGCCGGGTATCTGGGGCTGGTGCTGACCACCGACTGTCCGGATCTGAAGGATGAGCAGGGGTTTTCCGGCGGCAAACGCGAGATGGGTCATGCCATGCTGCCTCACCGATCGCAGCCCATCAAGGCGGACGACAAGACGTCGCCATTTGGCATGGTTCACGCCGATCTCGATGACCCCTATCTCGGCCCCTGGATCAAGACACTGACCTGGAACACCACATCTGCCGACTGGTGGCGATTCGAAATGGAGAAGCGTACAACCAGAGGTTTCACCGAATTGCCGATCATGACCGACAAGACCTGGAGTTCGGATGATTCAAAGCCTGTGTCAGCCAAACAGCTGGCGGAAATCACCAAGCGGGCCGGCGACTATTTCCAGGCCTACCCGCAGCTCGAATACTGGGAAACAGGGATCGAGGAAAACCTGACCAGCGCCTACAAGCAGCGATACTACTGGAGCAATCTTGCGGCCAAGGCCAAGGCGGTACGGGACGCCGCCAGGAGCCATGCACCCAAGGTGAAACTCATCTACCAGATTGCTACGGTTGATGCCGACGAAATCACGCCTTTCCTCAAAAGCAAGGCCGCCAGGTACTACAGCATATTGACGATTCATCCCTACGCCTGGCCTGACTTTCCTGCTCCCGACCGCTGGATGGCACCACTGATTGCACAAACCAATAAGCTGCTGCGGCGCTATGATCATGATATGCCGATCTGGTTTACCGAAGTGGGTGCTCCCCATCACGGTGCGGCACCTGGTGAGTTCTTCGGCTATCCGGCCGAACAGCTTGCGGTCACCGGCCTGACCCGTTACCAGTCGGTCAACTACCTGTTGAAAATTCATGCCACTGCACTGCATGCCGGTGTCAAGAAGCTATTCTGGTACAACTATAGAGACAGGGACTTTGGCAATGACTATGCCGAGAACTTTTTTGGCATGGTCGACTACTGGGGATACCCCAAGCCGGTTTATGTGGCCTATGCAAGGATGCAATCCTGTCTCAATGGACTTGAAGCAGGCAGAAAGATTCTGGCGGCAAACGATCTGACCGCCTATGAATTCAGCAACGGGAAAGGCAGAGTCTACCTGGTATGGAATACTGCAGATAACACACAGACCATCAACCTTGATGAACTGGGCATCTCGACCAGTGATGCTGTCTGGATCGGCGACCCAATGGGCAACAAAATATCACCTGAAGATCATGCGCTGCGGATATCCCGGGAGCCGGTTTATATCGCAACCGGTGAGTCGGTCTCAGCCTGCGAATTCAGGTAACCCGTCTTCCCGAAGAATCCCGGTGTCCGCCGCAGCTGGCACCGGAAGCAGCTCGATCGCGGCGGTCACCGGATTTCTCAGTAGGCAATCACAATACTCAGGATACCCACCACACTGAGCACGATCGTGTAGGGAAAAGCCATGATCATCATCTTCATGTACGAAAGGCGAATCAATGGGGCCAGCGCCGAGGTCAGCAGGAACAGAAAGGCCGCCTGACCATTGGGCGTTGCCACACTGGGCAGATTGGTGCCGGTATTGACTGCCACAGCCAGCACTTCGAAATGCTCTCGGCTAATCGTCCCCGCTTCCAGCGCAGCGGCCATCTCGTTGATATAGACCGTTGCAACAAACACATTGTCACTGATCATCGACAGCACGCCGTTGGCAATAAACAGCATCACCGGTTGAGAACCCACATCCATCGCCAGCACCATTTTGGTAATCGGCGCAAACAGGTGTTGATCATGAATGACGGCAACAATGGCAAAAAAGACGACCAGCAACGCGGTAAACGGCAACGCCTCTTCGAAAGCCTTGCCGATCTGATGTTCTTCGATCACGCCATTGAAGGCAGTCAGCAGGACAATGACCATCAAGCCAATCAATCCCACCGAAGCGAGATGAAACGCCAGCGAGAGAATCAGGATCACCGCCACAATACCCTGAACCACCAGCACAGCCACATCGGTGCGCGTCATCTTCTCTTCCTGCTCTGCCTGATAGTCGCTGAGTACACCACGCACCTCTTCAGGCAGTTTGCCGCCATAGCCAAACCAACCCTTGACCTCCAGCAAATAACAGGTTGCCAATCCCGCCACCAGCACCGGCATGCTCACTGGCGCAACCTTGACAAAGAACTCGACGAAATCCCAACCGGCCTTTTCCGCAATCAACAGGTTTTGCGGCTCGCCCACCAGCGTTGCGACACCGCCAAGCGCCGTTCCCACGGCACCATGCATGATCAGGCTACGCAGAAAGGCACGAAACTGCTCCAGATCTTCACGATGATATTCATGCACACCACCATCCCCGGAGTGATCGTGGTCATCATGAAACTTCTTGCCCGAGGCAACGCGATGGTAGACGCTGTAGAAACCCACAGCAATCGATATCAGCACCGCAGTAACCGTCAGCGCATCCAGGAAGGCCGAGAGTACCGCCGCGACCCCACTGAACAACAAAGAAAGTACCACCTTGGACTTCACACCCAGCAATATCTTGGTGAAGGAGAACAGCAGCAATTGCCGCATGAAATAGATGCCGGCCACCATGAACACCAACAGCAGGATGACCTCAAGATTGGCTTCTACCTCATGCATGACATTGTGCGAACTCGTCATACCGATCATGACCGCCTCGATGGCCAGTAGGCCGCCAGGCTGTAACGGGTAGCATTTTAACGCCATCGCCAGCACAAAGATGAACTGTGCAATCAGAATCCACCCTGCGGCAAAATGGTAACCGGCATACCAGATGATCGGGTTGATGGCGAGAAAGACGAGGATGGTCGTCTTGTACCACTCGGAGGAATTACCGAGAAAATTCTTGTGCAGCGCACTAAACAGGCTGGTGGTCATTGTTAATCCTTTTTATTACTGTGAGCAGTGAAACATCTCACCGCCGAATCCATTGAATCAGCTCAAACTGTCCAACCTTGAAACCACTGCAACATCATGGCCGGCAGGAGCTGCCTGACAGAGAGGTGGATAACACCTGAAACCCTGGTTTCAGGTAACACGCATCCACAACTTGAAACCCGCCAAGGATAAGGCCCGCAGCAGCCCTTGAACAATCAGCAGCTGACAGAGGCTTGCAAATCGGGAATCAGTGTCCAACGGTATCAGGCCAGCTGTGAACTGGCTCTGGTTTCAGACTCCTAGAGCTGAATGATCTCAAGCCCCAGCGATTCGGCCTCATCCCGGTTGCCCGTGTGTGAAACAATCGCGGTGCTGGCCCTATCCGGCTGCAGCCAGTCATTGCCTACCCGTTTGAGATCCTCCAGCGTCACCGCCAGAATCCGGTTGCGATAGGCGCGCCGCTGGGCCGCATCCCGACCGAATATCTCACCATAGAACGCTTTCTGCGCATCACCAGCCGGTGAACCCGGCTTGTCGATACTGCTGATGACGCCAAGAATGGCCTCCTCCAGTGCCCGGTATTCATGCGGATGAGACTGCAGCCACTCGATCGACGCATCAAAATCCTCCAGCGTCTCCGTCAGGCGGGGATCCCGATAGGAGTAGAAGCGAAATGCACCGGTATCGGAGTCGAAACTCGCGCCACCACCGTAGGCTCCCCCCTGCTCACGAACCTTTGAATGCAGGTAGCCGTTGCGTAAAAAGCCACCCAGCACTTCCAGCACCGGCGCATCGGGGTGATCCGCCGGCACTGCGGGATAGGCTCGGGCACAGAAATTCACCTGGGTATTGGTCATCCAGCACTGCTGCACCCTTGCATCGACTTTCGGTAACGAGAACTGGCTGCCACCTGCCTTGGGCAACTTGCCATTCCAGAAATCACGCACATCGCGCTCCATCGGATCGAGTTGATCCTCCTCGCCAATCAGTAGAAAGGCCGCCTGCGAGTGGATCAGCGTCTGATGCAGCTGCGCCAGCGACTGGGCAAACTGCTGCAGGCTCTCCTCCGCTGCAAACGAATCATCCAGCGCTTTCAGGCGGCGAATGCCCTCCAGTCCGTGAGTCGTGTGCGACATGCGCGCCCGCCCCGACATCCCACTGGCCGCAGCTCGCATGGCCAGCACATGGCCATGACCGGTCACACTGTTTTCATGGCGAATCCGGGACTGGGCAATCAGTTCACGAATCTTCGGCAGCTCATCGAATCGGGGGTGCAGCAAGGTCTCCCGAATCAGTTCCGTCAGCGGCTGGTGATTGCGCACCAGCGCCTTGCCGGAAATCACATACTTCCCCATGACCTGCTGGATATCATTCAAGCCGGCTCGCACCAGAGTACTGACGTTGATGCCTCCACTGACCGCATCCTGCCAGGCCTGGGTTTCCATATAGCTACGTTCGCCAACACCCAACTCGGTCAGCGTCTGCAGGTAATGCGGCAGAATGTCGATCTGCGACTCGGAGAGTGCCGGCATATCGAGAATGACCTGCTGATAGGCCAGTCCGTTGGTACCACGGGCAAACCGCGTGGCCTGAATCGGCCCAGCCTGATGGCGCTGCGCCTGGGGAATGTTGATATCGCTGGGCACATCCTTCAGCGTTACCTTCGGCAGCACCTCGGGATCATCCTCCTGCGCCTGCCGCTCGGCGAGTGCTTCGGCCACGTCGATCACTGCCTGCACCTGCGCCTCATCCATGCCATCACGAATCGCCTGCAACCGATCACGCTCCTGCTGCTCCTTGACAGCGGCCAGCCCGGTATCCGGTTTCATTGTCAGTCGGACGCGATGGGCATTGTCCAGCAGGCAGCGCTTCACCATATTCTGTATAAAGTCCGGTTCGCTGGCTTCGGCGCGCAACTTCTCCAACGCAGCATCGAGATTCAGCGATGCCACCGGATCGCCACGATGAATGGCCGCCGGCAACCCTCCCAGAATCAGCTGCAGGCCATACGGGTAACCATCGCCCTTGACCTCACGCTGGTGCAGCTCCAGCTGGTGCAGCGCGGCATCGATTCGCTCCTGTGGTACGCCCTTTTCGGCAACCTCCTGCAAGGTATCAAGCACCAGCTTTTCCAGCGCTTCGGCATGCTCCGGGCGGGATCCCTCGATCCCGGCCATGAACGCCATCTCCCGGTTGCTGTCTTCGGTGCCGCACATGGGGGACGGCGCACTGCCCAGCTCGGTGGTTTCCAGCGCATGCAGCAACGGCGAGGCGCTGTTGTCCAGCAACACCGACGTCATCAGATTGGTGCGCAGCGCCTCCATGGTGTCGATGCTGCGACCCAGCAACCAGGCCAGCACAATATGCGTTCGGTTGTCATTGTCCGACTCATCCGCCGCATAGACCGACTCGAATTCCTGTGGCTTTTCATAGCGTTTCTCGTCAGTTACATCTATTACCTCATTCAACACATCAAACTCGTTCAACGCCTTTTCATCAAATCGACGCTGCAGCTCTGCGGCAGGAATATTGCCAAAGGTCATGAAGACGGCATTCGACGGGTGATAATGCTTGCGGTAGAACGCCTTCAGCTCATCATAGCCGAGATCGGGAATATGCTCCGGCTCGCCGCCACTGTTGTAATGGTAGGTTGTGGTCGGAAACAGCTTGCTGGTGAGTGTCTGCCACAACACACTCACGGGTGAGCTCATCGCCCCCTTCATCTCGTTGTAGACCACACCCTTGTACTCCAGCGGCGAGTCGGGATTGTCACGCTCGGCAAACTCCAGCCGCCACCCTTCCTGGCGAAAATCCAGCTCATGCAGATTGGAGAAGAAGACCGCATCCAGATAGACATCCAGCAGATTGAAGAAGTCCTTGCGGTTCTGGCTGGCAAAGGGGTACGCCGTCCAGTCGCTACTGGTAAACGCATTCATGAAGGTATTCAGCGAGCGCCGGATCATCATAAAGAACGGATCACGCACCGGGTAGTGTTTCGAACCACACAGCGCCGTATGTTCCAGAATATGCGCCACCCCGGTGTCGTCCATCGGCACCGTCCGCAGCCCCACCAGAAAAACGTTCTCATCACTGTCGGCATTGAGGTGGAAATGCACCGCGCCTGTCTTCTTGTGGCGATACTCATCCACCACCAGATTCAGCGACTCGATCGGCTCGCTGCGAAGCCATTCAAAGCTGTCGTGATGGTCAGGTTTCCGTTGATTGGCAGGTTGTTTCAAGGCAGTTTGGCTTGCTGACATAAATACTCTTACTCGGGAAAAAGCCCGTTGGGTTCGAAGGAAAGCGACAGTATGGAGAAACAGGCAGATTTTTCCAGTTTTCGCATTCATTTACCGGTTGTTTTCCCACTGATAAGCACATTTCACTGCCAGCACCAAATCAAGCCCCTGTTACTCCCCAATTACCCCAATTGATTGACTTGTACAAAACCTGAATCCGAAGGTGAAACGAGGCAACTGGCGTGGGCCTTTTGTCGCTACAGGCAAACCCATCAGCAACGCTATTGCTTTTGCGAATGCGTTTGATTACTATTTGCCGAAAATCACACGAACGACCCTCAGCTATCAGGGCTTGCATACCAAGTAACAGCAACGCTGCAGTATCACGACTCGAAACGGGATAGGGATTGAATATGAAACCATATGAGAAGAACGTAATTTACATCACCTTGCTCTCTACCTTGCAGAGTGTAATTTCCACCCCTGTGGTTGCGGCAGAGGATACCGACCTGCAGCAGGAGATTCTCAACCTCAAGCACAAGGTCGAGCGGCTGGAAAAAAGCCGTCAGGCAACCGAACCACCTCGCATGAATCCACTGAGCAAGATGACGTTCAGTGGATTGGTCGAGGTAGAAGCGGGGTATCTCGATGGCCCTGAAGGCTCGGAAAGCGACCTCACCGTTGCCACCGTGGAGCTGGGGATCGAGGTGCAACCCACGCCTTGGGTCAACGCCCATGTCATGCTGCTGGCCGAAGAAGACGAAACCGAGCCACCCGAAATCGACGAAGCCATTTTCACGCTCGCCAACTCCACAGTATCCCCCTGGTCACTGGCAGCAGGGCGCATGGTGGTGCCATTCGGCAATTTCGATAGCGGCATGATCTCCGACCCGCTCACGCTGGAAATCGGAGAAACCCGCGAAACCGCACTGCAACTTGGCTATGTCACGCAAGGGTTTCACGCCCTCGCCTACCTGTTCAACGGCGATACACAAGATGGCGGCCACGAAGCCATCGATCAGTTCGGCATCAAGCTCGGCTATGCTCACGACGGTAGCGACACCCTGCCCGGCCTTGATCTTGGTATATCCTGGATCAGCAACCTGACAGACTCCAACAGCCTGCAGGAGACCATCGTCAACCCCATCAACCTGCAGCAAACCGTCCCCGGCTGGAGCGCCAACGCCACCCTGCACTGGAACCGCTTTACCCTGATCAGTGAATATGTCACCGCTGCGGAAACCTTCAGCACCACCGATCTGGCGTTCAACGGCACCGGAGCAAAACCCTCCGCATGGAATCTGGAACTGGATACCGATGTAAAAATCGGCAATCACCCCGCAGCCCTGGCAGTCGCCTTGCAGCAAACCAGCGAAGCCACAGCGCTGAGCCTGCCAGAAACCCGCTGGTTAGTCGGGCTTTCCGTGGAGATACAGGACAACACCACACTAGCCATGGAAATTGCGCACGATACCGCCTATGACGAAGCAAAAGGCGGCAACGGAGAAGCGACCGATACGCTGACCATACAACTGGCTGTGGCTTTCTAAGGGAGGTACGTGATAAGAGAAATACCTGAACCCGAGATTCGAGTGGGGGGGAGTGGTGCCAGAGATTCATTTCACGGTGGTTTCAAAAATTCCTGGCTTCCCCCCAGGTCAAACGGGTATTTCTTGATCCAACGTGGAATCAGGGGCTTGTGCCAGTCGCCGCGTTTAAGTCTCGGGATTCAGGGAATAGTGTCATACCGGCAGGGATGCCGGTATCCAGATCACAATTTGGTTCATAGGAGCCTGTCGGAGTTAACGCTGTTTGGCTGCGCCCGCAGCAATTACTACAACTTGAGTGAAGCGCGAGCACAGGCGTGTCAGAACAAGCCAGGGCCGTGATAGGCTGAAGCCTCTCACCATTTGGGTGAAACTGCCAAGGATTTATCATTGTTTTCAATTACTTACCGTAGGCTTTAGCCGCCACCATGAATAAGACAGGGTAACTACTCAGCAAGTAGTTACAGCTGAAGGTATTACCAATGAGATTGAGGAAAAAGCAAAGCGCCGGGCCGACGGGAATACGGTGGAATTATTTCTCGTAACTTCAACCTGAGGATTCTGGTCAAAGCTTACCCAGGATGCGGGTCATCGCCATGAAGGGGAACAATCAAGTGCTGGACTGAACTACCCGCTGACTAGAAGTCTGTCGGATTTAACCGTTTGAAGCGAAAATCACTGGGGATCAATTAACTCAGTTTATCGTGTGAGGAGAATAGCAGGGCTATTTGACGAACAGGATAAGCTGATTTAATCGCCATCCAGAGATTTGCATCCCAAGGGCACTTCCTGCGGGCGCAGCCAAACAGCGTTAAGTCCAACAGCCTGCTAGGAGGCTTTGGCTCTGAACCTACTACCCTGAATAGTTCAGGTTAGTGGTATTTGTCGATGTGCAAAATGACAGGCTCATCGATCTTACTGTTGCGTAACTACTCAGCAAGTAGTTCACATAAGCAGTAGCTGCTCGGATTGCCTTTGAATTCCGTCAGATCAAGGCGAAAAATGTGAGTTCACAAGCATAAATGACCATTTTTCAATGCAGAGATGATGGATTTCAGAGGTGAGCTGAGTAGTTACACTGTCACAATACGCTACAGCTCGTCTGCATGTCCCTTCAGGTACTTGGCCACACCATCGGGTGTATCCACCATACCTTCGTCACCGGATTTCCAGCCGGCAGGACAGACTTCGCCATGCTCTTCATGAAAGATCAGTGCATCGACCATGCGGATCATTTCATCGACATCTCTACCCAAAGGCAAATCATTGACAACCTCGTGACGCACCACGCCACTCTGATCAATCAGGAAGGAGCCACGGAATGCAACATTGCCATCAGGTGTTTCAACACCGTAGGCCTTGCAGATCGCATGGTTCATATCCGCCACCAGCGGGTATTTCACAGGACCGATACCACCATCCTCAACAGGTGTGTTGCGCCATGCGTTGTGCGTGTAATGTGAATCGATAGAGACACCAATCACCTTGACACCACGCTCTTCGAATTTTGCCATGCGATGATCGAAAGCCAGCAGTTCGGACGGACACACGAAGGTGAAATCCAGTGGATAGAAGAATATGACGGCATAGTGCCCTTTTGTCATTTCCGACAGGGAAAAGTCATCAACGATAGTGCCATCGGCAAGTACCGCTGGCGCAGTAAAATCAGGGGCGGGACGCCCAACTAGTACGGACATGTCATCTCCTTGAGAAGAGAGGTTGAAGTTACAGATAACCCGCCTTTGAACACCAAGCGGGGTTGGAAAGCGTGCGAATGATACCCATTCTTGTTACAGCGTTCAATGAGTTATCCTGTTCGGCGATTTCGTGGGACACCGGGACATTTGAGTAACCAGGGCTTCTGCAGTCTGAATAGCCCCGCGATCAGGCTTTTTTTTGAGCCAACCTGATTGGTTCTGCCGAACAGTATTCTGGATTGAGGCATGTTACTTCCCCATGCAGACGATGAGAAATACGGGGGAGGATATCGATGCCAGACGCCTAGTCTTTGGAAAGAAGGCGACGATGTCTTACCCAGCCCAAGGGATCTTCAGCATTCTTCGGGCTGGGTCAACTTCATGACAACAATTCCCGGAATTGCCCAATATCAATGCACTAATGATTCTCATTTGTAAACATCCCTGGCCAATTCACTTCTCGGCAACGGCTCGATACCATCATGATCAAGCTCTACCAGTTTCGTCCCTTCTGGGGTTTACCCAATGCCAGTCCCTTCTGCATGAAGGCGGAAACCTATCTGAGATTCCGTAGCCTCAGCTACCAGCCCGTTGCCTGCAACCCTCGCCAGTCTCCAAGCAAGCAGATTCCATTTATCGAGTCCGAGGAGAAAGGGCACCCGGTTACCATTACCGACTCACAGCAGATCATCGACTTCTTCGAGGCGCAGCAGCAAAAGCCGCTGGATGCCGACTTGACTGCCCAACAAAAGGCGATGGCCTGGTTCATCCGCGGCAAGGTGGAAGACGAGCTCTACTGGCAGATCACCTACATGCGGTGGGGAGATCCACAGGGGTGGAGAGTTTTTCTACCTGATCTGAACAAGCATATGCAGGGCCTCAAGGGCAAGATTCTGCCGACTGTCATCCGCCGCATGTTGCTGCGCCAGATGGCACGGCGTGGCATGACACCCAAAAACCCGACAGCCAGCTATGCACCGGGTATCGAGCTGCTGAATGCACTGGCGGACATGCTTGGCAACCAGCTCTATTTCCTGGGCAATGAAATACACACACTCGACATGTCACTCTACGCCTTTCTCGCCAACATCATCGATCAGCCACATGCCAACGCGCTGCAGAACCATGCCAAAGGGCTGGAAAACCTGGTGGCATATTGTGAAAGGATCAAGGCATTGATCTGGGATGGGTGGGAATATACTGGCGCTGAGTATGCGACGGGTCAGTCATAGTCGTGTTACCCCGTCTTATTCATGGTGGATCGCAGATCCTGGCGCTGGACTGGTGCGTCTGGGCGCCGCTCTGGAGCAAAATTTTTGGCAATCGCTACAACTTGAGTGAAGCGCAAGGGCAGGCGCGCCAGAACAAGCCAGGGCCGTGATAGGCTGAAGCTTCTCACCATCTGGGTGAAACGGGACTGTCAAGGGTTTGTCATTGTTTTCATTTACTTATCATAGGCTTTAGCCGCCACCATGAATAAGACGGGTTTATAACAATATGAAAACTATCCACTGCTCTATCATCGGCACGACTACCAGCGTCTGGTTTCTGCTCCTTTCCTTGACATATGCGGCCTGCACAACGGCTGAGTCCTTGAATGCAGACTGCTGGAAGCTGACTTTTAGCGATGAATTCAACCACCTCCACCTCAGGGATGGTGATAAAGGCATCTGGAAGACCAGCTATATCTGGGGAAATGAAAAGGTCATCAACAATGAGCTCCAATACTATATCGATCCCCGTATCCATGGAGAGAGCCCCTTCAAAATCAATTCGGGACAGCTCATCATTCAGGCAAAGCCTGCCACCCCCTCCCTGCGCAAACGGATACGGGGCCGCCGCTACACTTCGGGACTCATTACCACGGAAAACAGCTTTTCCCAGCGCTATGGGCGCTTTGAATTGCGCGCCATGCTACCCGCAGGCCGTGGTTTGTGGCCCGCATTCTGGTTACTGCCCGCCATCAGCAAGTGGCCCGAGGGTATCGATGTACTACCCGAGATAGATATCATGGAATTCCTTGGCCATCACCCCGATATTTACTACTCCAGCGTCCATACCAACCAGAGCGGAAAGCTGAAATCCTTTAGCAACAGGAATACGGCTCCAGGCAACCTGACCACGAGTTATCATATTTATGGCATCGAGTGGAATGCCAGGGAAATAAAATGGTTTCTCGATGGAAAACTGATGGACAGAAAACCGACACCAAAAGACCTGAATACCCCCATGATAATCCAGATCAATCTTGCAGTTGGAGGTCATTGGCCAGGCAATCCGGACGCTGCCACAAAATTCCCCGCCGAGTTTCGAATCGACTATGTTCGTGCCTACCAACGCAACAGCAATTGCAGGTGAATCCGATTTTATGTATGGTAAATCATGCCTTTTTTGACGCGACATGACCCACGTCTGATTCAACTCGCCAAGACCCTGTTCAGGTACTCCGGAATCCGTCATTTGCTCAAACCTGTTTTCGCCGGTGAAGGGGTTGTCTTCATGCTGCACAGGGTACTGCCGGCGTCCAATGGACCTCGCCTGTCAGCCAATTCCCGCCTCGAGGTTACTCCGGAATTCCTCGACGCTGTTATCGATTTTATTATCGATGCCGGTTATGAAGTCATATCACTGGATGAGCTATATGAGCGTCTCCTGCAGGGGTCAGCCGGGCAACCATTTGCCTGTTTTACGTTTGATGATGGTTATGCCGATATCTACGAACATATTCAGCCGCTCTTCAAGCGTCGTAACCTTCCGTTTGCCGCTTATATATCCACATCCTATATCGACAAGACCATGGTGATGTGGCACTACATGCTCGAAAAACTGATCCTGGAAGAGGAAGAAATCCGCTTCACTTTCCAGGGCATGAAACATACATCCCGGACATCCACTCGACAGGAAAAGGAGTCGGTCTACGAAGGGTTGCGAGATACCATCATGGATTTACCACGGGAGGAATATTCCGAGCTGTTCGATTCCCTGTTCACCGCACATGGCATCCACGCAAAAGACTTCGATTCACAAACGCTGAATTGGGATCAGGTGATCGAGCTGAGCAAGGATCCTCTTGTGACGCTTGGCGCGCATACCGTAAACCATTTCAATCTCGCCCAGCTCGATGAGGAGAGGGTAAGGGAGGAAATTGTGCAGTCCAGACAACAGCTCGAAGAAAGGATCAAACAACCGGTGAAGCATTTTTCCTACCCGTTTGGAAAACGATCAGCCGCCGGGCCACGGGAATTTCGCATTGCAGCCGAATGCGGCTTCAGGACCATGACGACAACCCGCGAGGGTAATATTTTCCTGCAACACAAATATCACCTCAATTGCCTGCCGAGAATCGACATCTCCGGCAGATACCAGGATCTGACCATTCTGGAAATGCGGCTCAATGGCCTGTTCTCCCTTGCACGCAACGGATTGCAGCGAGTCGTCACGCTGTAAGAGCCAGGGGCGCCAACCCCCTCAGGCCAGAAATACCTTGATCGTCCAGGCATTACCCGAGTTATTTGCAATTCTGGTTTCGTCCTCGGCTATAAAATCACTCTTCAACATCTTCCATATTCTTCTGGTACGGGGTGAGGTATAGAGCGACACCACTATAATCCCCCCCGGCCCCAGCATTCCAGCATATTTATTCAATACCTTGCGCGGATCTTCATAGTAGTAGAGACATTCATTGAACACGATGATATCGAAATTCTCTTCCAACTCGAATTTCATGGTATCCGCAACAATGAATCGTGCCTTCCCACTCTGCCTTTCCCTGGCGGCTCTTATTGCCTCGGTAGAAATATCAATACCGGTGTAATGTTCGGCACGCTCGGAACAGAGATGTTCCAGCAGGATTCCCTCTCCACACCCTACGTCAAGTATCCTGCCAACAGGATGTATGTGATTGCAGTATCCCGATATGATGCTGTAACGACTCAGCTCCTTGATATCATTCAGATAGGTCCATTGGCCGCGACAATATTGGTTTTCCCATTTGTCACGGCTGATATGGAGATTCCTGTAGGGAAACAACCACATCAGCCAGCCCGCATATCTGTTTTCTCCCAGACGATTGAGCACTCTCAGTGCACCATCCCTGAATCCTTCAGGCAACCCGCTCATGGATGGCAACCCCGTACTTTCCCCGCTGCAAACTGTAGCGACTGCGGTTCGGGATAATAACCGGGAATGGTATCGCTTCCAGAGGAAGTTACAATCCAGTTCCAGGCGGTTCCGATGATATCGGTCAACCGTGTTCTGGCCGGCCTCCACCCCAGAACGTCTCTGGCCTTTTTTGCACTGCCTATCAGGACGGGCGGATCCCCTGCCCTGCGCCCGGAAACCCTGTAGCGGATATCCGCGCCGGTTACCTCCCGGCAGGCCGCGATGACCTCCTTTACCGAAAATCCATCACCGTTTCCAAGATTGAAGGCCTTTGCACCAATCCCTGGATATTCGAACAAATGATGCATCGCAGCCAGATGCGCTTCACACAAGTCAACGACGTGAATGTAGTCACGCACGCATGATCCATCACCGGTGGAAAAATCATCACCAAATACTTCCAATGTCGTATCAGCCGGGTTTCCTCCCTGAATGACTCGCAGTGCCTCCAGAAGCACCAGTGGGATCAAATGCGTCTCGGGATCGTGCCGCTCACCCAATTCACCATCGGGGTCACATCCCGCCGCATTGAAATAACGCAGGGGAATACTATTGAGACCATAGCCAGTTGCATAATCCGCAAGGACGCGTTCGATTGCCAGTTTGGTTTGTCCGTAGGGGTTGATCGGCTGTTGTCTCGCCGCTTCGGTGATCGGTATTTCATCGGGAATGCCATAGGTGGCACAGGTGGAAGAAAAAACAATCTTGTCGACCGCATGCTCAACCATTGCATCCAGCAGATTGAGGGAACCTACCAGGTTATTGCGATAATACTCCCGTGGCTTGTGCATTGATTCACCCACATAGGCAAAGGCCGCAAAATGCATCACCAGATCAATGCGGTAATTGGCAAAGACTCCCCGAATGTCCTCCATGTTTTTCAAGTCACCATAAATGAATCCGCCACCGAGGATAGCATCGGCAAACCCGCGAGAAAGGTTGTCGAAAACCACAACTTCATGACCAGCCTGCATCAGCATTTTAACCATATGCGAACCGATATACCCTGCACCACCTGTAACTAGCACCATTTTTTTCATCTGGACACCCTGGTTTTTATCATTGAGGAGTAAAAAGAGAATTGTTGCCACGGGTTTTCAGCGGGGTGAAACCGGTAGCGATTGTGTAGTCGGCTTCAACACAGCGTAGCGCAGCAACGGGAAGTGCAATCTCCAGCATCCAGAAGAGACTTCGATCCATCAGGAAGTGCGCCTCTGAGACATTGGAAATGATAAATGCGATTTGAAACGCGACAACCGGAAGCACCCGCGGAAGAAAAGGCGTGTGAATATGAATTGACAGGGTCTCGATAAGCAGTTGCAACGCCAGCAATGTCGCCAGCAACGCAACTGGCAGACCCAGTTGCGAAGCGACCTGCAGAAATCCATTGTGGGCATGATGTGCCGTCCAGCTCAAACCCAGCAATGACTGCTGTTGCCATTCACTGGCCAGCGTCGGCGACCAGATCGTGCCATAGCCGGTGCCCGTCCAGGCATGATCATTGACCACCCCCATCACCCGTTCCCAGACTTCCTGCCTGCCAGTCAGATCCGAAGAGCGATCAAAAAGTGCAAACAGCAACGTGCTATCGACGCCAAACAGCAGCAGGAGCAGCACCATTACCGAAAGAAGCAGGAGCAGCACCATACGCGATCCATTCAATCCGAAGGTGCGCGTAACAAGAAATGCGGCAGCGACGCCGGTTCCGGCCACCAGGGAGAGTAACGAGGTGGCGGATCGACTCATGCCAAGCACAAGCAGCCCCAATAACAGGGCCAAAGCCAGCATCATTCGTGCCAGGGGTCTGGCTGTGGGGATTTCCGCTGCAAACAGCATTATGCCCATCACGGCAATAAACCCCAGCGTATTCTTGTCGCTCGTCACCCCCCGCCATACCACCTGCCCCTCATACTGCTGCAGGCCATAATCGGGTATTGCATAGACTGCCAGGGCACTCGCCAGCAATAGCAGAGCCAGCACGGACACAAGCATCCTGACCAATTGGGGCAGTGTAAAATGGTAGCCAAGATAAAATCCGACCAGCGTCGTACCCAGCAGATGGATCATACGTTGCAGTGTGAGCTGCGGATCGATGGACCATGCAACCGATACCATCCCGGCCACAAGCAGCAGGAAAAGCAGCAAGCGGTAGCGGATAAACCAGGAAATCCAAACCAGTCCATACAGCTGCATGAGCCGCAACCCCGTCAGGCAGTAGAGTGCAAGCCAGAGTACCGTCACAATGGAAGCTGATGGCAGGGAAATCATTTCCAATAGTACCGTGATGCTGGAAGCACCCAGCAGAACCGCAAAAACCGCCAGCAGATAGTCCGGAAATGGCGGGCGCAGCGAAACACTTTGTTCATTGCCGGACATTTTCTACCCCCTGCTGCCGCATCCCCCGGGTTCTTGCCACCAGATTCGCACTGTAGCGATAAAACCCCGGCAGGAAGGTCTGAATGGACTGACGCAGACATTCCCTGCCGGACAACGCCTCTGCACGATAGGCATTCAACAGCTCACCCATTGCCGCAAACGGGGCTGACCTGGCAGTAATGCGCGAATGAAATCTCGCCCGAAAAGCCAGATAGGCGCGCTCCGACATCTTTGGGCGCAGGGACTCTATCCACTCGAAGAATCGGTCATGGATCGTCAAATCCTGCTGAAAGACCGGACTTTGCGATAATCGCTCCTGATCATTTCCGTCTGCATAGACCGACAGCGGCGCGGCAATGAATTCCAGCTTTCCGCCACCCAGCCATATATCAACGGCAAACTGGTCATTGTCCCCATACCAGAGTGATTCATTGAAGGGATTTTTCACGGCAATTTCACGCCTGACCACAATAGTGCTGACCAGAAAGACACCCCGCCGCAAAAACAGATAGTCGAATACATCCTCATCCGCTTCCATGCCCGAATCCGGTCTGACCCATAAACGCCCTACACCCCGGTCAACCAGCATGGGGCCATAGTAGAGATCGGCATCATGCCGCTCGATGCACTCATGGCAGGCGGCCAGTTTCTCCGGCAGGAACACATCATCGGAATCCAGAAAAGCGATATAGCGACCACGGGCAGCCGCAATTCCCGTATTTCTGGCGGCGGCCGGTCCACCATTGGCACGCTTCAGAAACACCACCCTCGAATCATTTATCGACTTGACAACATTTTCGGTTGTATCCGTCGAGCCATCATCAACCACCAGAACCTCAAAATCCCCGTAGGTCTGCTCCAGACAGGATTCAATCGTCGTTCCTATCACACTCGCACGATTGAAGGTTGGTATGACGATGGAAAAAGAGGGCGTTGCCGGCCTGTTCACGCCTGGAGAAATTACCTCGGTGCGCTGTTGCTCCATGCTAGCAGTCCAACAAGTCATGAGTGACGGGGGCGAGCCTGGCGGGATTTCCGGCTTCGTGCATCTCGCAGCAATTGGCCCAATCTTTTGCAAGCCGCGCAACGGCTTCCATAACCAATCTCATGCTCACACCGCAATGACGATTATCATGTTGGGTATTTACACAGCGCCCCACAGCCGCGTTACAGCATTTGCCCAGGACCGGTTCATTGCACGCGCACCGTGCCTTGCTGTAAAACACCATGCGAATGCAGCATCCCTCATTCATGACTTGCTGAAACACTAGATACCCTCGATCTTTCCCTGACGCGTCAGGGTATAACCAAGATGCGCCATCACCTTGCCTTGTGCACGCCAGAGAATCAGCAGAGCCTCGACACGATCACGACCAGACAGCATCTCCCGCAGGTATTCCACAATGCCGTAACCCAGCAGGCCAACCGTCTTGCTCCAGCGCCATGCTTCATGCAACGCCCCAGGTTCAAAAACCCGATACATTCTGATCTGGATATTGCCCTTCAGAATCATGTGCCGACGCACCCAGTCGCGATCCAGCCGTACCCTGGGCACCTCTTCCCAGGCCAACGCCCTGGCAGACCAGTGGGTCTTGAAACCTCGCTCACGCAGGCTACGAAAAAACACATAATCCTCCCCGCCCGACAAGGCGAAATCATGGCGGAAATACTGTGGGGAAAGTGCCCTGAAGCACGCAGCGCTGGCAAGGAAATTTCCGGTTGCATACAAAATGCATTCTTCTCCATCCTCAATTTCCCTGACGGCGCCGTAACACCCCTTTACTTTTTCCACCCATGCGCCGGTATCGGGAGGAAATGAGGGGATCACCGGGCCACCCACGACATCGGCTCCGGTTTTGAGCTGAACCTCTCGCAGTCTGGTCAACCAGTCCCTGGCCGGCCATTCATCATCATCGAGCATTGCAACAAGGTCGGGGTCAAGATCGAGCGCCAGTGATATCGCATGATTACGCGCAAAGGAAATACCCCGCTGTGCCTCATGACGATAAGTAAGTGGCCAGCGATACGTTTTCGCAATCCGCTGGCATACTTCGATACCTTCCTGCGCCTCATCATTATCGACAACGACCACTTGCAGCTGCTCACTCCAGTCAAGCCTTGCCAGATGATCAAGCAGCCGCGTCAACCCTTTAGGTCGCTGGCAGGTACAAATACAGACAACAACCGCTACCATTTTTCGTTCACCCGGGTACGCAGAACCAGCAGCAGGAAAACGGCCAGAAACACTTCAGCAACCAGTAGCCCCAGCAAGGTATAGGCAGGGCCGAACAACCACAGGAATAAGCCGACACAAAGCAGGCTGATAACCGCACTGTATACGGTTCCCATGGCCAGAATGCGGAATGCCTTGAAGGCCTGCAGCACACCACTCGGCGTGGCGATCAGCGCGGTGAACAACGTCACACCACACCACCCAGCCACAATCCATCCCATCGGCGCAGAAGCATAATTCTCCGCATAGAGAAATACCGAAATCGGCCGCCACAAAAGGAAGATCAGTATTGCAAACGCCACAATAGCCAGAATCATGGCCAATATGGAAACCCGTATCATCCGCGCCAGCGATTCATGGTCATGCCGGGAGATCATTACCGCCAGTTCGGGGCGCATGACGCTTTGCCAGGATTGCAGGCCAATTCTTATCGGACCAAAAAGTACAAATCCCGCCGCCAGTGGCGCATAGGCGGCAGGACCCGAAAAAATCGTTACCAGAAAACTGTGGGCCTGGGCAGCTATCAATGTCGTGATCACGCCAACCAGTGCCCAGCGAGCATCCAGCCAGATTCCCCGATAATGCCGCAGCGAATGCCACCGGGTCAGCAACCGGAAATGCTCCACCAGAAAAGCAAACTCCAGCGTCAGGGCGACGATATTGGCCATCGCCAGGGTTACCAACAACAGCGTCAGGGAAAGCGGCAATCCTTTCCACGCCGCAAGCAGCAGCATCAGCAGGGAAAACAGGACATAGGCAATGTCGCCAAACAGCGCAACAGACGGCCGCCGGCGTGCAAAGCTGAAACTGCGTGAGTAGGCTCTTGCGCTGTAGGCTGCAACAAAGGCACTGAAAGCCAGCACCAATTCCGCCGACAGATGCAGCCAGATCGCAACCACCAGCGCCGTCAGAGCGATCACTCCCACAAGCCAGGAATTGACTGTTGCCAGCAGGGTTTCCAGAAATACTCTCGGAGCCCGTCTTTTAATACCCGGGGTAAAAACCGACACCGGTGTAGCCACCAAGGCATTGACAATGGACGCTCCCATCACAGCGGTGACAAAGGCCAGGGCGAACAATCCATAGTGATAGGGTTCGAAGGTTCTGATCAGATAGACATTGAGTCCGAAATGAAAAAGACTGATCAAGGCCTGTCCCGCCAGCGCAGTAAAATAGCGTGACAGGGTGCGAGTGCGCTGCACCAGAGATTGCCATCGGGAAGAAGGCGATTGCGACACGGAAGCGGCCATCGTGGATGCTGGCGAATCGACCATCAATGCCCCTCCCCGGCACCCACTTTGCTGCCCATCAGATTTCGCAACAATAACAACCCCAGCAGCCAGGGTTCAACCAGATAGCGATAGGAAAATCTCGCCGGGTTTTCGAAGAGTCGATAACTCCATTCCAACCCCCATTTTCCCATCCATCGGGGTGGCGGATTTGCAACGCCCGCCAGATACTCCATGCAGGCACCACAAACCAGCACCGAGGGCGCCTCGATCAGCGACCGATGCTCATGTACCCATTGCTCCTGGCGTGGTGTGCCCATGCCAACCAGGCATAGATCGGTACCGAATTCATTGATCCTGTCGATAACCTCCCGACTCTCCCTGCTGCCACTCTCCGTCGAGAAATAGCCATGATGCCCGGCCAGCCTGATAGCGGGTAAGCGCTGACGTATCCGCGCAAAGGCGGCATCCAGCGTCGCCTTTGACTGTCCTGTCACAAACACCCGCCATTGCCTCTCCTGTGCCTGCTGCAATAGTGGCCAGATGAAATCAACATAGGTCACCCGATGGCGTCGTTGCACCGCGTACCCACCCAGCCTGAGCAGGGGGATCAGTGGCATGCCATCAATCAGTATCACGCGATTGCGGTAGTACCGGCGCAGGCTTTCCGCGCGCAGATATTCATGCAGCGTATGCAAATTGTGATAGAAAACCTCCACCCTTTTTGCATGCGCAATACTCTCGCTCACCAGATCGACGTAATCCTCTATGGAACCGGGATTAACCCGGAATCCCAGGAACCGGATACAACCGACATGGCGTAATGGATCAACTACCATTTCGGCAGATTTCCCTTCCGGCTCCTCCCGGGGTTTCCCGTTTGCAGATACCGGGTAAGCCGTGGCATTCGCGGATTCAATAGGCATTTTCATGCACCCACCCCTTGAATGCGGTACGAAAGAGAATTCGTATGTCCAGCCAGAGATTCCAGTGTTCAATATAGAAAATATCGTATTTCACTCTGGAGGCCATTTTTTCCAGCGTATCAGTTTCTCCCCGATAACCATTGATCTGAGCCCATCCGGTGATCCCCGGTTTGACATTGAGTCGCCCCTCCAGCCCCGCGACAAGCTCGGTAAAACTGGCATCCAGCTCGACAGGATGCGGCCTTGGACCAACGAGCGACATGTCACCCATTAGCACATTGATGAGTTGTGGCAGTTCGTCGAGACTTGTTTTTCTCAGAAACCGGCCAATACGTGTAACGCGTGCATCGTTCTTGCTGGCCTGCCTGAAAGAAGCCACACCATTGGGGTTGTGATACATGGTGCGAAACTTGTAAACATGAATCATTTTCTTGTTGAAGCCATAGCGCTCCTGCCTGAACAGGACAGGGCCGCGGCTATCCATTTTCACAAGCACGGCAATCAGTATAAGGAGTGGAGAAAACAGGATCAGAAGGATCAACGACAATACCTTGTCCTCCAGCAATTTCACGATACCAGCCCAACCAAAGGATGGCAGATGATTGATATCGAGCGCAGGTGTACCCGTGTAATAATCCAGTAGACGCTGTGGCCGTCTTGCAAGCAGCTCCGGATCATAGGCCAGTGAAACCATCACCGGCAGGCCCGACAGGATTTCACACAATTCATGTAGCCGGTCTCGCGCACTCCAGGGAAGCGCAATGACCACATGCTGTATTTTTCCGTTACGGGCATAATCGATCACGTCATCGATTTTCCCGAGTACCGGGACGCCTTCCAGCGTATCAGTGATACGGCTACGCCGCTCATCGAATATACCGATGATATTCCACCAGTTTCCCGGTACAAATTCGTGCAGCCCGTTGATGAACCGCCTGGCGGGATCACCATACCCTATCACTGCAACATCCTGCCCTATCATGCGGCGACGCAATCCAAGCCGGGTGAAACCATAAAACAGGTACCTGAGGCTCCAGATCAGCATATAGGTAAAGACACCCACTGAAAGCATCCAGTGAAGCAGTCCATTTTCCAATCCCGGTTTCAGAAAGGCGAACAGAGACAATGGCGCCAGCACAGCAACGGCAATCAGCAGGTAGGTTTTCAGTGCCACGGGCCATCTCAGGATCGTATTCAAGCCATAGAACCCGTAGTGGTGAAAAACCAGAAAATTCCACAGACTGAAAAACAGAATCGCAAGAATTGCAGCACTGCCATGCTCGACTTCCGGAGAACTTCCATAAGCATCGACAATCACAACCCCTGTTGCCACGCTCAACATGTCGATCAAGAAGGCTATTCCAATGATAACCTTCTCGTTGAACAACCGTCGCAAGGCGCCAAAGTCAACCTCCACGCCGGAGTTTACAGGTTCAAGACCTTGCGAAACCAGGCCTTCCTTGTTATCCCGAGTTGCCTGAGCCAATTTGTTCATCAATGGGCACCTGAGCTTGTATTTATCGCTGCATGAATATCGGCATATTTGCGGCAGATTGGGCAAGGGAGTTGGCGTTGTACCCGCCCTGCCCGGGATATGCATTCAATTTTACAGCGATTGATAATTGTTGTTTTCCGGTAACTTCTCGGCTAGGAGCCTGTCGGACTTAACACTGTTTGGCTGCGCCCGCAGGAAGTGCCCTTGGGGTGCAAATCTCTGGATGGCGATTAAATCAGCTTATCCTGTTCGTCAAATAGCCCCGCTATTCTCCTCACAAGATAAACTGACTTAATTCACCCCCAGTGATTTTCGCTTCAAAAGGTTAAGTCCGACAGCCTCCTAGTAGTTTACCTATGTAGTAGCGGCCCGGATTGCCCCTGAAATTTGTCAGGCCCAATGAATAAAGTGACCATTTCATGACACCGACAGGACAGATTTCAGTGGCAAGCCGAGTAGTCGCATTTCCTGCAGGAGTCCCCAGACAAATGGGGTGTCGACCTGTCGAGGAAATGCAAACGGCACTACCCCACTGCGGCCAGTTTTCTCATGGGCCGGGGACTGGAAATAAGATCACTGAAATAGGCAATGGTCTGCTCCAACCCATCCTCGAGTGACGTTGTCGGCTCCCAACCTGTCTTTTCCCTGGCGACGGAAATATCCGGCTGCCGCTGCCTGGGGTCATCGGACGGTAGCGGCATGAATTCCAGCTTGGAGCGCGAATGCGTCAGGCGAATAACAGTCTCTGCCAGCTCACCCACCGTAAGCTCGCTGGGATTACCCATATTGACCGGACCGGTAAATTCATCATCGGTATTCATGACACGCATAATCAAATCGATCATGTCATCGACATAGCAGAAGGAACGGGTCTGTGAACCATCACCATAGATCGTGATTGGCTCGTTCCTGAGTGCCTGAACAATGAAATTGGAGACAACTCGGCCATCATCAGGGTGCATTCTGGGCCCGTAGGTATTGAAAAACCGACCGACCTTAATGGTCAGGCCATGTTGACGGCGATAATCGAAAAAAAGCGTCTCAGCGCAGCGTTTACCTTCGTCATAGCAGGCACGTGGCCCGGTGGGATTGACGTGCCCCCAGTAATCTTCGGTCTGGGGATGCACGTCGGGATCACCATAGACTTCGCTGGTCGATGCCTGGAATATCTTGGCGCCTACCCGCTTGGCCAGGCCAAGCATATTGATCGCGCCATTGACGCTCGCCTTGGTAGTCTGAACGGGATCATGCTGATAATGAATCGGAGAGGCCGGACAGGCCAGGTTATAGATTTCATCAACCTCTATATACAGAGGGAAAGTAATATCGTGGCGCAACCATTCAAAATAGGGGTTGCCAAGCAGATGTCGGATATTTTCCTTGGTACCGGTAAAGAAATTGTCGACACATAATACTTCATGCTGTTTTTCCAGCAGGTGTTCACAGAGATGTGACCCCAGAAAACCCGCTCCACCTGTAACAAGAATTCTCTTGTTGGTATACGATGACATGACTCGCTCCTGTTAATTGATTTTATATATGGCATTTCGCTGGCAGCCTGGCTGCCCCTGCTGACGCGCTTGGGGCGCTCGCAGTTTTCTACTTCTGTAACTACTCAGCTACTGCTTATATGAGCTACTCGCTGAGTAGTTACCTACTTCTTTAATGTCTTGTCTACCAGGCTGGTAAATTTCCGCGCCAGTCAGACATTTATACAACCTGCCTCCAAATTGTTCTTATCCACTGTAACCATATCGGTAGGCATAGTTCTGGCCTTGCGGCCTCAAATTGTTGACGAGGCAACCGTTCACCTTGACACCCGCCAGCGCCAGCCTGTTCAGCGCCACCTTCATTTCATCAATGGTCACTGCCTCAGCACGCACCACCATGATGCTGGCGCCGGCCACCTGGCCGATGACCGCAGTTGCCGCCATGCTCAAAATGGGTGGAGCATCGATCAGCACATAGTCATACTGATTTTCCAGGGTTTCGATGATCTCCCGCAGGCCGGTTTCGAGCAGAGCATCCCCGGGAGCGCCATCCCTGCCACGCGGCAGGATGTCCAGAGTTTCGATATCGGTTTTCCTGATGGCACCTTCGGGGGCAACACGTCCGTCGAGTGCATCCGTTAATCCCGGCGCCACATCCAGCCCGAAAAGTCCATGCAGATTGCCCCGATAGAAATCACCATCGACAAGCAGCACCTTTTTCCCTGTCTTGGCCAGCAATACCGCCAGATTGGCACTGACAAATGATTTCCCCATCCTTGGCAGTGGACCACAAATCATTAACACCCGGTTATCGACATCGGCCATGATCCTGGTCAGCATCGTCCGCAGGCTACGCAGTGTTTCCACAGCAAAATCATCCGGATGACTCAGAGCAAGAACAGTCTTCTCCCTGCGATGTGGCAACCAGTTGAAGGATCGCCTGCAGGATCGCATTTCATGGTTGCTATAGGGAATATCCAGATAGACGGGCAAGCCGACGGAATTTTCCACGCTTGCGATATCACTGACGCGATTGGAAAAAGCTGCTCGTATAAAAAGATACAGCAGATGCAGGAACAATCCGCTCATGATCCCTATGGGCAGCACCACACCAACCTTTGGCCAGACGGGTTTTTCCGGGGGAACTGCCGTATCAATCAGCCTGACACTACCAATGGAACTCGCTTCGGCAACGCGCTGCTTCTGATAGCGCTCCTGTAGCGAGGTATAGAGTTTGCTACGTACATCCAGGTTTCTTTGCAGGCTCAATAACTGCTTGCTGACCTCGGGAAGTCCTGACTTTCTTGCCCTCAGTGCCTTCAGCGTTGCTTCCTTTATTGCAATCCGCGAATCCAGCTTTTCGATCTCGGGATAAAAGGCCGTATATTCCTTTGACAGCAGATAGCGCTCCGCCTTGAGGTCCGTAATTTCGGCTTCAAGTACAGCCACTTTACCAATGACTTCTCTTGCTTCCGTATCCATGTCAATGGATCGATACTTCTTCTGGAAATCCGCCAGCGCGTTCTCCGCCTCTTCCATTTCTGCCCGGGCCGTGGGCAAGCGCGAATCCAGAAAACTCAGCTCCTGGCGCGCCTCATGTGACGACCAGGAAAGTCTCAAATTGCGATACGTCTTGACAATACGATTGAGAATCTGCGAAATCTTTTCCCTGTTATCGCCAGTAAGCACCAGCTCGATGACCTGTGTACCCACATCCCGAGAATTGATGGACAAAGCTCGACGCAATTTGTCAATGGCTTCACCTCGCGGCAGATGATACAAATCAAAGTGCGTACCCGCTGGCGCATCCAGGCGCGAAACAAGAATGGAGTAGCGACCATCCCGGGAAACATTCAAGCCAGTCAAGACCGAGGGCGCTGCATGTTCCACCAGCATTTGCTCCCCAATAGAGAGACTGAACAATCCCCCATCCTCCGCAACCAGTGTCATTTTCTTGCCTTGCATCGACTCCGGTACATCCAGGGATTCCACAACAATACTTTCCCCACCCCAGGCATAACCATTATTCGGAAAGACGCTGTTGATCCAGGTGATGACTGGGGGAAACGCTGCCAGCAGTTTGCCTGCAATCGGGAAGAATACGGGGTTGCTCTCTATTGCAAGATCGAGCGAATCGACGACTGACCCAAGGACTGCACGGGATTGAAGAATTCTGGATTCCTCTTTTGCAAGCGGTGTTTCAGAGAGATCCGGGCGCCCTTTTTCCAGCAGGGTTTCCAGAAGGCTGCTTTCACCTTCTATCCGCAGGAGTGCATTGGCCTGGTATACCTTGTTGGCCGAATAGAGGTAAGCAAGCGATAAAAGAGAGGATACGAGAACGGTAAGCAGAAGCTGCCGTCGGTTGTGATAGAGAATATGCAGATATCGCCTGGCATCACTACTGAATGGTATGCCCCGATCGTGGTGATAGTGCGCGTTGACTCGATTTACTGTATCTGACACCCCGGAAACAGGTACCTGCCTGACCAGTAATCCATTTTCTTCTTCCAGACTCATTTTGAGTGGACACATCCAATTGAATTATTTAATTGGCTTTTTTCCCTGCTATTTCCTACTCCCTATCTTCAACTCCAGAAAAACTTCACCTGCCAGCTTTCCAGTATTCAGCAAAAAGCGCGTATTTATTTATGACTACCATCCTGATGGTTCCTAGTATAGACACAATTTTTGTGATGCAGTTCCGTTTTATTGTAAGATTTCGAAAACAAACGTTAAATAGTTCACCTAAATGACTCAAAATGCGCACACTGCTACCTGACCACCACTAACACAATAGAAATAACTTCCATATAGCCCCGAAGTATTCGATTCCGACACCCACGTCGAAATGCCTTCTCTCACCAGCAAAGACCAGGCAAAATCCTTGTCAACCTGCACCAGGCCTCCTAAAGCCACCACGGTAAAGCAGCCACATACCACGCCAACCGACGCCATTCCCCCAACACCTGCCCGATTTGCTACACTCCCCCGGCTAGATTGCACCCCCGTCATTAGCGGCAGCGGAGTACCACTGACATGACAGAGCTTTATGATGCATTGCGCGAGAACGTAAGATTGCTGGGCGACAGCCTGGGCGAGACCATCCGGGATCAACTGGGAGAAGAGGTCTTCGACAAGATCGAGCTGATTCGTCAGCTGGCCAGGAACGGGCGCAATACTGAAGACGGCGATCAGGAAGCGCTGTTGGCAGAGCTGACTTCGCTGTCGGATGACGAGTTCCTGCCAGTGGCACGCGCCTTTACCCACTTCCTCAACCTGGCGAACATCGCCCAGGACTACCATCGGGTAAAGAATCAACAAGTGGTCTCGGAGCTGGATTCCATTACCTCGTTCGGACAGGTACTGAGCCGTCTGAAGTCGGAAAACATCGATCCGGACAGGATCTTCTCGACACTGACCGAGATGAACATCGAGCTGGTGCTGACAGCGCACCCCACCGAGGTCAACCGCCGCACGCTCATTCTCAAGTACAGCGCCATCAACGACTGTCTGCGCGCCATCGACCGTGGCGAACCCAGACATCACCGCCTGCGCGAACTGATTGCCCAGATCTGGCATACCAACGAAATCCGCCACCAGCGCCCCACCCCGGTCGATGAAGCCAAATGGGGCTTTGCAGTGATCGAGAACAGTTTGTGGCAGGCAGCACCGGAGTTTCTGCGCCACCTCAATGAACAGTGTCAGGCGACACTGGGGCAGCCACTGCCACTGGAGTGCGCTCCGGTACGCTTTGCCTCCTGGATGGGAGGTGATCGCGACGGCAACCCCAATGTGACAGCCGAGGTGACCCGCAAGGTGCTGCTGCGCGCCCGCTGGGTAGCTGCCGGGCTGTTTGGCCGCGATATCGAATCATTGCGCAACGAGCTGTCGATGGTCGACTGCAATGACGAACTGCGCGCACGGGTGGGCAAGGCTCCGGAACCCTATCGTGCCCTGCTGCGTGAACTAACCGCAGCCCTGGCCGATACCCGTGAGTGGCTGGCAAAACAGATGACCGGGCAATCCGCGCTGAAGCCTGCAAGCCTGATCTGGAAGACCGAACAACTGCTGGAACCACTACAACTGTGTCATCGCTCGCTCAAGGACTGCGGCATGACCATTATTGCCGAAGGCCCGCTGGAAGACACGATCCGCCGACTCGCCTGCTTCGGCATCACTCTGGTCAAGCTCGACATTCGGCAGAACGCCGACCGCCACGCCCAGGTATTCGATGAACTGTCGGAGTTCTATGGCCTGGGCTCCTATTCGCAGTGGAGCGAAGAGGCCAAACAGTCCTATCTGCTGCGCGAACTGCAGAGCAAGCGCCCACTGATCCCGCGCCACTGGGAGCCTACCGCCGACAGCAAGGAGGTGCTGGATACCTGCCGGGTCATTGCCGAGACCGAGCCCGAGGCTCTTGGCTCCTACGTCATCTCCATGGCCAGCCAGCCATCCGATGTACTGGCCGTCATCCTGCTGCTCTGCGAAGCCGGGGTGGAACAGCGGATGTGGATTGCACCCCTGTTCGAGACACTGGCCGATCTCAATGCCGCCAGCGACTGCATCAACGATCTGCTGAACATCGACTGGTACCGGCAGTACACCGGTGGCCACCAGGAGGTGATGATCGGTTATTCCGACTCCGCCAAGGACGCGGGGCAGCTCGCCGCCGTCTGGGGGCAGTATCGCGCCCAGGAGCAACTCACCCAGGTCTGCAACGATCACGATGTGCATCTGATGCTGTTCCACGGTCGTGGCGGCACCGTGGGTCGCGGTGGCGGCCCCAGCCATACCGCGATCCTGTCGCAGCCTCCCGGCTCGGTCAACGGCGGCCTGCGCGTCACCGAACAGGGCGAGATGATCCGCTTCAAGTTCGGCACCCCCGAGGTCGCCGTGCGCAACCTGGAGCTCTACGCCAGCGCGGTGCTCTCGGCCACACTGATGCCAACCATCGAACCAAGAGCGACCTGGCGCAAGGAGATGGATTCGCTGACTGCTACCGGCTATGAAAACTACCGCGCCATCGTCAGCGGCCATCCCGATTTCGTCGAATACTTCCGCCTGGTCACACCGGAGCAGGAGCTGGCCAAGCTGCCATTGGGGTCACGACCCGCCAAACGCCGCGCCGACGGTGGCGTGGAAAGCCTGCGTGCCATCCCGTGGATCTTCGCCTGGACACAGATCCGCCTGATGCTGCCGGCCTGGCTGGGATCGGATGCAGCGCTGGAAAAGGCCATCGAGGCAGGGCAACTCGATATCCTGCACGAAATGTACGAGCAGTGGCCGTTCTTCAAAGCCTATGTGGATCTGCTGGAGATGGTACTCGCCAAGGCCGAGCCCGGCATCGCCGCCTATTACGAGTCCCGACTGGCACCCGAGCGCATGAAGGCGCTGGGCGCCGACCTGCGCAAGCGGCTGGAAACCGTGACGGCTGCCGTGCTGAAGCTCAAGAAATCCAACGCCCTGCTGGAAGACAACCCCGACCTGAAGCGGCTGGTGGACTGGCGCAATCCCTACATCGACCCGCTACATTTTCTCCAGGCAGAGCTGCTGTATCGCGACCGCAACCACTTCGACGAAAAGCTGGAGCAGGCGCTGATGATCACCATGGCAGGCATCGCTGCCGGATTGCAGAATACCGGCTAGATGGCCACCGACTCCAACCGCTTTGCCGCCTCTGCCCGCGTCTACGGAGCCGACGCTCTGGCACGGTTTGCCGACATGAAGGTACTGGTGATCGGCATTGGTGGCGTCGGCTCCTGGGCAGCAGAGGCGCTGGCACGCAACGGCATCGGTCAGCTCACGCTGATCGACAACGACGACATTGCAGAGAGCAATATCAACCGCCAGATTCACGCCCTGACCGGGACACTGGGCCAGCAGAAGGTCACCGTCATGGCCGAGCGTATCCGGCAGATCAATCCTACCTGCCAGTGTACCGCCATCGACGATCTGCTGGTCAGCAACAATCTGCGGAAATACCTGCTGAACGATTACGACTACGTCATCGATGCCATCGACAGCATCCGCTTCAAGGCCGACATCATCTACTACTGCAAGCGCAACAGAATCCCCGTGGTCACCACCGGTGGCGCCGGCGGCATCACCGATCCCCTGACCATTGCGGTGAAGGATCTGACATTGACACACAACGATCCACTGGCCGCCAAGGTGCGCCATCGGCTACGTGCCCACTATGGCTGGAGCCGCAACCCGAAGAAACGCTTCGGCGTGGAATGCGTCTATTCCACCCAGCAACCGGTCTATCCGCGTGCAGACGGGAGCGTGGGACACGAAAAGCCCGGCATGGCCGGCGTCACGCTGGACTGCAACAGCGGCTATGGCTCCTCCGTGGTGGCAACAGCCACCTTCGGTTTTGCAGCAGCATCGCGGGTCATCAACAAGACGCTGGCCAGATCCCGTCAGGCCTGAGACCACATGGAAATCCGCCCCAGACCCGTCCCGCCCTCCAGCAGCCTCAAATGGTTCACCCAGGGCTTGCGGCTGAGCACCCGCCGCCCGCTGTTTTTCGTGGTGATCGTGGGGGTGCCGTTGCCCGCCACCTTTCTGTGGGACGGGCTGCCTGTATTCCTGTTGTTGCCACTGCTGCTGGCTCCCGGCATTGTGCTCGCCTTTGCCACGGAGCGCTCGACCTTCTTTCTGACTGAACTCAGGGCCATCACTGCCTCTGCCTGGCGAGCCATGGCATTCGCCAGTCTGCTGATTGCCCCACTGGTGATTCTTGTCGCCTTCATGATCCTGCTGGCAGCGCGCCTGGATGACAGTCCGGCCGCCAGCGCCGCACCCGCCATCAACCTGGCCTTCGAAAGCAGCTCGGCCTATCTGGTCACGCTGTCGCTCTGGTTCATGACCATTGGCCCCATTCTCTGGTTTCTGGTGCCGCTGATCATTCTGGAAAACCTGCCACTCAAGCACGCCTTTCTGCTGTCGCTGCAGGCCTTTGTGCTCAATCTCTATATTTCGATCATCACCTCGGTGATTGCACTGGTTTTTCTCACCGGCATATTCTGGAGCATCTCGGTTTTTCCGCTCTATGCCATCGTCGTCTGCATGATGTACGCCAGCTACCGGCATGTCTTCTACAACAGTGAGCTGAAGGAAACGCAGCGGCAGAAAAGCCGACGTGGCGCCTTGGCAACGCAGGAGCTGAAGGCCTGATCAGGCCAATCGTGAGAATGCCATCACTCTCTGGCCTGTGGCGGCTACATCGAGCTGGACGGAAACCCTATACTGCGCATCATTCCAACCAAGGATTCCAGGATGATGCCCACGACTTCGACTCCACAAGATACTCACAAACCCCGCGCCGGCAAGCTCTGGCGTTACCTGCTGGCCATCATTGTCGTGCTGGCGCTGGCCGAAATCGGGCTGCGGGTTGCCACACCGGAAACCCAGTTCCTCGATCCCGACACCGATGCCTACTGGAAGGCACAGCTGCGCCAACAACTGGCGCGGATGCCCGCCAGTGAAATACGCTCGGATGACATTGTTCACGACCCCGACCTGGGTTGGCGGATGAAGCCCGGTTATCAGACTGACGGTATTACCCACAACAGCCTGGGATATCGTGGCAAAGCGGAATTCACCACGGCGGCTACCCGGCCCCGCATCCTGCTGCTGGGCGATTCGTTTACCTATGGCCTTGGTGTCAATGACGCACAGACCTTCGGGCAGGTGCTGAAAGGCATCACCGCTGCGGAAGTCATCAACACCGGCGTTGCTGCCCACAGCATTGATCAGTCACTGCTGCTGTGGGAACACGAAGGCAAGGCGTTCAAGCCGAAAACCGTGGTACTGGGATATGCGGTGGACAAGTTCTTCACCAACCCGCTGACTGTTCGCAACCTGCCAAAACCGTGGTTCAGCAAGGATGCCGGCACTGACCGCTACACGCCACAAGGCATTCCGGTACCCGACCTTGCAACCGCACAGCAACAAGGTCTGCTGCATGAGGCACCGTCACTCAGAATCGTTCAGGCGGCCTCATGGCTGGCCCGCAAGATCAAGCCAAAGCTGGGCCTGAACGACGATCTGAAACAACAGGCCGTACTCAGCGACAACCTGCTCGGACAGCTCAACGAGTCAGTCACCCAAAGCGGTGCCAAGTTGATCGTCACCTTTATCGGCCACTGCTTCGACGGCGAACCCAAGAACCTGCTGGCAGAGCGGAAAATCATCGAATCCTGCGAGAAAAACGGCATCCAGTGCATCGATATCGCCGCTGCCATGCGCGAAGGCGATTTCGGCAGCTACTACGGTGACAACTGTCACTGGTCAGCGGCCGGCCACCGCTTTGCCGCAGAAAAGATTGCGGCGTCGCTACAATAGACATCATTGGGGAAGCAATACGCGCCTGGCGATTGCCCCCGTTCCAGTCAGCCGTTTTGCGGAGCCACAGTCAGACGGCAGAGACTGCAGGAAACCACCTTGCCACTCAGGTTTGATGGAGTGCCTGCAAGCCCCTCGCAAACCCCGACAATGGGCAGATGGGTTCACACCCTTCACGTGAATGCCGCCTCACAACACATCCGGCTATTTTGATTGCGCACCCACCTCCGGATGCCGCTGCAGCATCAATCGCTGGATATAGGTCGCCAGGCTTTGGTGAGCAACGGCTGCATTGACCTTGAGGATGTTGGAGGTAACGACGACCATGTAGTAGAGACCATGCGGCTTCCCGGCGGGCGATTCGACAATCGCCACGGAATTGAGCAAGTTGAGCTTGTTGCCTCGATACTTGCCGCACTTGAAGCCTGGCTCGGGACGGCATTTGTAGAGTGATCCCGACTTGAAATAGACCGCGGCTCGCTTCAGCGCCGGGGAGGAGGCGTAGCGAATCCGCTTTTGCGTCATGTACAGCAACCGCTTGATTTCACGACTCGACCACTCATCAACGATCTTCCCCTGCTCCAGCCGCAGCAGGAATTTCAGCAGCTCCCGGACATTACCCTTGCTGCCCCCGGCCGGTACCCGCCGTTTGCCTTCGCTGGTAAAGAACCCGCCCTGACGCAGCTTGTCAACATCCAGTCCGGCATCGACGACGGCCCGATCGAGCACCCGGTGCAGGTCATCCGCGAGCCTTGCGGGTGGCGTCTTGCGGAAGTACTCCCTGGCATCCTCCTCGAAACCGGGGTAGCCCTGGCCGAACTTCTGCATCAGCATCAGTTGCTTGATCACGGTCGACGCGGCGGCATTGGAGCTAGGGGACAACATCCAGTCCAGCCACTCCCACAACGACGCCTTGTCACCGATTCGCAGGGGCCGATGGGTCATCCGCATCGAGTCGGGGTGCCAGAAAGGGACCTTGTGGGTATCCACACGGATGAAGCGGTCGGCGGTAACTTCGGTGGTGCGCAGAATGGCCTCGCGCAACTCACGATCCTTGGGAAAGGCACGCGCCAGCTCATTGAAGATCCCGGTCGCCACCACCAGCTTGCCGATGCTGCCGGGGTTGAAATTCACCTCGGCGCGATGCTCTGCATACGCCGGATTATCCGGGTCGGTGAGATCGAGTATGGCAATGGAGTAGCGACTGGCATTGGCGCCCAGAATATTCATGATCTGCTGCTGAAACTCGGCATCGACCGGCGGAATTTCCAGATCGCGGTGATCGCGCAGTCGCAGATCCACCTGCTGCAGCGACAGCAGCGCCCCGGGATGAAGTCGGCGCGCCCGAACCTTGCCCTCCTGTGCCAGCCGATAACCCTCCAACCGCCTGATCCCGGTGTAGTCAAAGCCGTCCAGCGGATAGGCCTGCACCACAGGCCAGGCTACCAGACCCCAGGCCAATACCAGATAAAGTAACGATTTCATTCTGCGTCTCCCGGAATCTCATGTAAATCGACAAGCGTGTCAGCCAGGCGGGCAGCCTGCTGGTCCAGCCTCAACAGGTACTGATTCTGCCGTGCCTTGCGGTTGCGCAGGTAGGGGCGAATCTGGAACAACGCCAGTTGCCCCTTCCTGAAACCAAACTCGATATCGGCCGGCACCGGATGACCAGCTTCATCGAACTGCGGCATATCACGCTCGACATCGCTGACCAACTGGCGCAGCCGCCTGATCTCGGTATTGGACAGCACCCTGTCCGTCGCCGGCACCGGTTTGCTGACCAGACCACCGGCAGCCGCATTGACAACCCGCATCTGTGGACTGGTGGCAGACTTGAGCAACCGCACTTCACCGCTGCGCTTGTCGACCAGCAACTCCTCGGCCGATTCCCCCTGCACCGCCCCCCCAATGCCAAAGCTGGTGGCCACCGTAAACCAGTCCCTACTCCCGTCCACGGTATCGAAACCCAGTAACACCCCGGATTTCTCCACCGCTACCGTTTTCAGCAGCAGCACCGAAGGATAGACATGCTCGGGCTTCGCCATGCGCTGCTGACGCCACTGAAAGGCCCGCGCCGTAAACGGGGATGCCCAGACACGCATGATGGCCTCGATAGTCGCATCCACACCGACGACATTGGGAACGGTCAGATTCAACCCCGCGCCAGTGAAACCCGGCAGGTCTTCCATATTGGTATCGCTGCGAACGAACAGGGCATAGCTGCCCTCTTTGCCGAACTCGGCCTCCAGCGCCCGGGCCAGTTCCTCCCGGAATGCCTTTCCCGGTGATGCCCGCTCAATCCAGCCATGCAATTGCCGGAGAAATTTTGTTGTGGCCTCTGCCTTCCGATCCTCACCGATACTATCGAGATATCGGTACCAGGCCCGCATCCATTCGAAGACCGACATGCCGATATCACCCATCGGTTGATCGAGGAAGGCTCGAAAGCGCCCGAACGGGACGACCAGACCTTCGGTCACCGCCTCGGGAAAGAAATGCTTGAGCTCACCCAGATTCGCGGCCTTGGGGCCGGCGATGACGCCGGAATCACTGGCCCGAATATCGCGCAGCGGCACAAGATCGGTGCGCTCGAGATCGAGCTTGTCCAGATCAGGCTGCAAGGGGGTATCAGGAACGTCGTTGCGCAGAAAGACTTCATTCCAGGCGGCATTGTCGGTCGCCAGCTGCACCACACCGCCCTGACTGACGGCGAGTACCACCGGCTGCTCCAGGTAGTCTTCGAGCAGCGGTAACAGGCGATGTGAAATCACCACATTGGGAATACCCAGGTTGGCGGCCAGCAGCTGCACATGCGACAGCGCGTTGCCCTCGTCCAGCGTGATGATGCCGGCAACCGGCGTGATATCGGCCGTTGTCTGCGGCAGCAGATAGATGCCATCCGCGGCGAGCGGCTTGCCCGGCTGTGGTCGCAGCAGACGCCCCCGGGCAAGTCCCGGATTCAGTGCCCGCACACCACCACTGAAGGATTCACCGAACAACTCACTGGATAAACCACTGAGGCGGTCAGCATCACGCACCAGTGTATCGATGATCGCGCTGTAGAATCCCAGCGTACTGCCCCGCAGCCGTGCCGGAATGAACTGGCTGCTGAGCGGTTCGATCGCGCTCCAGCGCTTGCTGGTCGCGGCAAAGTGAAACTTGAGCCAGCCAGCGGCCCATTGCGGGACGCGACTGAGGTATTTCAACTCACGTTGCCAGGTCTGCAGATTCAGGCGGGGCTGGTGCAGCCGCTCGACGCTCTGCCGTACTGCCAGCCACTCCCTGTGCGAAAGCAGGCCGGTTCCGTACAACGCACGCGCAGCCTCACGTAGCCAACCCAACTGCTCTACCCTGTCAGCCGTGGCACGCTGCTGCTGCAATTCAGTGGCGGCGGCAAACACATCTTTCTCGATGTTCTGCCCGGTTCGCAACAGACGCTCGCGGCGACCGGCATCCTTCTCCTCCGCCAGATGGGTTCTGATCTCCTGCAAGAGCCGACTGCTCGAAGCGAGGCGGGCGGCCGGCGCCCGCTGCGTCTTGCGGCCAGCGGCCGCCGCCAGAAGACGCTGGCGCAATGCAGCAACACGAGTGTTGCGAGCGGCCTTTCGCAACTGGCTGGCCAGCGACCCCGGATCGAACAGTGCATCGATCGTCTTCGCCAGCGCCTCATATCGGGGTTGCAGCTCGGCCAGTCCGCCATTGAGCGCATAATGCCGGACGGCTTCGGCATCACTTGCCGTGGGTGCGGCATGCAGCTTGGTTCTGAGCGCTTCGAATCCGGGATCCTTCTCGTTGAGCTGGGTTGCCAGATCACGCATCTGCGTCGTCAGGCTTGCGCCCGCAGCACCCGGCAGCAACCGCACTGCCTCCCACAGCAGCAGATAATCCTGGCTGTCCGGCGCCAGCTCCATGGCAAACTGCCTGACCAGCGCCGACTCTCCACGGGCCTCGTCTTCACGCTGCAGCGCCCCTCGATAGTAGCGCGCCTTGTGATAGATCCAGCCATCATCCTTGCCGATCAGAAAACGTTCCAGCAGGATCTGTTTCAACAGATTCCGGTCGATCGCCAGCGCTTCCTCACCCTCACGGGAAAATTCACCGAGAATATTGGCGATGGCATACCCCGCTTCGCGAATCTGCAGGGTTTTCGCATTCCACTGGCCATGCTGGATGCCACCATCATGATTGGCACAGGCATAGGGCTCGGGTGGCAGCACGCTACCATCCCGACAATACCAGCGAATACGTTCGAACGGCCCCCGGTGGGCCGCCTTCATCGCCTTGATCCAGGCGGCATACTGCGAGGTATCCGTCGTCGCAGCCATCCCCGGCAGCTGCACCAGCAAGCAGCCCAGCACAATGGATGCAACCTTAAAAAACCGATAATTCATGTAATCCCCAATTTTGCTTCCCGCCGCGAACGGAACGCTCACTGTACCTCAAAGTCCAACACTCATTAGATAGCAAGCTGCAACAGTTTGCCGGGTTGCTGATCCAGATCAACACGGTTCGGTGCTACTGTCCTATTGTCAGTACACTGTTAACTGAAGTTCCGGAGATCAGATAGTCCATGGATTACGACTTTGGATCATCCAAAACGCAAGCTTATCAGGCCTGCAATTATCCCGTCTTATTCATGGTGGATCGCGGATCCTGGACGAACTAAACTGAAATACAGGGGAATGGCGTCAAGTGTTGCAGATGAATTCCGGCTGCTTCATGCGATGCCCGGAGCCAGATCATGAAGACAATGAAAATCATGTTGATCATGCTGGTAACCGGTCTTGCAGCAGCCGGCAGCGGGCTATATCTGCTGCTCCTTACCAATCTGGCCAACGACGGCGGCCTGCGGGGTATTTTCATTATCGTCACGCTGATCACCATTGGCCTGGTACTGCTTATTCCCGCCAAGATCTATATCATTATCCAGCTGATGAAAAGGGAACCGGCCACCTGGAATCAGTACAGCAAGGATAATTAAACGGCTATACTTCGGCGCATCATTCAGCCAATCCGGAGCATCCATTCATGCCTTTGACCCCCGAACTCACCGAAGAACTCAATGTCCTCACCCATTTCAAGTCAGACAGTACGCTGGACGGTATCAAGGTGCATCACAGCGCCGGGGACAACGTGGTTGCCGCCACCGAACGGCTCTTCGACAAGGGGCTGATTACGCAGCGCGATGGCGGGTACCTGACCAGTCTGGGACGTGAGGTGGTCGAGCATCTGCAAGCAGCACTGACGATCATCAAATCGAGTCACGAATAATACTGCAGCGGTCATTTCAACCATGTCTGCAGCCGTTGATCCTGCCCGTACTGCAACGGTTTTTGCTTCCGCCGGTACCGGCAAGACCTGGCAGCTGGTCACGCGGCTGCTGCGCCTGCTGCTGGCCGACGCGCCACCCGGCTCCATTCTGGCGGTTACCTTTACCCGCAAGGCTGCCGGCGAGATGCAGGAACGCCTGCTGCAGCGGCTCGCCGACTGGGCGATCTGCGATACAGCAAAACTTCGGGGCCTGCTCGAAGAGTGTGGTGCCATCCCCGATGCGGCAACAATGGAGCAGGCGCGGGGCCTGTATGAAACAGTCCTCAACAGCCCGCAACCGGTCCGCACCACCACCTTCCACTCCTTTTGCCACGATCTGCTGGCACGCTTTCCGTTGGAAGCCGGCGTGCCACCCGGTTTCGAGCTGATCGAGGATATCTGGGAACAGAAGCAAACCGCCTGGGACCAGCTGATGAAGCTGGGCACCCGACATCCTGACAGTCCCGTTACCGCGGCGCTCAGTGACCTGTTCGATGCAGCTGGTGGGGGCCACAATACCCGCATCGCGCTTAATGCCTTCCTCAACCAGCGCAGTGACTGGTGGGCCTATACCGAAACGGCCGGGAGTCCGCTCGACTTTGCCCTGGATCGGTTGAACGCACTGTTCGAGTTGGATGAGAACAGCAGCCGCCAGGAAATCATTGCAGATTTCTTCTGCGACCATACTCTGCGGGATCTGCAGCGATATGCCAGTCTGCTGGCCATACCGAAGGCCAATCGCACTAATATGGCGAATGCGACCGCCATTGCCGACATTCTGTCTCAAGGCAATTTCGACGAGGCCGCCCTGCAAGGGATCCATGCGCTGTTGGTGACCCAGAAAGGCACACCACGCAAGCTGACGCTGGCAAAGCCCCTCATCTCGGCCATGAGCGAGCAGGATTACCACGATCTGCTGCAGCTGCATGAGGTACTGCCTGCCAGAGTACTCTCCACGCTTGATACCTTGAACCGCCTGACTTCACGCAATACCAACCGGGCCTGGCTGATCGCCGGCAGCGCCTATCTCGACCTGTTCCAGGAGATCAAGGCCCAACGTCGGCAGCTGGATTTCAGCGATCTGGAGTGGAAAACCTACCAGCTGCTGAACACCTCGGGTGCCGCCGATGCGGTGCAGTACAAACTGGATCAGCAGATCGACCATTTGCTGATCGACGAGTTTCAGGACACCAACCCGACACAGTGGCGGCTGGTCTACCCGTTGTTGGCTGAGTTTGCTGCAGCGGAGCAGGAAAAACCCCGAACCGTATTTCTGGTGGGCGACACCAAACAATCGATCTACAGTTTTCGTCGCGCCAATCCCGCACTTCAGGGTACGGCAGCCACCTGGCTCCAACAGCATCTCGGCAGCAAACAGATCACGCTCAACACCTCCTGGCGCTCGGCACCCGCCATCATGGATGCCGTCAACGCCATCTTCCGCAGCGAACCCTTTGACGGCAAACTCGACAGCTTCGACGACCACAGCACCCATCAACAGGCACTCTGGGGGCGCATCGAGATACTCCCTCCCATCGAGCCAGCTGAGGAAGCAGCCTCCGACGACCCTCTCCTGTTCCGCAACCCGTTGCAGCAGCCATTGACAACGCCCCCCGGCCCACCGGAACTCGAAGCCGAGCAGATCGCCGCAAGAATTGTCGAACTGGTGGACAGCGGCTGGCAGATCGGTGCCGGCGAGGAGGCTCGGCCGATTCATTACGGGGACATCATGATCCTGCTGCGCCAACGCACGCATGCAGCAAAGATCGAGCAGGCACTCAGGGCTGCCGGCATCCCGTTTCGCGGTGCAGCACGGGGCAGCCTGCTGGACCGGCTGGAGGTGCTGGATATTCGTCGACTGCTGGAGCTGCTGGCGACACCACAGGACAATCTGGCATTGGCGCATGTACTGCGCTCGCCCCTGTTCACCGTTGGCAACGACGACCTGATCACGCTCACCCGGGCCGAAGGTAGCGACTGGTATGCCCGCCTGCTGGCGCTCGAAAACTGCAGCGAGGCCTTGTCACGGGCCGCCAAGCTGCTAACCCGCTGGCGCCAGGCCGCTACATTGCTGCCGCTGCATGATCTGCTGGATCGCATCTATTTCGAGGGTAACGTCATCGAGCGCTATAGGCAGGCAACCAGCGACTGGCAACAGGCGCAGGTCGTCGCCAACCTGCAGCGTTTGCTGGAACTGGCACTGGAAATCGATAGTGGTCGCTACCCCAGCCTGGCGCGCTTTACCGCCAGGCTCAATGAAATGGCCAGCGCTGATGAAAGCGCGCCCTCCGAACCCACCCCGGATTTCAGCAGTCCCGTGGTAGAGATCATGACCATTCATGGCGCCAAGGGGCTGGAGGCACCGGTAGTGTTCTTTGCCAATCTGAGTGCCCGCGGCATGGACGACAAGGGGTGGTCCGCGATAGTGGAGTGGCCGGCCGACAGCCCCAGACCACGGCATTTTCTGCTGCAGCCAACCAAGGCCAACATGGACTCGATCAGCAACAAGATCATCCAGCAAGGGCAGGATCGCAGGGAGACCGAGGCCGCCAACCTGCTCTATGTGGCACTGACCCGTGCACGGCAGATGCTGGTGCTGACCGCCAGCGCAGCAACCAGCCGCAGCGCTCCGCTGTTCAGCCATCTCAGGGCCGCATTGGGACCATTGGGAACCGTGGCAGAGGATGACGGCCGCTGGATTTACCAGACCGGCACGATTCCACAGGACATGGAGATACCACCGGCAACACCGGCACCCTCCCCCGCCACGGTGCCCAAGGCGCTTTCACGTCCCATTCGGATCCTACCTGCCACCATCGAGATCAATCCCAGTCGGCTGCGTCCGAACGACAGCGAGTTCGCACCCGTTCCAGGGGATGCAGACGGTGCGCTGCGTGGCACCGCCATCCACCGTATGCTGGAACTGCTCACTGGCGCGGCACCATGGAATGACAAGGCCCTGTGCTACCGCATTGCCGCCGAACTGAATCTGGCAGCCAGTGATGAGCGACTGCCGTTGTGGCTGGCAGAGGCAAAATCAACCATCGAGCACTTTCCAGCGCTGTTTGCCGGTGATTACCTGGAAGCCCGTAATGAAGCCCCCGTCATCTACCATCAGAACGGGCAACCCGTCTACGGCATTATCGACCGACTGCTGATCTTTCCTCATGAAATCCAGATCATCGATTACAAGACCCATCGTATCGATCGGCAGGCGCAGGCGTTGCAGCTGAAGGAACACTATCAGCAGCAAATGGCGTTTTACCGCCAGGGTATCGAGCAGTTATACCCGGACAGGCAGATCCAGTGCCGGCTACTATTCACCGCTGCCCCGATCCTGCTTGAAATCTGACGCAGGATCCCTATTGTCTATCCGTCTCTCATAACCAGGAAACTCAGGCAATGGCGGATTCTCCCTTTATTATCGAAGTGACGGCTGACAACTTTGACCAGGTCGTGCTGGAAGGCTCGCAACAACAACCGGTATTGGTGGATTTCTGGGCAGACTGGTGTGGCCCCTGCAAGGCACTGATGCCCATTCTGGCGAAACTGGCCGAGGAATACCGTGGGAAATTCATACTTGCCAAGGTCAATTCCGATGAGAATCAGGCGCTTGCCCAACAATACGGCATTCGCAGCCTGCCCACGGTAAAGCTGTTCAAGCACGGCGCTGCGGTCGATGAGTTCATGGGGGCGCTGCCGGAAGGTCAGGTGCGGGAATTCCTCGACCAGCATATCGAACGCGAATCCGACGCCATTTGCAACGCGGCCCTGGCGGCCGAAGCTGCTGGCGACCCCGACAAGGCGCTGGAGTTGCTGAAAACCGCCAACGAGGTCGATCCGGGCCGCCCGCAGATCGTAGCAGCACTGGCTCGGCTGCTGATGCAGAAGGGAGAAGCCGACACAGCCGAAGCCCTGCTCAATGCCCTCCCCACCGCCGACCGGGAGAGCCGGGAAATTGCTGCCTTGCTGGCACAGCTGGAATTCTCCCGCGAAGGTGGCATCGAGGAATCAGCCGAGTCACTGCAGTCGCAACTTGAAGCCTCTCCGGACAACTTGGAGCTGCGCTACCGACTCGCACTGCGGTTGCTGGCGGACAAGCAATACGAGGCTGCAATGCAGCATCTGCTTGCCATCATGCAGAAGGATCGCAGCTTCGGGGATGATGCCGCGCGCAAGACATTGTTGAAGGCTTTCGACATGCTGGGAGACGATCCACTGGTTGCCATCTACCGGCGCAAGATGTTTAATTTTCTTTATTAATATAGATCAACACCACACCGCTCCCCCGCCTGTATAATGTGGCGCAATAAAATGCGTTGCTGCTTAGCGAGCAGCGACTCGAACAGATCACCAAGAGTGGAGAGCGCGGGATGACCAAAGAAAAAGCCAAGGCAAAAGAAAAAGAGAAGCAGAAGAAGCCGTCTGCCACCAGCAAGGGCAAGAAGAAAAAACCGATCAGCAAGAAGTTTTACGAGAAGGAGCTGTTCCGACTGCAGTTGGAGCTGGTGAAGCTGCAGGCCTGGGTCAAGCAGGAAGGGCTGAAAGTGGTCGTGATCTTCGAAGGCCGCGACGCTGCTGGCAAGGGTGGCGTCATCAAGCGCATTACCCAGCATCTCAATACCAGGATCTGTCGTGTCGAGGCGCTGCCCGCACCAACGGAACGCGAAAAGACCCAATGGTACTTCCAGCGCTATGTGCCGCTGCTGCCTGCCGCCGGCGAGATGGTGCTGCTCGATCGCAGCTGGTACAACCGCGCCGGGGTCGAAAGAGTCATGGGCTTCTGTACCGAAGAGGAATACCGGGAGTTTCTGCGTTCCTGCCCCGAATTCGAAAGAATGCTGGTCAGATCCGGCATTATCCTGATCAAGTACTGGTTCTCCGTCTCCGACAAGGAGCAGGAGCGACGTTTTCAGAGCCGTCTGCACAGCCCGCACAAGTTGTGGAAACTGAGTCCGATGGATCTGGAGTCCCGCAAACGCTGGGTCGAGTACTCCAAGGCCAAGGACATCAACTTTGCCCATACCGATATCAAGCAGGCACCTTGGTATGTCGTCAAATCCGACAACAAAAAACTGGCGCGGCTGAATTGCATTGCCCATCTGTTGAGCCAGATCCCCTACGAAGACATCACACCGGAACCCATCGAGTTGCCCAAACGTCCATCACGCGTCGGCTATGTCAGACCCCCGATGTCAGATCAGACCTTCGTTCCCGACCTCTATGGAAACTATGACGACGAAACTGAATATGACGACGACATAGAGCTCGATCCCGATGATTGAACTATGTGCAGAATCAACAAACAACCGCTAACGAGAGATAACAATGAACGAGACTACCACCAGTGAACTCGCGCCACTGCAACTGGACGTGGAAGGTGAACTGCTGACGCAGGAGGAACTGATCGAGCGCTACCATCAGTTGAAAGCCGAGAATATCGAGCTGCAGAGTGATGTTCGCAAGGGAGTAAAGCGGTATCGCCGGGAAAAGGCCCTTAAACCCTACCAGGCCGAGTTGATCAAGCTGCAGAGGTACCTTGAGGAGACCAAACAGAAGCTGGTCATCCTGTTCGAAGGGCGTGACGCATCCGGCAAGGGTGGAACCATTCGTCGCGTTACCCGCTACATGAACGAGAAGCACTATCGCATCGTGGCGTTGGGCAAGCCTACTGAAGAGCAGCGTACCCAGTGGTTCTTCCAGAAGTACGTGGCCCAGCTGCCACGCGGTGGCGAAACGGTGCTGTTCGATCGCAGCTGGTACAACCGCGCCATGGTCGAACCGGTATTCGGCTTCTGTACCGTCGAGGAGTACAAGAATTTCATGAAGGGCGTCCCGGGCTTCGAGAAGGATTTGGTGCGTCAGGGCACGACCCTGATCAAGCTCTACTTTTCCGTTACCAAGGAGGAGCAGGCCAGAAGGTTCGAGCGACGCAAGACTGACCCTTTGCGCCAGTGGAAGCTGTCCGAGGTGGATGTGCAGGCGCAGGAGCGCTGGGACGAGTTCACCAATGTAAAGTACACCATGCTCAAGAAAACCCACACGGCCTCCTGCCCTTGGACCATCATCCGCTCCAACGACAAGCATCAGGCACGCCTCAATGTCATGAAGGTCATTCTGAACAGCGTGCCCTACGAACGCCTGGACTCCAATCTGGACTTCGTTCCCGACCCGGAAGTTGTCGTTTCCGGTGCACGTGAAATCGAACTGATGGATGCCCAGCGCCTGCGGGAAGGAAAGTTCACCGGCTAGGAGCCTGTCCGAGAATAGTAGTCGTAGCGAGGGAAAGCCATTTTAGGGCATTTTTTTCACTGATTTGAGGAGAATATTGGTTATATTTGACGAAAATCAGGGGGAAAAAGGGCCAAAATGGCTTTTCCGCAGTAGACTTCCTATTCTCGGACAGGCTCCTAGGCTGTCGGACTTAACCGTTTGAAGCGAAAATCCCTGAGTTGATTGCCATCCGGGGATTTGCAGCCCAAGGACACTTCCTGCGGGCGCAGCCAAACAGCGTTGACTCCGACAGGCTCCTGGCCACCTTCCTTTTGGACCAGCATTCCGGATTTCAGCTCCATCTGTCTGGTGGGGCTTGCTGAATTCTTTCATCGACGGCTAAGCTTCCCCATTTCATTGTCAATCACTCCCTGCCCAATATAGTTCCCGTTGCCCACGGCTATCACGCCGATATTTCGGAATTTATTGTGCTTCAATCACAAAACGAGCAACCAATCTCACTGAATTCAGCAAACCCAAAACTATTCAGTGGATGAACCTGTCAAAACCCGATAACTTTTACCGCCAATATCTCCGGTATTTCAGAAACTTACATTACATAACACCCCATTCCGCCTATGGCCAGTCAACAAGAACAATTTCGCGTGCTCTTCAGGGGCAAGATCGCCAGCAAGTTTACCCAGGATCAGGTAGCCACAACC
>CAYTPO010000047.1:0-5476 GCA_964439815.1 uncultured Thiotrichales bacterium
ATACTGCTCGCGCCAAGAAGATACTCGGAGCCACTGCAACGCTGGAGTTTCGCATGGTGGACGAACAGGGTGACCCGTTTGCTGCCCAGGCATCCGGGCGGGTACCGCCGCAGGACAAGCTGTTCAAGGAGCGCAATGGCAATCCGATTCTGTTGAAGCGACGTGTCATTCTGACCGGCGAGTATATTACCGGTGCCGCTTCGGGTATTGATTCCCAGACTAGCAGTCCTTCGGTCAATATCACGCTGGACGGCAAGGGCGCGCGGATGTTCAGCAAGGCCACCGGTGAGAACATTAAGAAGTTGATGGCCGTGGTCTTTATCGAAACCAAGCCGGACGGCAGCAAGGTCGAGGAAGTCATCAATGTGGCTCGCATCCAGGATCAGTTGAGCAAACGCTTCCAGATTACCGGGTTGGACAACTCCCGCGAGGCGCGTGATCTGGCGCTGCTGCTCAGGGCCGGTGCTCTGGCCGCGCCCATGTACTTCATTGAGGAACGCACGGTTGGGCCGAGCCTTGGCAAGGCCAATATCGAAAAGGGCTTCTTGTCGGTGGCCATCGGTTTTGTACTGGTCATGATCTTCATGGCGATCTACTACCGGCTGTTTGGCCTGGTGGCCGACATTGCGCTGGCGATGAACCTGGTCATGATCGTCGCGGTACTCTCCATGTTACAGGCGACGCTGACGCTACCCGGTATCGCCGGTATCGTATTGACGGTGGGTATGGCGGTGGATGCCAATGTTCTGATCTTCGAGCGGATTCGCGAAGAGTTGCGACTCGGGAACTCGCCACAGGCGAGTATCAGTGCCGGCTATGAGCAGGCCTTCTCGACCATTCTGGATGCCAATATCACTACGTTGATTGCCGCTCTGGTGCTGTTTACATTTGGTACCGGACCCATCAAGGGGTTTGCAGTAACGTTGAGTATCGGTATTGCATCTTCGATGTTTACTGCGATCGTGGTTTCGAGAGGCATCATCAATCTTGTCTATGGGCGCAAGGCACGACTTGAGTCCCTCTCTATCGGAGGTATCCAATCATGATGGAATCAACGCATATCGACTTCATGGGGAAGCGCAGGATTTCTGCCATTCTCTCGGTTATTGCAGTACTGGCCTCCATCCTGCTGATTGTAGCGCGCGGCCTCAATCTCGGCCTGGATTTTACCGGGGGTACGCTGGTCGAGGTCGGCTATCAGGAACCTGCCGATCTGGGCGAAATTCGCTCTGCATTGACGGCTGGCGGCTTTGAGCGTGCCACCGTGCAATATTTTGGTACCTCCAAGGAGGTGCTGATTCGCCTGGCACCCAAGAAAGGCGAGGATCGCTCACTGATCAGCGACAATATTCTGGAGTTGCTGAAGAAGGCCTCCGACAATCCGGTGGAAATGCGCCGGGTGGAGTTTGTCGGTCCCCAGGTAGGGGAGGAGCTGCGTGAGGATGGTGGACTGGCCATGCTGTATGCGCTGTTTGGTATCCTGATCTATGTCGCCTTTCGCTTTGAGTATCGTTTTTCCTTCGCCTCGATCATTGCGCTGGTACACGATGTGGTCATTACACTGGGCTTCTTTGCATTGACGCAGATGGAATTCGATCTGACGGTACTGGCAGCGGTGCTGGCGGTTATCGGTTATTCCCTGAACGACACCATCGTCGTGTTCGATCGTATTCGGGAAAATTTCAGGAAGATCCGCAAGGGAACGCCGGAAGAGGTGGTCAATATCTCGATCAACCAGACCCTGACACGGACGATCATCACCTCATTGACCACGTTGCTGGTGCTGGTTGCACTCTATTTTCTGGGTGGGGAAGTCATCCACTCCTTTTCGGTGGCATTGATTGTTGGTGTGATCGTGGGAACCTACTCTTCCATCTATATTGCCAGCAACTCGGTACTGATGATGGGTGTCAGCCAGCAGGATCTGATTCCTGATGAGCGCGACAAGGAAGAGCTGGATAGTATGCCCTGATCAGATCGGGGTATGGTTCGAACGTCTTCCCGAGCGGGAAGACGTTTCCTTCATGATTCCTTTCTGGCCTTGATCACCTCTTCGAGTGGATCGAGTTCCTGCGGGCTGGGGATGATCCGGCGGCAGATCGAATTGCCACGGTTTTGCCGCGGGTTATTATCGGCTTCGACCTTGTTCAGTGTCAGCCGGGTCCAGACAATCGCCACCAGGACCATAAAAATCCCACCATACAAGCTGCCAAGCTCCGACATGGCATTGAAATGGTGCGGTGTCATGAAGTGGTAGGCCAACAGCGCCAATCCTCCCAACCAGATACCTGATACGGGATAGATACAGCAGGCTGCTGCTCCATACCGGCAGATGGCCAAGGGGGGGATAAAGATATTCAGTAGTATTTGATACATCGGATACTCCAGATCCTTCAAATGTTTTTCTGAAGGATAGCATGATTGACAATTATCAATCATGGGGGTGTCGGAGCGTCCGGTGATTACGGGAATTTATCCCTGGGCAGCACGTAGCTCGCTGATATTGCGCAGCCTTTCGAGCATGCCCTTGTAAACACGGGGACCACCACAAAGAATATTGCCGCTCTGGTAGTGATCGAGCCCGCCATAGGGGTCGCCAACCAGACCTCCCGCCTCCTGAACCAGCAGGATGCCAGCGGCAATATCCCATTTGTGGACACCGAATTCCCAGAAACCATCGAGCCTGCCTGCTGCGACATAGGCCAGATCAAGCGCTGCCGATCCGGCCCTTCTGATACCGGCAGTACCGGGGATCAGGGCTGCGAGGGTTTTCAGATAGAGATCGAGATCCTGGTCTTCACGAAAGGGGATGCCGGTGCCAAGTAATGCGCCTTCCAGCGAGCGCGCCGCGGTTACCCGTATCTTGCGGCCATTGAGCTGGGCGCCGCTACCACGTGAGGCGGTAAACATCTCGTCCTTGAAGGGATCATAGATGACGGCCTGCTCGAAATGATTATTGTGCCGCAGTGCAATGGAAACCGAATAATGCGGGATGCCATAGAGGAAATTGGTGGTGCCGTCGAGTGGATCGATCACCCACTGGAAAGGGGAGTCTGACGCCTGTGTACCGGACTCCTCGCCGAGAAAGCCATGATCGGGGTAGGCCGTTTTCAACAGGTTGATGATTTCCGCCTCTACCTGACGATCAACCTCACTGACAAAGTCATTTCTCGATTTGGTCTTGATGGTTAAAGTGTCAATTCGATCAATGTTGCGTAAGATAATGGCGCCTGCCGAACGGGCGGCTTTGATGGCGGTGTTTAACATCGGATGCATGGTGTACTCTGCTGAAGGTCAACAATGAAGGGCGCGTAAGAATAGCAAACACGCCTTTCCAATGTGAGTTTTTTTGTGTCGGATTTATCAGATATCAGGATCGTGCTGGTTGAAACCTCGCATCCTGGAAATATCGGCGCTGCAGCCCGCGCCATGAAAACCATGGGGTTGAGTGAGCTCTGCCTCGTCAGGCCAAAGGATTATCCCTGTGTCGAGGCGACTTCCCGGGCAGCCGGGGCCGATGATGTGCTCGCCAGCGCCACAACAGTCGATTCCCTGGCCGAGGCACTCCGGGGTTGTCAGCTGATATTGGGCACCAGTGCCCGACTGCGCACCCTGCGCTGGCCTGTGATCTCGGCACGAGAAGCCGCTTCGCTCGCGGCATCCGAACTGGGTAGCAGCAAGATCGCCATTGTCTTCGGTCGGGAACGTACCGGACTGAGCAATGACGAGTTGGCCCTGTGTCAGAAGCTGGTAAATATCCCGGTCAATCCACAATACAGCTCATTGAACATGGCTGCTGCGGTACAGGTGATCTGCTATGAACTCAGGGTCGCAATACTCGGCAATAAGGTGCGCGAAAGCGACAGACCGGAAGAGGAGTATGCACCGGCTGACATGATGGACAGCTTTCACGCACAGCTTGAGCAGAATCTGGTGGAAGCCGGCTATCTGGACCGCGATAATCCGCGACAGCTACCGCTCAAACTCCGCAGATTATTTGTAAAGGCAAGACCAACAATCAATGAAATCAAGATCTTGCGTGGTATCCTCAAGGCGCTTTCCAAACATCGATCTGCTTGAAGAGCCAGACAACGGCTTGCGCCAGTCGCCACGCTCAAGCTTCGGATTCAACTGCAGGACAGCGGCCTTGTTTGCCTCGCTCCCTCATCAACGGAAACCAAAACCATGCTAAGCCATATCCGCGAAGACGTTAACTGCGTTTTTGAACGAGATCCGGCAGCCCGAACGCGCTTCGAGATCCTGACCACCTACCCGGGCATCTGGGCAGTCATGGTGCACCGCATCAGCCATGTCTTGTTCAACGCCGGGTTCAAATGGCTGGCTCGTGTGTTGTCCAATATCTCCCGTCTGTTTACCGGGATAGAAATTCATCCTGGCGCTTCCATTGGCAGACGCTTCTTTATCGATCATGGCATGGGGGTGGTGATTGGCGAGACTGCCGAAATCGGGGACGACTGCACGCTGTATCATGGTGTTACGCTGGGTGGTACCAGTTGGGACAAGGGCAAGCGGCACCCGACTTTGCAGAATAACGTCGTGGTCGGAGCAGGTGCAAAAATACTGGGGCCATTGACGCTGGGCGAGGGGGCGCGAGTAGGGTCAAATGCAGTGGTGCTCAAGGATGTACCTGCCGGTGCAACGGTTGTGGGTATCCCCGGCCGAGTCATTGAACCACGCAAGAGCGAGCGGGAATTGCGCAAGCAGAAGCTGGCCGAGAAAATGGGCTTCGATGCCTATGGCACCAGCAAGGACATGCCGGATCCTGTGGCAAACGCCTTTCACGGGTTGATCGAGCACATCCATCTGATGGACGAGCGGATGGAAAAAATGGCCCATGTCATCTGCGAAATGGGGGGTGAAGTACCCTGCGACAAACTGCCTGAAATCAACAAGGACGATATTACCCCAATGGAAGAGTAGGGCGGAGGCGGGTCAGTTGGTTGCCTGGTAACTATTCAGCGGGTAGTTCACATATGCAGTCACCGCTCGGATTGCCCTTGAAATCTGCCAGATCCAGGAGCCTGTCGGACTTAACCGTTTGAAGCGAAAATTACTGGGGGTGAATTAAGTCAGTTTATCGTGTGAGGAGAATAGCAGAGCTATTTGATAAACAGGATAAGCTGAGTTAATTGCCATCCAGAGATTTGCACCCCAAGGGCACTTCCTGCGGGCGCAGCCAAACAGCGTTAAGTCCGACAGGCTCCTAGGAGCACCCCGCCCCACGGGTGGAGCGCTGTCGCGCAGCAAACAGGTGGCATAATTGAGGGTGGACGGGGAAATAGAGGCCGATCAGACACTGGTGTGTTCGTACCCGCCTAGGAGCCTGTCCGAGAATAGGGAGCCTACTGCGGGAAAGCCATTTTGGCCCTTTTTCCCCCTGATTTTCGTCAAATATAACCAATATTCTCCTCAAATCAGTGAAAAAAATGACCTAAAACGGCTTTCCCTCGCTACG